>CAZAVF010000041.1:0-12277 GCA_964488935.1 uncultured Planctomycetales bacterium | reverse complement strand
CACTGCTTATAACATAAAGGAAGACGGCTGTCAACCCGGAGGGGGACGCTGTTCATTAAGTTTTTTAGACAGCGCGCAGGGCAGATCGAGAGCCGACACAAATACCCGGCATCCGGTGATTTCCGCGCCGCGATCAATGGTGGTGTTTTACATCGTGCTGATGCGCGTGCGAGACACCGGCATCCTTATGCCTGTGGCGGTGGATGTGCACTAAATTATGGGCCTGCAGGAACGGCTGGTCGCACAACACCTCTTCCGGGGGCGCGCTGCGGATAATGTTCCTCTCCGGCCCGAATACATGCACGGTGTCCGCGATCTCCTCGATTATATGAAGATCATGCGTGGCCGTGACCAGGGTCGTGCCGGAAAGGTTCTCGGACACGAGGATATCTATGATGTCGCGCGTGGTCTGGGGGTCCAGCCCGGCGGTGGGTTCGTCCAAAAGAAGCACTTCCGGCTGTATCGCCAGCACCGAGGCGATCGCCACCTTCTTTTTCTCTCCGATGCTGAGCTGATACGGTGAACGGTCCAGCAGGGAGGCAAGCCTAAGTTCGCTTACGACCTTCTCGAGCCTCTTCGCCACCTCCGAATCGCGCATGCGCAGCTGGAGAGGACCGAACATGATGTCCTCCCTCACCGTCGGACAGAACAACTGCGTATCCGGATTCTGGAAAACCAGCCCCACCCGCCTGCGGAAAACCCTGGAAAAATCCCGGTCGTCCTGCATTTTTTCGTCCAGCGATATGCCGAAGGCCTTGACGCTTCCTTTATCGGGGAATATAAGCGCGTCCAGCATGGACAGCAGGGTCGATTTGCCTGAGCCGTTGGCCCCTATCACGGACACCTTGGACCCCTGCCTTATGGTCAGGTCGACCGCGCAGAGGGCGGGGAATTTCCCGAAATAGGAATAGCTCGCCTGGTTCAGTTCGAATAATATGTTCGCCATAGGACAAAAAGGAAAATCAACGCCGCGCCTGCCAGGGTCAGGACGTCTTTGGCCCCGGCGCGGAACCTGCCGTATAAATAGACCTCGCCCGTATACCCGCGCGAAAGCATGGCGTCATAAACCTGGTTTTGCATGCGGTATGAACGCTGCCAGAGAGTCGCGATATTCCAGGCCACTATTCTCTGCCCCTTTACCGGGGAGACCGCGCAGCCGCAGCGGCTTTTCATCGCAGTATAGGTATCCTGTATTATGCCGATAAAAAGAAAAATGTACCGGTAACACATCCCCATCGTGATCACGAATATCTGCGGCACCCGGAACACCCTCAAGACCTTCAGCAGGGAAAAATGCCTTGTCGTCACCGATAATAACACGCACAAAGAAACCGAGACGAGCACCCTGGAGAAGAAAATGAGCGCGCCCGCCGCGCCCTGCCGCGTTATCTGCAGCGGCAAACCGCTTATCCTGAACGACGCCAGCGGTTCGCCGGGAGTGAAAACGCTGAAGATGGAGGGGACCGCGATAAACAGCGCGAAAAACGGGATAAAGAACCACGTCCTGGACAGAAAAAACGCCGGGTTGACGGAGGAGAATCCCGCCGACAAAAGCGTTATAATATAAATACCCGCCAGCACCGGGAGCTCCCGCGTGAAAAGCACCGAGAGTATAAGCAGTAAGACCGCCGCCGCCTTGAAACGGGGATCGCGCGCCTGCAGGAAACCGGTCTTTATTGCGTAGTCGTCCGCGAAGATCGATCCTCTTAAAAAAGAAACGGCTCCCATCAGGGAACGCTCTATGAAACTGTTCGTTTTCATGTCTTTGGATATACAGAGCGCCGGGCGGTCGTTTTGCGGCCTTCTCTACAGATATTCTTCCCGGGCCAGATATGAAGCGTAATCCTTCACGCTTTCTTCCAGGGAGGCAAAACCGTGGCTGCAGCCGGCGGCCCTCAATTTGGCGATGTCGGCCTGCGTGAAATACTGGTATCTGGGCTTGATATTCTCCGGCATATCGATGTACTCGATCTTTTCCGGCTTGCCGGCGGCAGCGAATACCGCGCGCGCCAGATCGTTCCAGTTCCTCGCCGCGCCCGTGCCGAGATTGAATATACCGCTTTTCCCGCTTTCCCGGAAGAAATAATACATTATCTCGACGGTGTCCTTGACGTAGACGAAATCCCTCTTTTGCCCGCCGTCCCGATACGCGGGATCGTAAGACTTGAACAGGCGTATCGGTCCGCCGGCGGCCGCCTCTTTGAAATTACGGCATACCAGGCTCATCATTTCCGCCTTGTGGTATTCATTCGGTCCGAAGACGTTGAAGAACTTGAAACCGGTGGCCTTCCCGAAATGTCCGTTGCGCAGCAGCCAGAGATCGAAAAGATGCTTGGAATAACCGTAGATATTGAGCGGCTTGAGAAAAGGCAATCTTTCCTCTTCGTCACCGTAGCCGCCCTCTCCCGCGCCGTAAGTCGCGGCCGAAGAGGCGTAAATGAATTTCGCCGAATGGGCGAACGCCCATTCGGCGAGCCGCCTGGAATACTCGTAATTGTTCTTAAGGTAATACCCGGCGTCGGTAAGGATGGTGGAACTGCAGGCTCCGAGATGGACTATCGTTCCAATGCCGTCCAGTTTCCCCGACTCAAGCAGGACCGGGAGGTCGTCCTTATGGATATAATCCATAAAAAGCTTGCCGCGCAGGTTCATCCATTTGGCGTCGCTGCCGAGGTCGTCGACAACGATTATATCTTCGACCCCCTCCCGGTTAAGCTTCCAGAGAAAGCAGCTGCCGATGAAACCGGCCCCGCCTGTAAGAATTATCGTTTTTCTACGCTTGGCCATTCAATGTAAGAAGAAAAGCGGTTCTCCGGGTATAGGCTTCGTTAGTCGTTCTTCCTGGTCAGCAGTCTCCCCAGCAGCACAATGACCGCCACGGTGATGGCGATGCCGACGGCCGCAGAAACGATATAGGCGAAGCTCAGATCGCCGAGACCTTTCTCTTCCCATCCTTTGAAGGCATAATCCGGCACGGGGGCGTTCCAAAGGGCGGAAAGCCTGGAAAATCCCTGCGGGACATATCCGACCAGCTCCTTGAGTGTCTCCGGCCCCCATTCGCCCCAGGCGTCGCCCGCCTTGAAATACTCGGGAAGAAAAAGCCCCAGAGGGGAAAGAAGCGCAAATATGATCAACCCCAGCCAAAGTTTAGAAGTGGTTTTCATTTCTCTACGCCTCCTTTCCCGAAGCGATCAGTGAAGGGTCCTGTTTCTGCAGGTATTTTACCACCAGCGCGGTAATAAGTGCTTCGACCCAGCCGAACACCAGCATATGCTCGCCCAGCATCATCGGGACGGCGACGTTCAGGCCGTACGGACAATACAACGACTGGCCGGTGGGTGTCTTGTACAATAAAGGCTGGATGCCGAACATGACCGCGGTGGTCAATGACGCCAGGGCCAAAGCAAAATAACCGGCCACGGCGGCGGCAATGACCCTGCGCCCGGAAGTAGCGGGGGAATTCCCGCTCAGGAACCTGTAGATATAATAACCGGCGAAGACCTCGACGAACGCCATATTGAAACAATTCGCCCCGATGGCTGTTATGCCTCCGTCGCCGAAAAGCAGGGCCTGCACTATAAGGGCCACGGAGACCGCTATGCAGGCGGCCCAGGGGCCGAGAAGGATCGCCGCCAGCACCGCGCCTACGGCGTGTCCCGTGGTGCCTCCGGGAATGGGAACGTTGAACATCATGACCACGAAACTGAAAGCGGCGCTGATCGCCAAAAGCGGGACCTGCCTGCTTTTAAGCGTTTTCTTGACCATCTGTGATGCCAGCGCCCAAGTGGGGAGCATCACCGCATACATCACTCCGCTGGTAGCGGGCCCCAGATATCCGTCGGGTATATGCATTTTTCTCTCCTGTGTTGATTGTTTATCCGATCTCCAGGATGTGAATGATAGCACAAAAATAACACTTGTGCTACTAAAAAATAAATTTTTTTACACTTCACTGCCGGTGGTCGCGGCATTCAGGGACAGATGCTTGACCCCTTTGATGGAGCGCAGCAGATCGGCCAGCTCCTTGATCTCGGCCGCCTTTCCCTTGGCGGCTATCATTTCCAGACAATTGGAGTGGTCAAGATGAATATGCTGGGTGGCTATTATCAAATGCTGGAAATTATGCTGCACCGCCGTCAACTTGCTCAACAACTCCCGCTTATGGTGGTCGTAAATAAGCGTGATCGCCCCGGCGACAACTTTATCGTCCGCCCATTCCTGTTCCACCAGTTCCCGGCGGATAAGGTCCCTTATCGCTTCGGAACGGTTGCCGCATTTACGCTTCCTGATCAGGGCGTCAAATCCTGAAACCAGGTTCTTTTCTATGGAGACCCCGAATCTTATCAGATTACCCATTTAACGTATACCTTTTCCCCGCCGGTCCCGTATCAATATTATATTAATAATAAACCCTGGGGGGGTATCTGTCAACTTTTATAACATACGCCGGCTCCGGCCGCATATCTCACGCTACCCAGTTTTTCTCCGCCACGCAGTTGCCCATGACCAGGATATCCATCCCGCTTCTCTTGAAACAGTCTATCGCGTCTTCCGGGCTGCAGACGATCGGCTCTCCTTTCAAGTTGAACGACGTGTTTATCAATACGGGTACGCCGGTCAGGGCCTCGAATTCCTTGAGCAATCCGCGCAAACGGGGATTAGCGTCGTTGTCGACTACCTGGACCCTGGCGGTATCATCAACGTGCGTGACCGCGGGGATGACACCCCTTTTCCCTTCCCTGACCCGCCCGGCTATCAGCATGAACGGGGACCGCTGCCGCACATCGAAGAACTCGGCGCACCGCTCTTCGAGCACCGCCGGAGCATAAGGCCGGAAATCCTCCCGGTGTTTCACCTTTGAATTCAACAGATCTTTCATCCGCGGATTGCGGGGACTCGCCAATATAGAACGGTTCCCCAAGGCCCTGGGGCCGAACTCCATCCTGCCCTGGAACCATCCGGCGATCCTGTCCTGCGCGAGCCGCCCGGCTATATACTTGAACAATTCACCATCGGCATACTCCCGGAAAACGATATTCCCGTTGATCAGCGCCCGCTTGATCTCTCTATCGGAAAACCCCGGGCCGAGATAGACATCTTTAAGGGCCGCGCGGCGGTCGTCGCGCGATAACCGGTGATACACGTAAACCGCCGCTCCCAGCGCCCCCCCGCTGTCTCCGGCGGCGGGCTGGACGAATATCTCCCTGACCGGGGTGTCCTCCAGTATCCTGGCGTTGGCTACACAATTCAGGAACAGCCCTCCGGCCAGGCAAAGCCTCTTCATTCCGGTTTCCTCGTGCACCTTCCGGACTATATTTATCAAAATGTCCTCGGTGAACTTCTGCAGGCTGGCCGCGACGTCGCAATGTCTTTGTTCGATCTTCTCCTGCGGGCGGCGTTCCTTGCCCAGCGTTTTCACCAGCTTCGCGGTATACATCCTCCCGCCTTTATTGAACCCGAAATATCTCTGGTCCATCATAAAACTGCCGTCAGGCCTGACAATGACCATCTCTTTCAATCTGTCCACATATGCCGGTGATCCGTAACCCGCCAGCCCCATCACCTTTCCCTCTCCGGTCAGGGCCTCGAATCCCAGATAAGTGGTGACCGCGCTGTAGAACAGTCCCAGCGAATTCGGAAAATGCAGTTCTTTGGCGATGCGGATATCCGTGCCCCTGCCGGAGCCGAAGGCGGTGCCGGCCCATTCCCCCACGCCGTCGGCGGTCAGTATCGCGGCTTCGTCGAACGGCGAAACGAGGAAAGCGCTCGCCGCATGCGAGAGATGATGCTTTATGAACACGATCCTGCCTTCGTAGCAAAGTTCTTTTCGCAGTATCTGGGGGAGGAAAAGCCGTTCCTCCAGCCAGCCGGGCATCGCCCGGCAAAAACTCCCCCATGAGAACGGATATGCCCTTGCGTGGCTCAAAAGGACGCGGTAGAATTTGAGGAACGGCTTCTCATAAAACGCCACCGCGTCCACGTCGTTCATCGTCATATCCGCGTGCTGAAGACAATGATTTATCGCGTTTATGGGGAAGACCGGGGAACATTTGCTACGGTTGAACCGTTCCTCGGAAGCCGCGAACGTTATCCTGCCGTCCCGCACAAGGCAGGCCGCGGAATCATGATAAAAACATGATATTCCCAATATATTCATAGAGTAATCACTGAAGTAAAACCTTGCCTTTCGCCGCTTAAGACTGGAACCCGCCGTTATCGGAGGCGCCGTCTTGTTCAGAGGGATCGAGCCAGAAAGTGCCGTCCGTTCTCGCGCAGCCGGCAAGTATCTTCCGCTTGAATACCGCCATGGCCAGGACCGTCAATCCCATGCCCAGGAAATAAACGACCGTCAGGCAGAGGCACAGCAACACTTTCTGTATCAACGCGGTCAGTCTGCGGAGAAAGCTCTTCCACATAACGCGCAGCCCCCCTTCCTGCCGGTCAAAAACATATATCCTCCGGCCGGCATCCCAGTTTATCCAGGACCGGAAGGATATCCTCTTCTTTAAAGTCGATCTCAAGCCGCCGCAAGGCCTCTTCCCTCGTCAACACACCCATCCTTATCATTCTGCTCATCTCCGCGTGGTAATGCGAATAACCGTAATGCTTCATGGACAGGAGCACCGAGAGAAAGTTCAGCCGGCAGTTCGTCGACCCGGCGGGATAGCTCGACGCCGCCGGTTTCCAGCCCAGTTCCCGTTCTATCATCCCGGAATAATGCTCCCGGTCGAAAGGCAGGAACCAGTGGGGTGAGATGACCGTGCATGCGGGTTTCTGCCGGCCGGCTCTTTTCATGACCTCCCCGACGCTCGCCGGGAAATCCCCGTATTTTGGATCCTGCCGGCGGAAGCCCGCCAGGAAATCCGCCGTCCCTTTCGCCATGGAGGAAAATTCCGGATGCCTGGTCCCGCCGGGACTAGACTGTCCCTTTGTCCAGCCGCCAATCACCACCGGTATGGCAAACCCCGCGGCGGTCCGCAGCGCGACGTCCATATACCGGATCGAACAGACGTGACAGATTACGGCTTTTGCCTTCGACTTGACTATCGCAGCGAACATATCCAGCATGAAATCGCTCTTGAACATGAAGTGGTCGACGCCGAGACGCTCCACCGCATTCCGGACGTTCTCCAGGGCATCCGGGGGTTCAAAGCCGTTGTCGAAAGTGAACGCCAGCGGTTCCAGTTTATACCGCTTTTTCATATAGTATAAAGCGGCGGTGCTGTCCTTCCCCCCGCTGCACATGACCAGGCAGTGGTATCTGCCGCGCTTTTTATTGCGGGTCAGTATCTTGACGAAGTCTGTCTCCAGCAAAGGACTTTCCCGCCGGCGGCGGTCTCCGTCCCGATCCCCGGAGCATAAACTGCATTGCCCGGCGGCATTAAAGGTGATATCCGGTCTATGCTCCGGCAGCACGCATTTCACGCACAAGCTGCCCGGCCCTTTCTTCAATTCCATATCGCCTCTCTTTTCAGGAAACTTATCACACTGTCCGCCGCGTTCCCGGCGATGAGCGCGTTACCTTTTCTCCGGCAGTGCCCGAAATCACCTCCGAACATGTCCAGGAAATAATCGCGGTACCTGCCGCGTTTCAGGGCTTCTTTGAAAACATTCTCGTTGTCTATGATAAGGACTCCGGGGCTGCCGCCGAAGACCGCCTTCAACGTCCCCACGCTGCGCACGGGATACCCCATGCATGCCAGCTTTATGCCCTTCTTATCCAGTATCTCCTTCATTTTTCTATAATTATATATGGTCAGGGCGCTGTAGGAAGATGCCCGTGCCGGATCCGTCTTGCCGGTCAAGGCTTCTGCCAGATCAGGCCTGCCGGCTTCCCGGTAAAGAGTGGATAATGCCGCGTACACTTTTACGTTCCCGGGAGCGAGGGACATATATTTTCTCAACACTTCCTCCGACAGGGAATATCTGCCTGTCCGCATATAAACCCAGGAAAGCTCCACATACCCCTTCTCATCGTAAGGGTCCGCTTCTATAAGCCTTTTGAATGTCTCCTCCGCGCTGCGATATGCCGTTCTTGAGGAACAGAACAGACCGTACCCAAGCAGCGCTCCCTTATCGGAAGGATCAACCTTCAATGCCGCCACAAAGCTGTCTTTTGCCTCCAGATACTTCTTATCCTGCGTGTACGTCCATCCCAGCTCCACATAGGTGGAAGGATTGGCCGGGTTAACGGCCAGGGCTTTCCTGAACGCTTCTTCGGCCCCGGGATACTGCCCTTTTTCCCGGCAAGATCTTCCGAGCCGGATATACTCCTCCTCCCCGCGTTCCCCGGGACCGGCTTCACCGGTCCGCGCTTCCGCCGCCGGCTGCCCTCCGCTATCCGCGCCCGGCGCAGGGGAAACCGCCTCCTCCGGCACGGGCCGCGCCTTTAGTTTCCCCCGGATATCCGCCGCGACAAACCTCAGGAAGCGGTAGGCGGCGGAACGCCTGAATAAGACTGATCCGGTATCCTGTATACCCTCGTAATATTTGATCTGCCTGTCGTTTATGCCCATCATGGCGATCACCATGTCCGGTTTGTATTTCTCCACGTTCTCCTCAAGGTGCCTGACGATATAGGTGCTGTCGACGGTAGATACGCCTTTATTGATCACGCGGAAACACGGCCCGCTGCCGGAACGGTTCAACAGCGCCTCAAGCTGGCTTGGATAAGAATTTTCCCCTCCTATCGCGGTGGAGGATTCGCCGACGCACATGATCTTATAGACTCCCCCGCGTTCCATGGCCTGCCGGTTGCGGCGTTCCTGCAGAAATGATATCGCGCAGCAGCCGAGACGGAGAACGGCTTCCAGCAATACCAGGGAAACAAGCACGCCGGATATTACGAATAACGGCCCGGCGGCCCGCGCGGGTGACTTTCCTCCCGTCATCGGCAGACCTTCCCTTCAGTTTTCAGGAAATCGAACAGATTACGCGCTATAACGGCATATCCCTCGGCGCTGCAGTGCCCGTCGGAGACAAAACAAATCCGGGAGGCCGCCCTGTCCATGGCCGAGAAAACACGGTAATTGCTCACGAACGGGATCGAATTATCCCGGGCGGTCCTCGCCATCAGTTCCGAGAATCCCGCGTCTTGGGGATAATCCATAAGGACCATCGCGATGCCGTTACGGCGGCAGATGTCCGCGATACGGCTTATGTCCGAGATTATCCACGGCCCGACCTCCTCGAGAGACGACATCTTTTTAAGCAATCCGGCTATTCCCGCGGGAGGAACGATACGCTTCTCTGCGAGCATCTCCGAAATGGCGGAACGATCTCCGCCGAAGATACGCACAAGGTCGGCCCCGGTGTCCATGTCCTCGGGATCCAGGCAGGCGGCCCGCAGTATGCATTCTTTCGCCTTCGCGCGCTCGCCCTTATTCGCGTACACTCCGGCAAGGCATCTATAAAGATCACCGTTCAGCCGGTCTGCGGCGATCCCTTTCTCCAGCCATGCCTGGGCCTCGTCATAAAGGGATTGCCTCGCGTAAGCCGTCCCGATGCTCAAATAACATATCCCCGAGCCGGGATCTATCTCAAGCCCTTTCCTGTACCATTCAACCGCCTCATCATACAAACGCTGCTGCAGATAGAACCACCCGGTTTCCACGTAACATTCCACGTTCCCCGGGCCGGCCTTCAGCGCCCGGTCCAGCCATTTCCTAGCTTCCCCGTAACGCCCCAGGGAAACGCACAATCCCCCCATGCGCGCGTAGCCGCCGCTTGAGGCGGGATCTATCTCTATTCCCTTCAGAAAACATTTTTCGGCTTCGGCGTACGAACCGCATTCGGCCAGGGCGACGCCGAGCTCGATGTAGGCTTTGCTCCCGTGATCGCCGCGGCGGATGCGCGCTTCCAGCCTTTTTAAAGCCGCCCTCCGGCCGCCGGTGAAACCGTAATTGTGCGTATCCGCAGGGGAGCCGCCCCGTTCCCTCGCTTCCCAGGAAAGAGAGGCGGCCAATTTACCGACGCTGGTGCTAAAGAACCACTTTGCCGGCAGCGATGTCGCCCCGGAACGCTCCTGCCTGCCGTAAAAATTCCAGTAATTACTCCCGCCCCCCAGCAGGATCACCAGGTCCGGGGCCGCTCCTTCTCTCAAAGCCGCCTTGAGATCCGACAGGATCTGTGCGGTATTATAAGAACACCTGCCGCGGTTCATTACCCGGAATTTACCGCCGGGATATCCGGAATCCAGCATCCTTGCCAGCTGGGCGGGATAATCGAGATCGTGCGCCGCTCCCAGGCCGTAAGTGAACGAATCCCCTATGCATAATATCCTGCAGCCGCCCCGGGCCGGTTTGTATTTCTCCATGCCCGGCCGATGGAACATGAAAAACCCGCCTGCGCGCAGCATGATCTCCAAAACGAGAAAAATGAAGACCGCGCCGAGCAGGAACGCCGTCAGTTTCCGTTTGATCGTTTTTCCGGACATATCACCCCGGTCACACCCGATTTAAGACGATTGTGTTTATGCCGCAGCAGCAGCGTTGAGAGGAGATCACGCGCTATATCCCGGCGTAAATGAAAGAAATTATCACGCTCGGTCCCACGTAGAAAACAAGCAGGGCTAAAAGCGCAAAGACTATCAGGATCGGCGCAAAAAAATAGATCTTATGCGCCCTGATCAAATGGAAGGTTTCCCTAAAAAGATATACCGCTTTATTCATGGTGCCCGCGTTTGTTTTTCTCTCATGCGTCCGGTGGGATTTGCGTTTTATTATAATACCTTGAAGAAGCACTAACAAGCAATAAAACGGCTGGATGGGTAGAACAGGGGGGCTGTGGTCTATAAAACTATCCGTTTATCCCGCAGCCCGGCCAGCAGAGCGTAGTCGGTGACGTCGCTGATCAGGGGCGTCAGGGAGACGTAGCCGCGCCGCACGGTCTCGCTGTCGGTCTCCGCGTCCGGGCTGCCGCCGAAGAACTCCCCGCTGAGCCAGTAATATTCGCGTTCGCGCGGATCGCGCCTCTTCTCGAACCTGTCCTTGAAGAAACGCACGCTCTGTTTCGTGAATCTCACGCCTTTGATCCTGCCTTCCGGGATATTGACGTTCAACAGGCATCCGGCCGGGATGAACCTGCCGGAAAGTATCCTGCGCGCCAGCCCCGCGGCAAAAGATGCCGCGTATTCAAAATCGGCGTCGACGGAACGGGTCGCCAGAGAGACGGCCATGGAGGGGATGCCGTACATCGCGCCCTCCCTGGCCGCGGATACCGTCCCGGAATACAGCACGCTGAACCCGGTATTCGGCCCCGGATTGATACCGGAGACCACGAGATCGGGGCGGCGCTTCAACACAGCGCTCACGCCGAGCTTAACGCAGTCGGCAGGCGTCCCGCTGGTGCAGAATCCTTCCGGCCCGTCTTTAAGTTTCACCTGCCTTAACCGCAGCGGCTGATGCAGGGTGATGGCGTGGCTGGCCGCGCTGCGCTCGTTGTCCGGGGCGACTACCGTGACTTTTCCCAGCGGCGACAATGCCCGGTAAAGGGCGGCCAGGCCGGCTGCGTGGATGCCGTCGTCGTTGGTCAACAATATGCGGGCTTTTCCCGTTCTTTTCCCGGGCATGAGATCCTCCCCCTTCTTCATCCGCTCTCTTAAAAA
Organism: uncultured Planctomycetales bacterium; assembly: GCA_964488935.1. GTDB lineage: Bacteria > Omnitrophota > Gorgyraeia > Gygaellales > Profunditerraquicolaceae > Undivivens. Next base: position 672 of record CAZAVF010000041.1, on the reverse strand, counting down.
ACCGGCCCGGCCGCATCCCCGTTCAGGGCTGCGCGGCCGGGCCGGCTGCATTAACTACTTTCTTTTACTACCGAGTCTTCCCCTATCCCCGGGTTAGAAATCCGGGGATTTCTGGGCGAAGGGATTAATACTCGGGATGCGGAGGCATGGCCGGAGCCGGTTTCTCCTTTTCCGGTATCTCGGTGATCAGGGTCTCGGTGGTCAGCATCAACCCGGCTATACTGGAGGAATTCACGATAGCCAGCCTGACGACCTTGACCGGATCGATGATGCCGGCCTTGATCATATCGGTATATTCTTCGGCCTCGGCGTTGAACCCGAAAGAGCCGCTCTGTTCCCTGACCTTCTGTATCACGACGACGCCTTCGACCCCGGCGTTCTCGGATATCTTGCGCATCGGTTCCTCAAGCGCCCTCTTGATGATGTTGGCGCCGACCCTCTCGTCGCCCTCGAGCTTCAGGGCTTCTACGCTGGAGATGGTGCGCAATAACGCGACCCCGCCCCCGGGAACGATGCCTTCCTCGACCGCTGCGCGGGTGGCGTGCAAAGCGTCCTCCACCCTGGCCTTCTTCTCTTTCATTTCGGTCTCGGTGGCCGCCCCGACGTTGATCACGGCTACCCCGCCGGAGAGCTTCGCGAGCCTCTCCTGGAGCTTCTCCCTGTCGTAGTCGG
>CAZAVF010000040.1:3985-12451 GCA_964488935.1 uncultured Planctomycetales bacterium | reverse complement strand
CCGTGTTTCTCAATCTGGGTTATATAGACGGGGCTAACGTCAACATCATGGGCGAGTTCGTAAGCTTTTAAGCCAAGACTTTGACGCCTGATTCTAATAGCCGCCCCAAAGTTTTTCTCGCCTTTATTGGCTAATTCATAAACTTTTGAGTCAATCGCCTCAACTTCATTAATTTGGGGTTCAGGAACTTCGTAATCGGTCATGAGTGTATTATAAAGAAAAATTAATTAATTGCAAGTTAATTTCTGCTTGACAAATAAGATGAACGTGCTAATATTAACTAACAGCTAATTAAATAAGTTCTCTTTAGGTCAGAAGTTTACGGGGGTGCTATCAATATGAAAAGATTGTAAAAGAGAGGGTAACTATGGATAAGGAAATTCTCACGGTTGAAGACATCGCGGATATATTGCACGTGAAGCCAAATACTATCCATAGCAAACGCTGGAAAGAGAAAACTGGCTGTCCTTTAAATAAACACGGAAAAAGGTTGTTAGCGCACGCGCCGGAGTTCTGGAAGTGGTTCGAATCGCATAAAAACGTATGAAAAGATATGTCGGTATAAAGGAAACCAAAGCAGGTAATTACCAGGTAAACTTCCGTTTAAGTAAAGGCGGGAGGCGATTCTGGGAAACCGTAGAAGCTGACTCTATGCAGGAGGCTTCAAATAAAAGGGCGGAAATTATAGTCCGGAAGCAAAAGGAACTGGAAACCCCGGAAGCTGAGAAATTGCGGCTCACAAGCGGCTTTTCAACTGTCTGGGAAGGCATAAATGATGGTTTATTAGGAGAGCGCAAGCCCAGGAAAACCTTGCTTCATTACCAAAAGGTCTTCTGGCGGATGTTCGGTGAATTTCGGAGTTTAAAATTCCCTTATATGCAGAATCCCAGTCAATTAACATTGGCATTCTTTGAGCAGTATAAAAGCTATTATTCTAATGAGTTGAACAGGCCCAAAGGATTAAGGGGAGAATTGATTTACGTTAAGGCTATTATGAAGCGGATGTATAAACTCGGGTTTTGCAGTGAAAAAATAATTAAAGATATAGCCGAGCATATTAAGAAGCCCAGGCCTAATAAAAAGCAATATCCGGAGATCAGCAACAGCAAAATCAATGAACTCCTATCTTTCATAAAGCAGGACAGACCGGAATATTACCGGCCTATTTACTTTATGAAGCGGACAGGGCGCAGGGTTGAAGAAACCACGCTTATTGAGAGAAGGGATGTTGTTTGGGAGGGAATTAAGCCGGTTAAGATCAATATCCGCGCAGAGATAACCAAGACCGACGAATACGCGCCTTTGAATCAACTGGATTCAGAGTTAGAGAGCTTTATCAGCCAGGCATACAAAGAATCGGCAAAACATAAGGCCCCGTATTTATTCCTTACCAAACGCGGAAAGAAGCTGTATCAGCATAACATTTGCGATTATCTAAAGGAAGTCAGCGAAAAGATCGTTGGGGTAAAGATTACTAACCATTATTTCCGGCATAGGTATTGGGTGGAGTGCGGAAAAAATAACGTACCTATAGTAGACGCTATGGCTATATCGGGAAATAAAGATCCGGATGTCGTGATTGCCTTCTATAGCCATAGCACGAGTGAAGGCCTGGCGAAAGTGCTTGAGCTGACGAGGGTATAATGTTATGATTATTGAATTAGGAAAGGGTTTCGGTGGTGTTTTTGGTGGTGAAAGGGGCGTTTTAAGATTAAATCTTAATGTATCCCTGCCTCTCCGTTTTTCTTCCTTTATGCAAGAAATCGTCAGCCAGGATTGGAGATGATTTCGCGTAGAGGACAGTAAGAAAAACGGACTCCGAGAAGACTCCTGTCGAATCGGAGTTGGATACGTTAAGGGAAGGGAAACGGACTCCGACGAAGTTCCATCTGAGTCGGAGTTTGGTGCTTAAGTTCCTTTGTAGGAAGAAAAACGGACTCCGAAGAGGCTCCTTTAGCTTTTCGCGACAAGAGAAAAGCTGAAGGATGCCGCGGCGAACGTGGCGAGGCGGCAAGCCGAGCAAAGAGTGCGGCGCCGTCGTAATGACTCGGAGTTTGCCGGCACATAAACAACTCAAGGCAGCCTTTTTATAGGGGTTGCCTTTTTTTGTCGTTTAGAACGTGCGTTAATGGGGACACTTCTGCAGGAACCACCTGTAGTATCAATGGGTTAGGCGGACCCGGTCCCATTATAGGTGATCTGCCACGCTTGAGTTTTATTTTCTTTATCCGCTATCCGTTTTTTTTATGCCGGTTTCCTGCGTGTCGGTGTATCAGGCCCCGGCAATTTTAGCTGGATAGACGATCGAATGCGTGCTAACATAATTGACAAAGTAGTTATACCAGAGACAGTGATCCCGGCATTATCTTAGGCCGTGCCGATGGAAGGAGAGACATATGGGATTCAGGAAGTCCGCATTTATGTGCGCCGTAGTATTGAATCTTTTTCTTATCACTGCCGCCCGCTCCGAAGACCTTACCGTCACCACATATTATCCTTCCCCTAACGGCAGTTACGACGCGCTTCTCGCCAAACGTTTCGCCGTCGGCGACGTCAACAGCGACGGGAGTATCAATGTTTCGGATATCCCGGGCAGCAACGGTTATCTGCTTGTAGCCGATAAGGTCGGTATAGGGACGGCCAGCCCTTCTGCCTCCCTGAATACGACCTATGGTATCGCGATCGGCAGCGGAAGCGGGGTCTCCTCCACCGACGGGAACAGAAGAAGCCTGCAATTCTTGACGGATACGAATTATGGGGGGGTATACAATTCGCATTCAGGTTATCTCTTGTACAGCACTATGCCCGGTGGTTGGGGGACGGCGCAGCTCAATTTCGCGGTCAGCACCAACTGGGGCGTTTACAATACGGCCAGTCCGACAATGACCTTGTCCGCCGCCAACGTGGGCATCGGGACGACAAGCCCGGGGACGCTGCTGCATGTTTACGGGAACGGGGGATGGCCTGCCGGGTTCAGGACCGAGTACAGCGGCGGGAGCGGGAACGGCTGGAATATTGTGGACGGCACGGATAATAATCTGTATATAGGATACGGTACTTCTTCCGCGCCTTCGGCAAAAGTGGTCCTTCAGAACGGCGGTAACGTCGGCATCGGAACGACCGCGCCGGACACAAAACTGGAGGTCGTTTCCGCCGATTCCACTTCAGGGTTGAGTTATGCAGGGACCCTGCGGATTTCTTCAAGCAGCCCGCAATTGGATTTTGTGGATTCCGACAATAATGATTGGGCTATACATGTTAATTCAAACAAGATGTATTTCATCCGCGATTCCTGGACTTATACGGACTTGGTTTTGAATGGATCGGGTAATATCGGCATGGGCACGGATAACCCGAATTCTAATATGAAGCTTGATGTGATGGGAGAGATCTGCTCTTCCACTTTAGGCGCGGCCGGCGGGCAGATTAGAATGATTTACGGTAACTACGGCTGTTTTATAAGGAACGACGGGAGCAACACTTATTTTCTGCTTACCAGCGCCGGCAACCAGTACGGGAGCTGGAATACCCTGAGGCCGTTGTATATCAATAATGCCAGCGGTTACGTCACCTTCGGCAACGGACACGGCGACCTGGCGGAGAATTACCGTATTTCCGGCACGGCCCTGCGGGGCAGCCTGATGAGTATAGATAACGCCGTTCCTTCGACCGCGGTCAAGGCCGGGCCTTCGCACAGGTCTTTGCTCGGCGTGGTCTCCACCACACCCGGGGCGGTTATGGACACGGACGGGGGGTTTCACATCGGTTTGGGCACGAAGAAGGAATACAAGAACGAGAAAACACCCGTGGTGCTGACCGGCGCCGCGCCGGTCCTGGTGACGTCGCATAACGGCCGCATATCCATAGGCGACCCGCTGGGAATATCCCCGGTCCCGGGGTTCGGGGCTAAAGCCGTTTCCGCCGGGCTCACCGTGGGCATGGCGTTGGAGCCGTTCCCGCCCAAAGACGTCCTTTGTAAAGCGGCAGCTTCAATAGAAGAGATAGAGTGGCCGGACGACAACGGGAAAAATTCGAAGCGGCCTTGTTTCAAACTTCCCGACGGCACTTACGTCGGAAAGATCATGTCGGCGGTGAACGTGGCCTGGTATGATCCCGATCCCGGGGCGGCGGCCGCCGGCAAAGAGTTGATAAAAGAGATGCGCGGCAGCATCGCCGAACTTAACGAGGCCCTGAAAGTCCAGCAGCGGGAGATACAGACGTTGAAACAGGAGATAAACAGGCGCGGGAAATAGGGGGTATTTTTTTTATGAAAGTCGTCGCTATCAACGGCAGCGCCAGGAAAGACGGGAATACGGCGATCATCATCAGAAGAGTATTCGGCGCGCTGGAGGCAGCGGGGATCGGAACGGAATTGATCCAGCTGGCGGGGCATAATATCTCCGGCTGCCGGGCCTGTTACGCCTGTATGAGGAATAAAGACCGGAAATGCGCGATCGCCGGTGATATCGTCAACGAGTGCATAGAGAAGATGTCCGCGGCCGACGGCATAATCCTGGGGTCTCCGGTCTATTTTTCCGATATAAGCGCGAACCTGAAAGCGTTTATCGAGCGCGCCGGATACGTGGCCAGGGCCAATAATTATCTTTTTAAGCACAAAGCAGCCGCGGCCGTGACGGCGGTCCGCCGCGGCGGGGCGATACACGCCTTCGATACCTTGAACCACTTTTTTCACTGGAACCAGATGTTCCTGGCCGGTTCCACCTATTGGAATATGGTGATCGGCCGGGATATCGGGGAAGTGGAAAATGACGCCGAAGGGCTCGCCAATATGGAGAATCTGGGCGAGAATATGGTTGTCTTGCTGAATAAGTTGAACGCCGGCGGCGGAACCGGGCAAGAAAGGGATGTATGATATGCGTCTTTCTATCTCGATAATATCCTGTGCCGTTATTTTAATGTTTCACGCCGCTGCGTCGGCGGAAGACATGACTATTACGACGTATTATCCCTCGCCTAACGGCAGTTACGACGCGCTTCTCGCCAAGCGTTTCGCGGTCGGCGACACAAACGGCGACGGGAGCATTAATGTCTCCGATGTCCCCTCCACCAACGGATATCTTTCGGTGGCGGACAGAGTGGGGATAGGGACGACATCCCCGTTGGACAAGATAGATGCGAGAGGAAGCAGGATGCTTGCTCATGTCAGCGGAGACCTGTATACTTCAAATGGTTTTGGCGAGTACGTCTCGGTAGGTGAAATCGCCAGGGGAAGCGCGTATCCTACTTATATTCCGTCCGGGAGTGTCGGGCTGGAGGCTACCTGGAGTAGCGACGGCGTCTTTCTCGGGATGAGGGATAGAGCCGGATATAATGCCAAGGATGCCGTTATCGGCTGGGGCGACGATGCCGATGACAGGTTGTTGTTCCTTTATAATAACGCTGAATTGATGACGATAATGCCGAGCGGTTACGTCGGCATAGGGACCACCGCTCCCTCTTCTCCGTTGGAGGTTTATTACGCTTTGAACAACAACGGGTTATGGCTCACCAGTCCCGGTTACGATGCCGATAATCTTAACGCCGGATTGAGATTTCATTCCACCAGCAACTCCGGGTATCAGGGGGACGTAGTGTTATATCATCGGGGGGCTTCAGATCCCGGGCTGGACATCTGGGGGTATCCCGCAAACAGCTCACCGTCTTGCTGCGTGTTTATCGCTCATTTCAGTAATATCGGCAACGTAGGTATCGGGACTGCCAGCCCGCAGGTCAAGCTGGCGGTTAACGGCTCGGGAACCAACGTCTACGCGACCGACGCCTGGATAGAGAACAATATGCATGTGCAGGGGAATGAGACATTGAACCAGGGAGGCAGGGGAAGAATGCGGGTGGGGACCGCCTGGGGATATATGGGGTTATATTCTGACAGTTCCTCTACCGGGGCGGCGAACGACCTGGTGGTTGGGGCTTCCTCCGGCCTGGTGCGCGTCGGCAGCGACGGCAGCGGACAGAAAATGAAAGTCGCCTACCGCGTAGGAACGTACGGTTATTCTCCGGATGACGTGCCCTCCGGCTGGGGCGGCGGGTTGACTTCATGGGATATCTGCGCGCGGGCGAGCATACGTTATACTTCCAGCATAAGCGGCGGCGGCTGGGACCTTGCCGAGGAATACGATTCCAAGGACCCCACGCTTAAAGCCGGAGAGGTCGTCAGTATCGACCCCGGGAACGACAATTTTGTCGTGCGCACCGCCAGACAGGGGGATGAGACCGTGCTCGGGGTAGTTTCCACCAGGCCTTCTGTCCTGATGGGCGTTGAATGGGATGATCCTGAATACGGGAATCTTCCGGTTGCCATCATCGGGCGTGTCCCCGCGCGGGTAGTATTGCCGGAGGGGGAACGCATAGAGCGGGGGGAGATGCTTACTTCTTCTTTTCTGCCCGGCTACGCGATGAAGGTATCCGGTCCCGGTATGGTCGTGGGGAAGACTTTGCAGGAAACCGGCGTCCCTTCAGCCGGTAACGTCCCGCCGGTGAAATCGCTGAAGTCCGTTAAATGGCCGGAAGATGACGGAAGCAATAAGAACAAGCCGTTCTTCCGCGTTCCTGTTTCCTCGCTTACCGTCGAGGAACGGCGGGGATTATTGTCGGCTTACCCCGGGTATAAAGGGGATTATATATATGTCGGGAAAGTAATGCTTTTCGTGAATGTCGGATATATTTCCGGCGAGAGGTCGTTGTCGGACGAGGTAAAGGAACAAAAGGCGCAGATCGAGGACTTGAAACGCGAGGTGGAAGCTCTGCGTTTGAACGCCGCCGCAAAGAAATAACCGGCGCAGCGCGTGACTACCGGCTTTTCAAGGGGAAAGCCCTTTACAAAACCGCCGCCGGCGGTATAATAATTACATACCTGAGGGATAGGAGCGCGCTCTGAAACCAAGGGACTAGCGTTTGAAGATCATGACCCTAGTCTGTTTATTCCCAGGCCGGGGATTTTTTTTGTCTTTTCAGGACGGTTTCATCCGGTATAGGAGAAAGAAGGGGAATTATGGATAGTGTTTTGCGGGAGAACAGGGATTTTAAATCCAAAGTGATCAGGCAGGAGGAGAACGCCGGTTATCTGCGTAACGGCGCCTCTTTTATCGATGAGGGGAAGATATCGGGACTGCTGGAGTCTTGCCGGGACGCCTCTCCGCAGATGGTACGCGATATCATCGCCAGGTCTCTGGCGATCGAGACCCTCAGACCTGAGGAAACGGCGGCCCTGTTGAACGTGCGGGAGGATGCGCTGTGGGAGGAGATATTCGACGCCGCGGCGCGCATAAAGCGTAAGGTTTACGATAACCGGGTGGTGACTTTCGCGCCGCTTTATTGTTCCAGCCTGTGCGTGAACAACTGCGCTTATTGCGGCTTCCGCGGGGAAAACAGCGTTATCGAACGCAGGCGGCTGAGCATGGCCGAGGTGCGCAAAGAGACCGAGATGCTTGCCGGCAGGCTGGGGCACAAGCGGCTGGTGGTGGTCTTCGGGGAGCATCCCTCTTCCGGGGCGGATTATATCGGCGGGGTGATGCGGGAGATCTATTCGGTGAAGGTCAAGACGCGCCGCGGCTGCGGGGCGATCCGCAGGGTGAACGTCAACGCCGCCCCGATGAATATTGGGGATTATAAGAGTATAAAGGAGGCCGGGCTGGGGACTTACCAGGTTTTCCAGGAGACGTATCATCTGCCGACGTATAACAGGGTCCATCCGGCTTGGAGCGTCAAGGGCGATTATCTCTGGAGGCTTTACAGCCTGCACCGGGCGATGGCGGCAGGCATAGACGACGTCGCGGTCGGCGCGCTCTTCGGGCTTTACGACTGGCGTTTCGAGGTGATGGGCCTGCTGGCGCACGCCCGCGACCTGGAAGAGTTTTTCGGTATAGGGCCGCACACGGTCTCTTTCCCCAGGCTGGAGCCGGCGGCGAACACTCCTTTCGTCAAAGACAGCGCTTACCGGGTCGGCGACGCCGATTTCAAGAAACTGGTGGCCGTATTGCGTCTTTCCATCCCCTACGCGGGTATGATCGTCACCTGCCGGGAAACCCCCGAAATGATGCGTCAGGTGATCGCCATGTGCACGCAGCGGGACGCCTCCTCCCGGGTGGGGATCGGGGCTTACAGCGAGCGCACCCAGGAACAGGAGGAGAAGATACAGCAGTTCATCCTGGGCGACAACCGTTCCCTGGACGAGGTGATCAGGGAACTGGCCTCGCTGGGATATATCACCTCCTTCTGCACCGCCGGTTACCGCTGCGGCAGGACCGGGGACAACATAATGAGCATGCTTAAAAGCGGCAGGGAGGGGTGTTTCTGTAAACTTAACGCTGTCCTGACGTTCCAGGAATGGCTGGATGATTTCGCCGGGGAAGATACGCGCAGGATCGGGGAGGAATTGATCGGCAGGGAGATCTCCGAGATCGAGCGGAGGTCGCCGTCGGATTTCCCGCCTGAGATCGTGCGGGCATT
>CAZAVF010000040.1:0-3975 GCA_964488935.1 uncultured Planctomycetales bacterium | reverse complement strand
ATTCGGGGAATACCATCGCAGGATCAAGAACGGTGATCGCGACCTTTGTTTCTGAACCGCAGGGGGTAATATGGAGAAAGAATTCCGCGTGGAAAAAGACGGGCTGGGCGAGTTGAAAGTTCCGGCCGGGGCTTACTGGGGGGCCCAGACGCAAAGGGCGCTGGAGAATTTTTCTTTGAGCCGCCGCGCGGTCAGTCCGGCGTTGATCAGGGCGTATTGCCTGGTCAAGAAGGCCTGCGCCCAGGCCAATATGGAATTGGGACTTCTTGAAAAGGAGAAAGCGCAGGCTATCATCAGCGCCTGCGATGAGGCGGCAGGGGGAAAGCTCGCCGGCCAGTTCCCGACCGACGCCCTGCAGGGCGGGGCCGGGACCTCCACCAATATGAACGTCAACGAGGTGCTGGCCAACCGGGCTGAGGAGATGCTGGGAGGACGGCCCGGGGAATACAGGATCGTCGATCCCATAGAAGACGTCAACCTCAACCAGTCCACCAACGACACCTATCCCACGGCGTTGAAGGTAGCGGCGATCCTTAAACTGCGCGAACTGAGCGCCGGGATCGCCGGCCTGCAGGGAGCGTTACAGAATAAAGAGAAAGAATTCTCCGGGGTGGTGAAGATAGGCAGGACCGAGCTGCAGGAGGCCGTGCCGATGACGCTGGGACAGGAATTCGGCGCTTTCAGCGAGGCGATAGCGCGCGACCGCTGGCGGGTGTTCAAATGCGAGGAGCGTCTGCGGGTGGTGAACATAGGCGGCACGGCGATCGGCACCGGACTGACCGCCCCGCGCGAGTACATTTTCCTGGTGATAGAGATACTGCGTAAAGTGACCGGTCTCGGGCTGGCCCGCGGCGAGAACCTCGTGGACCAGACGGCCAACAACGATTGTTTCGTGGAGGTCTCCGGGATATTGAAAGCCCACGCCTGCAATCTGATCAAGATATGCGGTGATCTGCGGCTGTTGAACCTGCTGGGAGAGATAGCCCTGCCGCAAATGCAGCCGGGTTCTTCCATAATGCCGGGAAAGCGCAATCCCGTCATCCCGGAGGCGGCTGCGCAGGCCGGGATGAAAGTTCTTGCCGGGGACGCCGTGATCGCCCGGGCCTGTTCTTCCGGCAGCCTGCAGATAAACGAGTTCATGCCCCTGATCGCCGATTCAATGCTTGAGTCTTTGGAACTGTTGATCAATACGGACAGGATGCTGAGCGGGCATATCCCGGGCATATCCGCGGACGCCGGGCAATGCCGCCGGTATTTCGACCGCAGCCCGGCGATCGTCACCGCTTTGCTGCCTTATGTGGGATACTCCAGGGCGGAGGAGCTTTTGAATGAATTCAGGATGTCCGGGGAGGAAGACCTGCGCGCTTTTTTATCCGGGAAACTCGGCGGGGAATTGATAGATAAGATATTCGATCCCTGTAACCTTATGTCATTGGGACACCGTAAACGTGAAGAAAACACCTAAGTCGCTGCGCCTGCAGATCGGCATCTTCGGAAGGACCAACGTCGGCAAATCCAGTTTTCTCAACCTGGTTTCCGGGCAGGACGCGGCGATAACTTCGCCCGTCCCCGGCACCACCACCGATGTGGTGGAAAAGACGATGGAGCTGCCGCCGGTGGGGCCTGTGGTCTTTCTGGATACTGCCGGGCTTGACGACAGTTCGTCATTGGGGGAGGCCAGGCTGAAGAAAACGTCCGGGATATTCGACAGGTCGGACATAGTTCTGCTTTTGACCGGGGAGGAGCGCTGGGGGGAGTACGAGGAGCGGGTGCTGCTGGAGACGGGAAATAGGCGGATACCGGTGATCGCCGTTATCAATAAGGCCGACTTGAAAAGCCCTTCCCCGGATTATCTTGAACGGATCAGGTCGAAGGTCCCGCGGCTGATAGTGTGCTCCAGCCTGGATGTCGTCAACCGGGACGCTTGCGTAGAGGCCTTGAAGCGGCATATCCTGGAGGTCTGCCCGGATGATTTCCTGGACCCCCCAGAGCTGGCCGGTGACCTTGTCCCTCCCGGAGGGCTGGCGGTGTTCGTCGTCCCCATAGACCTGCAGGCCCCCAAAGGCAGGCTGATACTGCCGCAGGTGCAGGCGATCAGGGACGTCCTGGACAGCGATTCCTCGGTGCTGGTGGTCAAGGAGCGGGAATACGCGGCGGCGCTGGGGAGATTGAAGGTCCCGCCGGACCTGGTGGTCTGCGATTCCCAGGTGGTGTTGAAGATGACCGCCGACACCCCGGAGAGCGTCAAATGCACGACTTTCTCCATACTCTTCGCCCGGTATAAAGGTGATCTGATGGAAGCCGCCAGGGCCGCGGCGGTGATACGGAAACTCGGGCCTAAGGACAAGGTATTGATCTCGGAGGCGTGCAGTCATCATGCCATAGAGGACGACATCGGCCGGGTCAAGATACCGCGCTGGTTAAGGCAATATACAGGGGCCGATATCCGCATAGACGTCTCTTCCGGCAGGGATTACCCGGAGGATCTTAAGGAATATAAATTGATCATTCATTGCGGCGGATGTATGCTTACCCGCAGGGAGGTGCTCAGCCGTATGGAGAAGGCCCGTGAAGCCGGCGTGCCGGTAACAAATTACGGACTGGCGATATCCGTCCTTCAGGGGGTGATAAAACGAGTGTTGTCCCCTTTCCCAGCGGCGCTGGAGGCGTATCTCAAAGACGCAGTGTAGAAACCGGTCTGTTTTGGAGAAACACGATTACTACCGCCGTCTCTTCCCGTTCGCAGAACCTGTAACCCGGCACCCGGAACCTGTATTGGCATTAGTTTATTGATGTGTTCTTGCATAAGAAGTATAATAATGAAGCTCCGCAGGCTTTAGCCTGCGGTTTCCCAAAGCGGAATACTGCGCTGTCCTTCGAAATCTCTGAAGAAGGAAGCGGCCAAGTCTCATCCGCGCCATAAATGGCGCGGTTTTCCGGCCGCGCATGTATAAAATAAAAGATCCGGCCGTGAGATGCTGATCAAGTATCGTGTCCCGGGAAAAGGGAAGAGAAGGATACAAGTATGGCGTTAAGAGAGGATCTGGAAAAACAGGGCGCGTGGCTTTTCAAGTGGCGCAGTTATCTGCCGCTGCTGCTTGTGCCTTTGTTGGTTATAGCATTGCGCAATTCCAGACTGGTGGAGCAATTATTCGGCGATTCCTGGGGCGACTACTGGGAAAGTATCGCCATAGCGGTGTCCTTTCTCGGTCTGTTGATACGCTGTATGACGGCCGGTTACGTCCCGCGCGGCACCTCCGGGCGTAACACAAAGACACAAGCCGCCGATGTGTTGAACACCACGGGAATGTATTCCATCACGCGTAATCCCCTCTATCTGGGTAACTTCGTCATCGTGTTCGGCATAACGTTATTCCTGCAGGTATGGTGGCTGGCGCTCGTTGTATGGGTCGGGTTCTGGTTTTATTACGAACGCATTATCTTCACAGAGGAGGAGTTCCTCAGGGCGAAATTCGGCGGCAGGTTCACCGAATGGGCTAAAAATACCCCCATGGTCATACCCCGTCCGGGCAGATGGCGTAAATCCGGACTGCCTTTTTCTTTTAAGACCGTGCTGCGTCGGGAATTCACCACTTATTCCGCCATCGTCGCGGTATATTTCTTCCTGGAACTGGCGGGAAACTTTATCGTCCTGCGGCGTATTTACGTGCATTACTCATGGTCGTTGTTTTTTTTCGTAAGCATGGCGTTCTATCTGGTTTTTCTCTTTTTGAAGAAAAAGACGCATCTGCTCGATGTAAGCGGAAGATGATCATTCAAAGTGTGGAGGAAGTCGGATGTCCGGCAGGCGTATGCTGAAGGTGAAACGGCATTTCGAGCGGGAAGCCGAGCGGTTCGACAAGTGTTTTTTCAAGGTCGCGCCGTTCTACAGGGAGGCGATAAACGCGCTGGTCCTGGGGCTTCCTTTCAAGAGCGGGAAGGGGCGGCGGATCATCGACCTCGGCTGCGGCACCG
>CAZAVF010000039.1:0-12825 GCA_964488935.1 uncultured Planctomycetales bacterium | reverse complement strand
CGGCGTATCCTTTTACCGAGGTCAGCGGCGTGCGCAGTTCGTGCGAGACCGCCGAAATGAAGTCGGTTTTGCGTTTGCTTATTGTCTTTACCTCCTCCAGCGCCTGGCTGAGCTCCTGTGTGCGTTCTTCCACTTTGCGTTCCAGGTTCTGCTGTGCCATCCAGGTGTGTTCGAAGAGGCGCGCGTTGTCCAGCGCCTGGCTTACCTGGTTGGCCAGCAGTATGATGAATTCCTCGTCCCCCTCGGTCAGCGGCATGTCGGCGCCGGCGCCGACGAAGATGAAGCCTTTGTCGCCTTCCTTCGGCATGACCGGGGAAATAACGAAGGAGTTGGCGCGGAATGCCTTGCTCATTTCAAGCGATCCCAGTTCTTTCTGCAGCGATATCGAAGAAAGGGTCTTTTCCCTGCCGATAAGGTCGAGATAGAAATCGCGTTTCCCCGCGAGTTCCTCCATTATGTACTCTATCTCGTCCTCCATATAGCCGATATGGAGATAAGGGACGAATTCCCTGGTTTCGGCGCTCCAGAGGAACGCGCATGCCTTCTCGAATCCCAGGTCCTCCAGGTGGGACAGCTCTATCTTGCGGAATATATGCTTTTCTTCCAGCGTCGTGCTTATCGCCCGGGAAAGCCGCTGCAGGGCATACAGGCCGGTTAGTTTCTTGTCGAGCTCTTCCTGGGTCTTGTTGAGGGCGATGTCCGTCCGGACGATCAATTTCGCCTGCTCGTCCATTTCTTCCAGGGTCTTCTTGAGATTGTCGACGGCCGATTCCAGGTTGTTTATCTTCTCGTTCTTCTTGAGATAGAAGATGAGCAGGGACAACGCCGTAGCGGCGAACGCCAGCCATAGAATATTGACAAGTATTTCGCTGTCCAAGATTATTCTCCCACCAGCAGCACGCTTATTGTCTGGTTGTGCAGGTAAACCTTACCGTGATAATCTATCGATTTAAGCGGTCCCTGTTCACCGTACGTGTAAAGGCCGATCACCGGCACTCCCGGGCCGACTGCTCTTTTGACCGCTTCCAGTTCTCTCCCCGCGTCTCTACCCAATAACATATAGCGCGAAATAGAGTCAAATACAAGGGCAAATTTTATCCTGGGGAAGGCGCTTGTTTTCGCCGACAGGGCCTCTTTTGCTTCGCGCACGGCCTGTTCCGCAGCCGTATAACAGGTGTCCTTGGTACCGATCATCAGCCTGATCTGGCTGTTCTCCGGTATGTTCCCCTGCAGTATCAGAGAGCCGTCCTCGCCGATATCGGTGATGTTGCGCAAAAGATATTCTTCTTCGCCCTGCAGGTAAATTCCTATGGGGTAGAACGTGCCGATGCGCCGCAGTTCCAGGCGCAGTTCTTTTATGTCGCAGTCCAGATAATCTTCGTACACCGTGGCCGCCGGGATGTCGTCTATTTCGTAGGCGATGTTCCCGCTGGCCCGGGTAATGTAACGCGGTTTCCCCAGAGGTTTCCAGCCGTGTCTTATCCCCAGTCCGAAATTGACACCTCCCCCCAGGATAAGGCCGCATGCGGCGTCGCTTTCCACGGATTGGTTATAATAGACGAAGGTCTTGGAGTAATGCAGGTTGTCCATGGCCAGCGCTCCGACCACCGGGAAACTGCTGCCCAGGCGTTCCTGCATGCCGTAGATGAGGTTGGAGCTTTTGTCTATCAGGCCGTCGGAGAATATTATGCCGAGGTCCCTGCGGGCGGATTTCAGTCCGGCCAGGAGTTTTTCCCCGAATTCCTCCCCCGCCTTGATCGCCGTTTTGTATTTTATGTCCGTTATGTTGCCGGTGGTGTAATAAGTGTCTGCGCTTATGCACAACAGCAGCACGGCCACCGCGTGCCGGGATATCCCTTCGTTGCAGAGCACCGCCGCCGTGCTGCAGCCGAGGACGTCGATATGCCCGAACATCGAAGAGATGGTCTTGAGCATGGTCAGGTGGGCGAATTCCATCGAACTGAAGACGATGGCGACGTTGGGGAGGGCGTTATCGTCAAGTCCCTGCCTCGCCTGCAAAACGGCCTCTTTTACCGCTTTCAGCGAATCCTTCTCGGTGCTTATGCCAAGACCGGCCTGTATGCTCATTTTCTTTCTGGAATGGTTTTACGGCGGCGTCCGGGTGGCCGGAACGCGTAAAATTAAGTATATACTATATGTAGTTGCGGGGTCAATAAAATTGTTGACTAAAACGGCTTGTTAAACTAAAATTATACAGTCTTTTTAATCTATGCAGGCCCCGCCTTTTTATATCCGCGGTCCGCTATCTAAGATTATACGGCCCCATCGTCTAGCCTGGTCTAGGACGAATGGTTCTCAGCCATTAAACACCGGTTCAAATCCGGTTGGGGCTACCAAATTACCGCGAAGCGGTAATTTGGTGGAGCAATTGAGCAATCGAAGAATAGAAAGTCGATAAGAACTCAATTGCGGTCCAATTTCGATTATCTATTTTCGATAAATATCTCATTTTGTTTTTTGCACGCGTTTCCGGTTCTCCCGCTGCGCAAAGGCCGTAAAATTCTCCGCGATAATTTTACATGCTTCGCGGGATCAATTCCGGCAGATACGTTACGCCGCTAAAAAAGCTCCGTAACGTATGCCGTCATTGAAAATCCGGTTGGGGCTACCAAATTACCGCGAAGCGGTAATTTGGTGGAGCAATTGAGCAATCGAAAATAGAGCATACATAATCCAAAGCTCAATGGAGCTTGCCCTGAGCTTGTCGAAGGGGTTCACTTTCGACTATCCATTCTCGATAAATATCCCATATCATGGCACTCGTCAGTCTTCAGGAAATCAGCCTCAGTTTCGGCGGACCCCTTATTTTCGATAAATTAAGCCTTCAGGTGGAAAAAGGCGAGCGCATAGCCCTGCTGGGAAGGAACGGCAGCGGTAAAACCACGTTGATGAAGGTGATGTCGGGTTCGCAGCCGGTCAACGGCGGCAGCGTCATATTTTCTTCGGGGCTGCAATCAGCGCACCTCCCCCAGGAAGTTCCCCTCGATATCAAAGGCACTGTTTTCGACGTCGTGTTCTCCGGGCTGGGGACGCGCGCCGGTCTTTTGTCCGAATACCGCAGGTTGAGCCATCTGCTGCAAACAGATGCCGGTAAAGTGGCTATGCGCCGGCTCGACGATCTGCAGGCAGAGATCGAACGCACTTCCTCCTGGGACCTCAACAGCCAGGCGGAATACATGATAAGCCTGATGAAACTTCCCGGGGACAGTCCATTCGAGACTTTATCCGGCGGGCAGAAACGCAGAGTGCTGCTTGCCAGGGCGCTGGTGCTCAAGCCGGAACTGCTGCTTTTGGATGAGCCCACAAATCACCTGGATATCGACTCCGTAAGCTGGCTGGAGAAATTCCTCTCGAATTATCCGGGCACCGTGTTTTTCGTCACGCATGACCGTATGTTCATGAGCAATATCGCGACCAGGATCGTGGAGCTTGACCGCGGACGTGTCTTCAGCTGGGCCTGCGATTATAGAACATTCCTTGAGCGGAAACGGCTGATGCTGGACATAGAGGGGTCCGCCAGGGAGAATTTCGACAAGAAGCTGGCACGCGAGGAGATCTGGATCAGGCAGGGGGTGAAGGCCAGGCGCTGCAGGAATGAGGGCAGGGTGAAGGCGCTTGAGCGTTTGCGCGAAGAGAAGAAAGCGGAACGCAGGGAAGCCGGAACGGCCGCTTTCAGGACGCAGGAAAGTATCCTTTCCGGGCACAGAGTGGTCAAGGCGGTCAACATAAACTTCGGTTACGGCGATAACCGTCTGGTCCGCGGCTTCTCCACCCAGATCATGCGCGGCGATAAAATAGGGGTGATCGGGGCCAACGGCAGCGGCAAGACCACGCTGCTTAAGATACTGCTCGGGCTTCTTAAACCCGATACCGGCAAGGTCACGCCGGGCACTGACCTGCAGGTCGCGTATTATGATCAGCTGCGCGAACAGCTGGATGAGGAACGTTCGGTGATCGAGAACGTCAGCGGGACGGGAGAGACGGTGATCTTTAACGGCAAGCCGCGGCACGTCATCGGCTACCTGCAGGATTTCCTTTTTTCCGCCGAGCGGGCGCGCTGCCCGGTCCGCGGCCTTTCCGGGGGAGAGCGGAACAGGGTTTTTCTCGCCAGGCTTTTCAGCCGGCCGTTCAACCTGCTGGTGATGGACGAGCCCACCAACGACCTGGACCTGGAGACCCTGGAGCTGCTGGAAGAACTGCTGCTGGAATTCTCCGGGACGCTGCTTTTAGTGAGCCACGACAGGACCTTCTTGAACAACGTGGTGACCTCGACCATGGTGCTGGAAGGGGACGGTATAATAGGCGAGTATCCCGGAGGATACGACGACTGGCTTAGACAGAGAAAACCGGCCGGAGAGGGCAAGGGCAGGTCAGCCGAACCTCTCCGTGAGCGGAAACCCGTGGCCGGCGCGGCAAAGAAAAGAAAACTTTCTTATAATGAGCGCAGGGAATTGGATGCTTTGCCGGATAAAATAAACCGGCTGGAGGCGGAGCAAAAAGAGATATACGCCCTTTTGACGGACATGAATTTCTATCTGCAGGAAGCGGCAAAGATAGCCGGGGTAAAGGCCAGATTGACGGCTTTGGAAAAGGAACTTGAAGAGTGTTACGAGAGATGGGAGTATCTGGAGAGCAGCGTATAGATAATATCCCGTTTTTCGTGTGTTCCCAGCCCGGCGCCTTTTCCCGCCGTTCCGGCACCCGCGCCCCGGGGTCCGTCTTTCTATTTGGGTTGCTTTCCGGTCAAATCGGTATATAATATAATACCTATACGCCGGGGGAAGGTCTTTATCCGGCGTATCAGGTTTATTCTTCCGGTATTAAAGGCAGCTAACCAGCAGGGAAAAGAAAGGATTTATAATGAAAATAGGCGTATTCGGCATAGATAGCCTGCAGGCGGGCAAGGCGAACGTCAAGGATGAACGGGTGGACGCATTGGCCAAGATGTTCAATTCCGGCAAGAAGGTCTACATACAGGTTGAATTGATCACCGACCGCGAGAAGATCAAGGAAGCCGACGGTATCATATGTCCGGCTTCCTGCAAGGACGATCTGATCCTTTCGGATATGGAATTCGTGGAACTGCGTCTGGAGCGTTCGAGCGACGAGGCGGAAAAGAAACTGATGGCGAGATTCAAGGAGCAGCTGGATAAAGTCAAGTTCCTTTCGGAACTGGAGATAAGCGGGGAAGAGAATAAATTCATCGCCGGGTACCCGTTGTTGACGGTGAAACCGGTATATCTGGCCGGACCGGAGGAGGTCGAGGACAGGGACAAGCTGCTTCCGCCGGCCTACGCGCAGTTCGGATATATTTCGTATTTCACTGCCGGGGACAAGGACTCTCATGCCTGGTCGCTGAAAAAAGGGGCCAACGCCTGGGAAGCAGCAGGGTGCATTCATTCGGATATCCAGAAAGGGTTCATCCGCGCGGAGGTGGTGGGTTATGCCGACCTGACCGCAGCGGGAAGCCTGTCGCAGGCAAGGAACAACAACAAAATAAAACTCGAGAACAAGGAATACATCGTCCAGGACGGGGATTATATAGTCTTCAAATGCAACAAATGATCGTTTGTCCCGGCGGGAAGAAGGATGCCAGATGATAAAGATAAAGCGGGCGTTGATCAGCGTTTACGATAAGCAGGGGCTTGTGGAGCTGGTCTCCTGTTTGCGGGATTTCGGCGTGGAGATCCTTTCCACCGGGGGTACCGCCGCCATGCTGCGCAAGAACGGGATCAAGGTCAAGGAAGTTTCGGAACACACCGGTTTCCCGGAGATGCTGGACGGCAGGGTTAAAACCCTGCATCCGGTCATACACGGAGGGCTGCTTGCGGTCAGGAGCAACCGGGAGCATATGGAAAGCCTTAAGCGGCACGGGATAGGGGAGATAGATATGGTGGTGGTGAATCTCTATCCTTTTGAGGCCGTGGCCGCAAGGCCGGGAGCGGGTGATGAGGAGATCATAGAGAATATAGATATCGGCGGCCCGGCCATGCTGCGTTCCGCGGCCAAGAACAGCGCTTCCGTGGCCGTGATCTGCGACCCGCGGCGTTATGCCGCCGTGATCTCAGAGATGAAACGCAACAACGGCTGTCTGCCGGCGGAATTGCTGCGTTCCCTCGCGGCGGAGGTCTTTGCCAGGACCAGCGCCTACGACGGCGCGATATATTCTTATCTTTCCGGAGAAGACCGGCGTGAAGCCGCCCCTCCGGTGCTGCCGCGCGATCTGCGCATGGAATTCGTCAAACTCCAGGATCTCCGTTACGGGGAGAACCCTCATCAGCGCGCGGCCTTCTACGGCACGGCGGGCAGCATTTCCGGACTGGCCGCCATGCGCCAGCTGCAGGGCAAGGAGCTTTCTTTCAATAATTTCCTCGATCTTAACGCCGCGGTGGAGATAGTGCGTGAATTCGATAAGCCGTCGGCCGTGATCGTTAAACACAACAATCCCTGCGGAGCCGCCTGCGCGCAGATTTTATGCAAAGCGTATCTTGACGCCTGGAAATGCGACCAGCTTTCCGCTTTCGGCGGCATCGTGGCGTTGAACAGGCCGCTCGACGCCAAAACGGCGGCGGCCATACTGCGCAGCGGCTTCCTGGAATGCGTCATCGCCCCGGGATACGATAAAGACGTCGCCGGGCTTTTCAAAGGCCGGAGGAACCTCCGCCTGCTGGAACTGCCGGATTACAATGATCCCCGGAATATTGATTTCAAGCGCGTCAACGGGGGATGCCTGCTGCAGGAGCGCGACAGGTTCTCTTTGGACGAGAAAAAACTTAAAGTTGTGACCCGCAAGAAGCCGGGGCGCAAACAGATGGAAAGTCTCTTTTTCGCCTGGGAGGTCGCAAAACACGTAAAGTCGAACGCGATCGTGCTGGCCAAAGGGACCCGCTGCGCCGGTATCGGCGCCGGGCAGATGTCCAGGGTAGAATCGGTGGCCATCGCCGCCAAGAAGGCCGGCAAAAAAGCCGGCGAGCTTTGCCTCGCTTCGGACGCCTTCTTTCCCAAACCCGATTCCATCACGCTGGCCGCCAGGGCGGGAGTGAAGGCGATAATACAACCCGGAGGTTCGATAGCCGACGAGGAGATAATCCGCGCCTGCAATAAACACGGCATCGCTATGGTATTTACCGGCATCCGGCATTTCAAACATTGAGCCGTTCTTCGCCCCCGATGACTTATCCCCAGACCCTGGATTATCTTGAATCCCTGATAAACTACGAGAAGATCACCCGTTGGGCCTATAAAACCTCTTTTAAACTGGAACGCTTCGGGGGTTTTCTGAAAAGCATAGGCGATCCGCAGCGCAGCCTGCGCTGCGTGCACGTTGCCGGTTCCAAGGGCAAGGGCTCCACTTGCGCCTTTACGGCTTATATGCTGAGAGAGATGGGGTATTCCGCCGGGCTTTACACCTCTCCGCATTTAAACGACCTGCGGGAACGTTTCAGGATCCTGCGTCCGGACGGGCGGAGCGCGGACGGCCGCGATCCTTTCGAGGGGATGATCCCGGAAGAGACCTTCAGCCGCCTTGCCGGGGAGTTGATGGAGGCGAACGAGAAGTTCAGCGGCGGGGACCGGGAAAAGGGGATCACGTATTTCGAGTTCTGCACGGCGCTGGCATTCCGCTATTTTGCCGGGGAGAACGCGGACTACTGCGTGCTGGAGACCGGCCTCGGAGGCAGGCTTGACGCCACTAATTGCGTGGAAGCGGCGGTTGCGGTGATCACCCCCGTGAGTTACGAACATACGCAGGTGCTGGGCAGGACACTGGCGGAGATAGCGGGGGAGAAAGCCGGTATCATCAAGCCGGCGGTCAACAAAAAGCAACTCCTTGAGGTGATCTCTTCCCCCCAGATGGAGCCGGCGGCAGAGGTCATCAGGAAAAGATGCGCCTGGACCAAGGCCGGGCTCCGGGAAGTGGGGAAAGATATAACATTCAAGATGGATAAAGGAACATTCAGCGTCAGGGGGAGGTTCGGCGAATACGACGGCCTGCGCGTGACCCTGCCGGGAAGGCACCAGGTGGTAAATTCAGCCGCCGCCCTGGCGGCCGTGGAAGCCCTGGCGCATAGATACAGATTGAAAGCCGATATTGATTCTTTAAGGCGGGGACTTTATAATACGATATGGCCGGGCAGGTGCGAAACGGTCGGGCGGGACCCTCTTATCGTCATCGACGGGGCGCAGAACAGGGCCTCGGCCGCGGCGTTGAGAGAGACGGTGACGGAGAATTACTCCTTCCGCCGGCTGATACTTGTGCTGGGGCTGTCTGCCGACAAGGATATCCGCGCCGTTTGCAGGGAACTTGTCCCTTTGTCCGGGACAGTGGTGGTTACCCGGGCGGACAATCCCCGCGCCTGCGGTACGGAGCTTCTAGAAAAAGAAATTCTGCGGGCCGCCCGGAGCTGCGGCGGCCCCGTTAAAGTAATAAAGACCGTTTCCGTGCGGGAAGCCCTGGAAAAAGCGGGGGCTGAGGCGGAAAAGGAGGATATGATCCTGGTCGCCGGATCTTTGTTCCTGGCGGGAGAGGCGCGTGATGCTGTCGCAGGACGACTCTGACACGATAGCGGCCGTCGCCACCTCACCGGGCGAATGCGGGATAGCCATAGTAAGGATCAGCGGCAAGAATGCCCTCGGCGCTGCGGACAGGATATTCAGGCCGGCGAACGGCAGGAAACCTTCCGAACTGCCCAGCCATTCGTTGAATTACGGCTGGGTGATCGAAGCTTCCGGGCAGGCCGTGGACGAGGCCATGCTGGGAATAATGAAGGCGCCGCGCAGTTACACCAGGGAAGACATCGTGGAGATCAATTGTCACGGCGGCGTTGTGAGTCCCAGGCGCATCCTGGACCTGCTGCTGCAGAGCGGCTGCCGCCTGGCGGACCCGGGAGAATTCACCAAACGTGCTTTCCTGAACGGGCGTATAGATCTTTCCCAGGCTGAAGCGGTGATGGATGTTATCGGAGCGCGGACGGAGGCCGCTTCAAGGAGCGGCATGCTGCATCTGCGGGGAGGATTGTCCTCCCGTATAATGCCGTTAAGAACATCTCTTCTGGACCTTCTGGCGGGGTTGGAAGCGGCTATAGATTTCCCGGAAGAGGAAGCTTACGGGGAGGCGGTGGAAAGCGTCCCGGCCGGCCTGGAGAAGGTGATCGGGGGCATGCGTTTTTTGATCGAGACTTCCCGCTGCGGCATACCTTTGAGCGAAGGCGCGAGCGTGGCGATCTGCGGCAGGCCCAACACCGGCAAATCCTCGCTGTTGAACGCTCTGTTGAAAAGAGAGCGCTCCATCGTGACGCATATCGCCGGCACGACGCGCGATACCGTCGAGGAGGATACCGATATCAACGGCATCCCGGTCAGGCTTATCGATACGGCCGGGATCAAGGAACCGGAGGGCGCCGCCGAGAAGAAAGCCGTTCTGCGCTCCAGGCGGTACATGGATTCGGCCGACGTGGTCCTGCTTTTGTTCGACGGGGGGGCGAAACTGGAAGCGGCCGACAGGGACCTTATCAGGAGACTGCGCAAGAGGAAGAACGTGCTGGCGGTTGTCAATAAATGCGATCTTAGACCGCGGATAGAGACGGAACTGCTGCAAAAAGAATTCGGCGGGAGCATCCCCGTTTCGGCGAAGAAGGGGGTCAACCTCGGACTGCTCGAGGAGAAGATAGCCGGCAGGATATTCAAGGGGGGGGCGCCGGAGGACGGATCGGTCTTCATCTCCAGCCGCAGGCACCTGGAGTTGTTGAAACGGGCGGAAAGGCATCTTTGCGCGGCCCGCGCGTCGTGCGTTGGCGGACTTTCCCCGGAACTGGCGGCGCAGGACATCAAGGAAGCTCTTGCCGGAATGGACTCGATCCTGGGACTGGATTTGTCCGGCGACGTCTTGAAAAGGATATTCGGCAGGTTCTGCATAGGGAAGTGAAACGGAGGAAAAGCATGGACAAGATCAAGATAGAGAAAGCGGTGAAGGATATCCTTGAGGCGATAGGGGAGGATCCGGGCCGCACCGATCTCCTGGAGACGCCGAAACGGGTCGCCGATATGTACGAGGAGATATTCTCGGGCATCGGCCGCGATCCCAAGGAAGAGCTTGAGGTGATCCTGGAGCAGAAACACGAGGAGATCATCCTTTTGAAAGGTATCCCGCTGTACAGCATCTGCGAACACCACCTGCTTCCTTTTATCGGCAAGGCCAACGTGGCGTATATCCCGAAGAACGGGCGCGTTACCGGGTTGAGCAAGCTGGCGAGGGTGGTCGATACGCTTTCACGCCGCCCGCAGGTGCAGGAAAGATTGACCACGCAGATCGCGGACATCATCATGAAGGAGCTTCAGCCGCGCGGGTGCATGGTGGTGATAGAAGCGGAGCATCTTTGCATGTCTATGCGCGGAGTGAAGAAACCGGGGACGCTGACGGTCACCTCGGCGGTGCGCGGGATATTCCAGGAAAGCGAGAAGACCAGGGCCGAGACCATGGCGTTGATGAAATTCTAAGAGGGGAGGCGGAATGGGCATAGAAAGAAGGAAAGAGAAACGGATGCACGTGTCGTTGCCGGTGAAACTTGTCTTCGGCAAGAAAGAAGAATTGTCGGGAGTCACCGACAATATCAGCCGCCTGGGCAGTTATATAGAGGTCTCCAGGCAGTTCGACTCCGGGGCGGAACTGGATGTGACCCTCGAGATACCGGATTACGGACAGGAAAAAAGGTCCGGAGGGCAGGTCAGGTGCCGCGGAACGGTATTCCGCTGCGACCTGCGGGAAGGTCCCGGGACAGAACCTTTTTACGGGATAGGGGTCTTTTTTATTTCTTTCGCCTCCAGGGAAGAACGTGAAAGGCTTTCCAGGTACGTCGATTTCCTGATCGTCAAAGAGGAGGAGAACGCCAAGGAAGGCTTCAAGAAATGGAAAGAAAAGAAGCTCGGCGGAGATTCCCGGCGCAGGCTTGAATACGAGAAAATGCTGGCCGAGATGAACGAGATGCTCAAGAAAGCGCTCGTCAAACTGGAGAAGATCGAAAGAGCTCTTCAGTCCAAATGAAGCCCGCGTGGTTCCACAAGGAGGGACCGGCGTATGCTCAATGAGCAGAGGATAAGGGCTTTTTTGTTCTACAGCAGCGTCGCGGTCTTCTTCGCCGGGCTGCCGCTGATCCTTTCTTTTTCCTTCGGTTACAAATTCGACAGACGCACCTTCAAGTTCAGCAGGACGGGATTGTTGTACCTTAAGACCCAGCCGCCCGGGGCCGACGTCTATCTGGACAAAAAACTGCTGGTCGAGAAGACCCCGGAGACCCTCAATGAACTGCTCCCGGGCACTTACGAGGTGCGCATCGAGCTGCGCGGATATTACCCCTGGTCGGAGGACGTGCAGATAGAGGAAGGCAAGATAACGCGCCTGGATAAGATCCTACTTTTTCCCCTGCGCAACAACCTCAAGAAGATCAACAAGACCTCGGCGGCGTATTTCTGCCTCGACAAGGAGAAGGACGCCGTATATTATCTTGACGCCAAGGACCGCATACTTTACCGCTGCGGGCTGGACGGCGAACGCCGGGTCCCGGTCGGCTCCCTGCCGGCGCTGCAGGCGCAGGAAGTCAAATATCTTTTATCCTCCGACAGGAACAAACTGCTTTATTTCTCCCCCTCCCAGATCGGCATAGCCGAACTGCAGCAGCGCAGGGACGCCGAGCCTGAACGGGCCCCCTTCATCCTGGATTATCCGCAGTCCGATATCCGGGATGTCTTCTGGCATTCCGACAGTTTTCATCTGGTGATCGTCACCTCCCGTTCCGTGGAGGTGATGGAGGCCACGCCGCGCGCTTTCCCGGTCACGCTGGCAAGGCTTAACCGGCGCGACGCGCAGGCGTATTACGATACCGGCAGCGATACCTTATGGTTCCTCGACCAGGAGCGGTCTCCCGAGGGGGACACGCACGGCAACCTGTACAAGCTGGAGCTGGACAGCCGCACTGCGCCCTTGTACGATTTGATCAGGATCCGGAATGAAGAATAAGAACGGCAGGATAAAAAGGACGCTGGAGATAATCCCCGGGGCATTATCGTGGGGAGTTATACTCCTGCTCGTGCTGTTGTCGGCATGGAAGCCGGTTTTCTGCGCCGCCCTGATCATCACCTTCGATTTCTACTGGATCATCAGGACATTATACCTGACCACGCTGCTGATCATGGCGCACCATAAATTATACCGGCAGCGTAACCGCGACTGGCTCGCCGACTGCCGGTCGTCCGGGGGAGGGAAAAACTGGGAACGGATATATCACCTGGTGGTTTTTCCGGTTTATAAAGAAGGGCCAGATATACTGAGGTCTTCCCTGGCATCATTGCGCGACTGCCTATATCCGAAGGAAAAGATGATCGTCATCATATCTTTTGAGGACAGGCATCCTCCTTCCCGCGAGACGGCGGCGCTGCTGGAAAAGGAGTTCAAAGGCTGTTTCTTCGGCTATCTCTCCACCTTCCATCCCGACAACCTGCCCGGCGAGGCGAGGACCAAAGGGGCAAACGCGACCTGGGCCGCCAAAAGGGGGAGGGAATTCGTCTCTTCCCGCAATATCCCTTATGACGACGTGGTCATCTCGTGTTTCGACGCGGACACCTGCGTCGACCCCGGTTACTTCGGCTGCCTGACTTATCATTTCATCACCAACCCCCGGCCGCACCAGGCCAGCTACCAGCCTATACCGGTTTACAACAACAATATCTGGCACGCCCCTTCTTTCGCGAGGCTGGTCGAGATCAGCGCTTCGTTCTGCCAGATGATCGAGAGCATGCGCATAGAGAAGTTCG
>CAZAVF010000038.1:2282-14944 GCA_964488935.1 uncultured Planctomycetales bacterium | reverse complement strand
CGGCGATGGGAGGATAGATGCCGCGGCTGAACATCTCGCGCTCCAGCACTATCTGCCCCTCCGTAATATAACCGGTAAGGTCCGGGATGGGATGGGTGATATCGTCGTTAGGCATGGTCAATATCGGCAGCTGCGTGATGGAGCCGTTGACGCCCTTGATCATACCGGCGCGTTCGTAAAGGCTGGCCAGGTCGCTGTAAAGATACCCCGGGTAGCCCTTCCTGGCCGGGATCTCCCCCCTGATGGTGGAAAGTTCCCTCAGCGCCTCGCAATAGTTGGACATATCCGTCATGATCACCAGCACGTGCATGTTCCTGCGGAACGCCAGGTATTCGGCGCAGCTTAAGGCCAGGCGCGGGGTGGTGATGCGCTCGATCGAGGGGCTGTCGGCGAGGCTGAGGAACATGGTGACCCGTTCCAGGACACCGCTGTCCTCGAAACTCTTCAGGAAGAACCTCGCGGTGTCGTACTTGACGCCCATGGCGGCGAAGACGACGCAGAAGCTCTCGTTCTTCACGCGGGCCTGGCGGGCGATCTGGGTGGCGATCAGGTCGTGCGGCATTCCGCTGCCGGAGAAGATCGGGAGTTTCTGCCCGCGCACGAGCGTGTTCATGACGTCTATGGCCGAGATCCCGGTCTCGATGATGTTCTTGGGGTAGTCGCGCGCGGTCGGGTTGATGGCCAGGCCGTTGACGTCCAGCATCTCCTCGGCCGCCGGCCTGGGCATCCCGTCCAGGGGATTCCCCCTGCCGTCGAATACCCTGCCCAGCATCTCCTCGGAGACCCCCAGCATCAGGGGTTTTTCCCTGAACCTGACCCTGCTGTTATGCAGGGAAAGCCCGCTCGTGCCTCCCAGCACCTCCACCACGGCGTATCCTTTCCCTACTTCCAGGGTCACGCCGGTGCGTATCTTACCGGATTCGTCGGCGATCTCCACCACCTCGTTGTAGCCGACGTTATGGGTATTGCGTATCATGAATATAGGGCCGACTATCTCCTCCAGCCCCACGTATTCCCTGAGAGTATATTGTCCCATGTCAAAACTCCAGTTCTTTTACGCTCTCGGCTATCCTGGAGGAAAGCCCGGCCAGGTTATCGAGGTCGTCCTCGGTATAGCGCAGTTTCATCCTGATCACGTCCTGGTAGACGCCGAGGCCCTTGATCTCCGCCAGGGTCACGCCTTTCTGCAGGAGCCCCTCCGAAATATGATAGAAATCCACGATGGTCTTCAGCATCAGGAACTGCTTTTTCGCCGAGGAGTAGGTGTCCACCTTGTCGAACGCCGACTGCTGCAGGAAGGTGTTCTTGAAAATATGGCACACCTCCAGCACCAGTCTCTGGGGCTGCGGCAGGACGTCGGGACCGACGAGCTTCACCACCTGCTGCAGCCTCTGTTCCTTCTGCAGAAGGTCCATCATCAGGTAACGCAGGTCCAGCCACTTCTCATCTATATTGTCGTGCCACCACTCTTTTATGTCGTCCAGGTACTCGGAATAGCTGTCTATCCAGCTTATGGAAGGATAATGCCTGGCGTTCGCCAGGTCCCTGTCCAGCGCCCAGAAGCAACGGATGAACCTTTTGGTATGGGAAGTCACCGGCTCGGAGAAATCCCCGCCCTGCGGCGAGACCGAGGCTATGATCGTTATCGACCCCTCTCTTTTATCGAGGGAATTAACCTTTCCCGCCCGCTCGTAGAATTCCGCCAGGCGCGAAGGCAGATAAGCCGGGAATCCCTCCTCCAGCGGCATCTCCTCAAGCCTTCCGGACAACTCGCGCAGCGCCTCCGCCCAGCGGGAAGTGGAGTCGGCCATAAGCGCCACGTTGTATCCCATGTCGCGGTAATATTCCGCCATGGTTATCCCGGTGTATATGCTCGCCTCCCTGGCCGCCACCGGCATATTGGAGGTGTTGGCTATGAATATGGTCCTTTCGGAAAGCGGCTTTTGCGTGCGCGGGTCCACCAGCTTTGCGAAGTTCATCAGCACGTCGGTCATCTCGTTGCCTCGCTCCCCGCAGCCCACGAATATGACCACTTCGGCGTCGCTCCATTTGGCGAGCTGGTGCTGGACCACGGTCTTTCCGGTGCCGAAACCTCCGGGCACGGCCACGCAGCCGCCTTTAGCCACCGGGAAAAGCGTATCTATGACGCGCTGCCCGGTTATGAGCGGGTCCTTCAGCTTAAGACGCTCCAGGTACGGCCTGGCTTTTCTCACCGGCCAGCGCTGCAGCATGAAGACGTCCTCCTGCCGCCCGTCCTCCCTCTCCACCACGGCGATCTTGTCCTCGAGTGAATAATCCCCCTCCCCGCCGATCCAGACCAGTTTCCCGGAGGTCTCCGGCATAAGCATGATCCTGTGGCGTATCAACGAAGTCTCCTGCACCTCTCCCAGGCAGGCGCCCGCCGCCAATTCCTCTCCGGGAGCGCGCACGGGGACAAAATGCCAGCGTCTCTGCCGGTCCAGCGCCGAGACGCTTACGCCCCTGCCGATGTAAAAACCTTCCTTCTGGCGGATCATCTCCAGGGGACGCTGTATCCCGTCGTAAATGTTGCCCAGCAGTCCCGGGCCGAGCTCGACGTAAAGAGGAAATCCCTGCGTGTATACCGGATCACCGGCCTTGACGGACGTGGTATCCTCATAGACCTGGACGAACGCCCTGTCCCCTTTTAAGCGCATCACTTCGCCCACGAGACGGTACCCGCCGACCTCCACCATGTCCAGCATGCGCAGGGAAGAAACGCCCTCGATCTCGACTACCGGCCCGACCACCCTGTAGACTTTACCGGCGACTTTTTCCATTTAAAACATCTCCTTCATTATTTTCCCGTAGAATTCATCGTATCTCTGCCGCAAAAGAGAGGAAAAACGCCCGTCGAAGATACGGCTGCCGCTGGCCGTGCGCACGATGACGCCGATCTCGCCGAAGTCCCCGGAGGAAAAAGAAAGCGCCACTGCGCCTCCGGCGGCCGCCGCGCAGGCGGACTGCGCTTCCGAACGGAACCCGTCCCCGAACAGCCCCCCGTCATCCGGGGAAAATATCACGTGCAGCCGCGCGTCTTCCAGCACGCGGGCGCCTTCGCATATCAGTTTTTTCAGGAAAACAGGATACTCGGGGCTGCCCCGGAACTCGCGCGCCGCCTGATGCACCGCGTTAAAAACGGCGGCGGTGAGACGGCCGCGCTCCTCAAGGAACGCCTTCTTTTTCTCCAGTTTGCCCGAGGAGACGATCCTTTCGCGAAGAAGAGCCGCTTCCTGTTCCGCCCGCTGCATTACGGTTTGCGCCTGGCGTCCGGCCTCGTCCCTGGCCCGGGCTATAATATCCTGCGCCTCCCTGCCGGCCCGTTCAAGTATCGCGGAGCTCTCGGTCTGCGCGTTATCCTTCAGCTTTCTGCAGATGACGCCGGCGTTCTCCGAATTCATTTCCGTCCTGTCCTGTTGTTTTTCCATAATGACCGTCCTCAAACACTCATGCCTATCGCGCCTTTAAGCAGGTCGTCCGCGCTCTCGGCCCCGGGCTTGTCCCCGAGAGAAGGCACCTCCAGAACGAGAGGGACCTCCTGCGTATATATCATCCCGTTCACCTTCTCCCTGACCAGGTCCGCGGCTTTCCTGGTGATGACCAGTATCCCCACGCCTTCCGCGGAAAAAGCCACTTTGAGCGCCGCTTCCGCGTCCCTGGCGGTGCGGACTTCCATAGTCTCAATACCGGACAGCCTGAACCCGAGCGCGCTGTCGTTGTCGGCGATACAGAACAATCTCATGCCGGATCAGACCCTGCTCAGGATCATGATGGCGATGATCAGCCCGTATATCGCGATACCCTCGGCCAGACCGACGTATATCAACGCCCTGCCGGCCAGCTCGGGTTTCTCGCTCATCGCCCCCACCGCCGCCGCGCCCACATAGGCCACGGCGATGCCGGCGGCAAGAGCGCTCAGCCCGGCCGACAAAGCGGCGGAAAGGAACGCCCAGCCCACGGCAGCGGGATTGGCCGCCGAGACCGGTTCCGCAGCGGATACCGCGCAGAAAAATCCGGTGAAGGCGACGACCGCGGCCGCCGGCAATACCACCTGCAGTGTTCTCGATATCAATCTCGATCTTGTCATGCTTTCCCCCTTCTTTATTACAGCTGTTGTCACACGCTCAGCGGTTTATAGACGTTCTTGCCGCTGACGAAGAACTTCGAGAAGAATTCGTAATAATTAAGCCGCAGCGACTGTATCCCCACCACCATCCCCTCCAGCAGCAGAACCAGCACATTCCCGCCGATAACGATCAGCAGGGAAACGAAACCGGAACCGACGTCCTTAAGCAGTTTGGAAAGCTCGAAGATCGCCATGAACAATCCGGCATGCGCCAGGGCGAATGCCGCGACGCGGATAAAGGAAACGGTGTTGGCCAGGTACCCCATGACGATCTCCATCATATCGATCACGGTCTCCATCAGCAGCACGAAAACGCCGTCATGCGCCCTTCCGGTGAATATCTCCGCGAGAGGTTTCAGAAATAATACCACAAAACAGGCGCCGATTAAAATAAAATAGCCGGCCGGCACCGGTCCGGCGCCGGGAACGGCGAGCCTAACCGCGAGGGCGATCCCGCTCCAGTAGATTATCCCGGATATCAATCCGGACTTGTCGAAGAAGGCCTTCGCGTAATCGCGGTCGCGGAAGGAGATGAAAACGTTCAAAATCACCCCCAGGGAGATCACCGCTATGCCGAATATCACGCTTATCTTGAATATGCCGAGGATGTTGTTTATCGGCCGGACCCATAACGAGTCGAACTCGAACCCGAAAGCGCTCCCGTAAAGCAGGCCGAACAAGGCCGATACGCCTCCGGCGTAGGAAGTCAGCGCACCGGCCTGGCGCACCTTTTCGCTGCGGCTGCGCATGATCAGGATCCCGGCAGCCAAAAGCAGCAGGCCGTGGCCGAGATCGCCGAACATGGCGCCGAACATAAGAAGAAAAGTGACGGCGGTGAACAACGTGGGATCGACGCTGCCGTAACGCGGTATCCCGTAGGACTCGATCAGCAGTTCGAACGGTTTTATCAACGCCGAGTGTTTCAAGAGCACCGGGACGTCGTCCTTGGATATCCCCAGTTCGCCCGGGCTTTTCTCCTCCAGGTAAACGCAGCTCTCCATCTGGCGTATCCTGGAGGCCACCTTTTCCTTCTCGTCCGCCGGCACCCATCCGGAAAGCAGCACCGTCTTGTCGGTATTGCAGGAATACCTGCGCGCCTCGGCGATCGATCTTTTGAGCCTGAGGAACGTATTGATCTGCGACATCTCCTCCCCCGAGCGCGCGGCGATCCCCGCCAGGGCGGCCGATTCCTCCTCCACCCCCCGCTTGTCTTTCTCGATCTGCACTTTCAGTTTAAGCTGTATCTCGCCGCCGACGGCCTCCCCCCGGTCGGAGAAATCCTTTCTTTCGAACCCGGTGTCGGAAAGCACCTTTTCTATGTACGGCTTGTCCCGGCGCAGCCCTATAAGCAGCAGCGCCGTCCTGCCGCCGGGTTCCTTGCGGAAAGGGTAGACCACGCTGTGGATACCGGAAAGACTCCGTTCAAGCAGGTCCAGGTTCTTATCGGATATCGTCCCCGAGACCACTTCCAGGAAACTATAAGAGCCGTCGCGCCTTTTCAGGGAAACCGGCAGTATACCGGGGACGCGGTTGAGCATGGCGGTCCTGGTCCGTATCTCCTCCCGCAGTTCCTCCCTCCTGGCGATATGCGGGGCGGACTCGGCGTCCAGAGAATCAAGTTTCTGCTCCACCGCAGTATACGAGAACTGCCCCGAGGAAGCTGCGGGCATCAGCGCCGGCCCGGATGAGGGATGAAAATCCAGCGACGCGCAAGTCTGCCGCAGGCGCGCGGCAAGCTTCTCCCAGTCGCCGGACTCTTTCTGCGTCTCCGCCGCCGGCAGGCCGTCCAGTCCGGACTCGATCCTGCGTATGTCCACCGGGTGGAAATTGCCGAGCTTCAGCAGCTGCGCGACGGTCTGTTCGGCGTCCTCTTTGAGCACGGCGATATTGATAAGTTCCATTTCACAGGGACCAAGCATCTTTCTTTTATCCCCCGATGTTCAAAGACCGCATTATATCGTCTTTGGAATGTCCGTAAGCCTTGGCGTAAAGCATGGACACCAGAAGTCCCGACTGCCTGCGGCTTGAGACCAAGTATGCCATAGCCGTTCCTATGGTGAACGGGAAACCGGAAAGCGCGGCCTTCACTTCCTGCGCCAGCAGGCCGTAGAGAAAACTTTCTATGAGGAAAAAGTTGTCCTCGAATATGCCTTTTATGCGCGAATAAGGCCCTAAAGAAAGACTGTTGACCACCTGCGTTATCCCGTTGCTCGTATAAGACCCCCTCACGTGGTCCTTGTTCAGCCTTAAGCCGCCTGGAATGAACCAGTCGAGCATTTCCGACATGTTCCGCGAATAATATTTCCTGAACCGCAGGAGCAGGTTTATGTTCTCGATGTCTATCTCGACGCCGATGATGCGCGAAGCTATCCTGCGGTCCGCCGGGGAAAGGCGGGAAACGGCGGCGCCTACCCTCTCGTAATAATCCATGTCGAGCGCCACTTCCAGGATAAAAAGTTTCCCTTCCCTCTTGAACTGTTCCCGGGCCTTCATCAGGGCGCGCTTATACGGGGAATCGTCAAGCAGCAGGATGAACTCTTCTATGCTTTCCGCCTCAACCAGCCTGCCGAAATCAAGCGCGGATCCGCTTTCCGCCCTGTCTATGTAGTCCTCCCAGGCCACCGGCAGCCTGCGGTGCCAGATGCGCAAGACCGTCTTCAGCTGTTCTATCTCCAGCTTCTGCCTGAGCAGCGCCAGGAA
The DNA here is from genome assembly GCA_964488935.1 of uncultured Planctomycetales bacterium. Taxonomy (GTDB): domain Bacteria; phylum Omnitrophota; class Gorgyraeia; order Gygaellales; family Profunditerraquicolaceae; genus Undivivens. The sequence goes on along the minus strand of CAZAVF010000038.1, from coordinate 8,100 downwards.
ATCCCGTTCTCTCGGGGAGGAAATGGATGCGATGACCTTACGGTAAGCCGCCGATTCCTGCGCGGTGATAAAACGTTCCGCGGCGGGCAGGTCGGCGGAAGATGATACGTTCATCCCTTCCAGGAATGAAGAATACGTGGTCCCCTTGAAAAGCGCCAGCGCCGCCTGAAGGTCGCCGGCTTCGGCCAGGGAAACAAAAAACTCCTCCGGCAGGAGCGCGGAAAGCATCGCCCTGATCCTGGCATTGGCAAAAGAATATTTGCTTAGGTCCTGCATTATTCTGGCCGGCCCGGGTAGAACTCCGCCGGATGACTGTTCCGGTTATCGTTTAGCATTACGGTCTTGCGGTCCCGGAGGCTTTCCGCCGGCGGGACATTACAGGGAAATTATTTCGGAGAATATCGTCCGGGCCACGGAAGGTATGTTCTGTTCTTTGGAAATGCGCAGGGCTGCGTATTCTTCACGGGCACCGTTGACCATGCTCTCTTTCCCGGCAAGGCATTCCGTGCGGACAGCCTTTTGCCGCTCCAGGGCGGAGACGCGCGACTGTTCTGCCGATTCTTCGAGGATTTTACCGGCCTGTGTCCGCGCTTCGGAAACGATCCGCTCCGCCTGCAGCCTTGCCTGCTCAATCTTTCTCTTTGAATCCTGCTCTTCCTGTAAGATACGCTCGATAACTTCTTTCATAGTGTATTTATTTTACCATCTGGGACTTAAAAGTAAATGCAAATCTATAATAATTATAATTATATAAGGGGCGCGAAGTGCACACCGGCAGCCGGACCCCTTATGTCGCCCCTGGAAAGGTCGAGTTCCCTGCCGGATGCGGCAGCGTACACGCGCAATCTTTCCAGCGCGCCGGCGGGCTCCTCACCCGCCTTGTCCGCCCTGCCCGGATAAAGGCTGTAGAGACGCCGGTAAACGGCGGGAGTGAAATTCAACATCACCACGTTCGCGCCGCACTCCAGAGCTTTGTAAGCCCTGCTGCCGGAAGAACACCGCAGGGCGGTGGTTGCCGGGATGTGCGCGTATGGATTGAGCAGCCTGGCGAGCGCTATCGCCCGCAGCGCCGGCACAGGACCGGCCTTGGCGCAGCCGGAGAGACTGGTCTGCGGATGCGGGATAAACGGACCTATGCCTATCATACCCATACCGGACCGCCGGAAGAACAAAAGGTCGCCGGCGACGCTTTCGACGGTCTGACCGGGCAGCCCGGTGATAGAGCCGGAACCGGTCTGGTAACCAAGCTCTTTCAGCGTGCGCAGGCAGCGTATCCTTGCCTGAAGTTTCATGCCGGGATGCAGCCGGCTGTAAAGAGAGGCGGACGTGGTCTCGACCTTGAGGAGATACCTGTCCGCCCCGGCCTCTCTCCAGAGCGCGTAGTCGCTGCGGCTGCGTTCTCCAGAGGAAAGGGTGACTGCCGCCGCCGGATAAAGTCTTTTAATGCGCCTGATAACCCCGGCCAGCCACTCCGCGCGTATGGAAACGGATTCCCCCGACTGCAGGACCATGCTGCGGATGCCGGACCTGTATATGGCGCGCGCGCACGACAATATCTCTTCCTCCGACATACAGTAACGCTCCAGCCCGGAGTTGTCCGCGTTCAGACCGCAGTAAGCGCAGCGGTTGCGGCAGATATTCGAGAATTCCACGATGCCGCGCACTATTATGCCGTCCCCGGTATATGCGGCCCGCACGGCGTCGGCGCGGCGGAAAAGCAGTTTCCCGTCCCCGCCGCCGGTCCTGCGGGAGAGCAGATATGCCAGTTCCTGTCCCGTTAAACTGCCCCGGCGGTAAAGCTTGTCTATCAGACACCCGGCTCTGGACATAATCCACATCCTCTTTACTGCCCCACGGTTTATTTAGGCTGTTTCCCCAGCCCAGACTTGACCGATACTCCCTGCAAAGCGCCTAGCCTGCCGGTCAAAGCCCCCAGTTCATCGGTGGTTGCGTCCACTATCAGGGTGATCACGCAGCATGACTTGCGCGCGTAAGGCATCCCCATCCTGCCGGCGATAATCCCTCCGTATTCGCTGAGCACGGCATTGACGGCCGAAGCGGTCTTTTTTCTGTCGTCCACGATTATCCCCACGAAACCCAGCCTGCGTTCCATAATGACCTCCGTTTTTATACTGCGCACAAAAAAACCGGTTCTCCTCCGTTGACCACGGAGAAAAACCGGGACAAATATGGCCGGCCGTTCTTTCCCCTTGGGATCGGAAGCCGACGGCCTCTTCGCCTTCAGGACCACAGCGCCGGGACAACGGCCTATTTTACGTAGACCGGCCTGGCCTTGTAATGCGTGTGCAGCAGGTGCTCCGACTTCTCGCCCAGAGGCCTGCCGAGATATTCCTCGTAAAGCTTCTTTATATACGGGTTCTCGTGGGAGAACCTCAAACGGCAGTCCCTGTCGTCCTGGTAAAGCCCTTCAGCGCGCTTTTTCCTCAGTTCGTCGGTCACGCCGTAAGGCTGTCCGCCGCCGCCGACGCAGCCGCCGGCGCAGGCCATCACCTCTATGAAGTGATACGGGAGCTCCTGGTTGTTCTTCTTGGCCTCCCTGACCTTGTTCAGCACGTACTCGACGTTGCTCAGGCCGTGGGCGATGGCGACGCGGATCTTCTTGCCGTCGATCTGGACCTCGGCTTCCTTGACCCCGTTGAGCCCGCGCAGTTCCTCGAAATCGACCTTCTTGAGGTTCTTTCCGTTGAGCACGAAATACGCGGTGCGCAAGGCGGCTTCCATGACGCCGCCGGTGGCGCCGAAGATCACGCCTGCGCCGGTGTAGTCCCCGAGTATGTGGTCCGGGTCCTCGTCCGGCAGGTTGACGAAATCTATGCCCGCCTGCTTGATCATCCGCGCCAGCTCGCGCGTGGTGAGCGAAACGTCCACGTCCTGGCAGCCCGAGGCGAACATCTCCTCGCACCTCTTGATCTCGTATTTCTTGGAAGTGCACGGCATTATGGATACCACGTATATCTTGGCCGGGTCTATGCCCTTCTTTTCCGCGTAATAGGTCTTCGCCAGCACGCCCAGGATCTCCTGCGGCGATTTGCAGGAGGAGAAGTATTCGATCATATCGGAATGGAATTTCTCCATGAAATCCACCCAGGAGGGGCAGCAGGTGGTGATCAGCGGCAGCGGACCCTTATGCTTGGTGAAGCGTTCCACGAACTCCGTGCCTTCTTCCATTATCGTGACGTCGGCCGCGAAATTGGTGTCGAACACCGCCTTGAAACCGAGCCGGCGCAGGAGCGCGTAAAGCTTTCTGGTGAGATTGGTCCCCACCGGGTAACCGAAGGCCTCGCCCACCGCCACCCTTACGGCGGGGGCTATCTGCACCACGCAGTATTTATCCGGGTCCTGCAAAGCCTCCCAGACCCTGCCGGTGTCGTCTTTTTCCACGATGGCGCCGGTCGGGCAGTGATTGGAACACTGTCCGCACCTGACGCAGGGGGAATCCGCCAGCTTGATGTCCCCTGCCGGAGATATGCGGGTCTCGAATCCCCTCTCGAGAAAAGAAAGAGCCCAGACGTTCTGCATGTTCTGGCAGACGTCGACGCACCTGCCGCAGAGTATGCATTTCTGCGGCTCCAGCACGATGGTGCCGGTGGAATCGTCCGGCGGCAGAGGTGAAAGGAAATTCTTGAACGATTCCTGCCTGATGCCGAAGTCGGCGGCCAGCTTCTGCAATTCGCAGTCGTTGTTGCGCCCGCACTTCAGGCAGTCGTTGGGATGTTTGGAAAGTATCAGCTCCAGGACGGTGCGCCTGACGGATATGATCTCCGGGTCGTGCGTTATAATGTCCATGCCCTCTTCCAGGGGCGTGCAGCAGGCGCGCAGCATCTTTGCCGACCCTTTGGCCTTGACGATGCAGATGCCGCAGGCCGCGGAGGCGTGCAGGTCCGGATGTTTGCAGAGCGTTGGTATCTTCACCTGGACGGTGCCGGCGGCTTCCAGTATGGTGGTGCCCTTTTCGACCTGCACCTCAATGCCGTTTATTTTTGCCTTTATCAACATCTTCACTCCTTGGCGATGGCCTGGAATTTGCAGACTTCAAAACACTTGCCGCACTTGACGCATTTGGCGGTATCTATAAAGAAACCTTTCTCCCTGTCCCCCTCGATGGCGTTAACGGGACAGTTGATCACGCAGACCCGGCAGCGTTTGCATTTTTCCTGTATTATGGAATACGTCATCAGGCTGCGGCACTTGTGGGAGCGGCATTTCCGGTTGACGATATGCTCGCGGTATTCATGCTCGAAATACCTCAAGGTGGACATTACCGGATTGGCGGCCGTCTGCCCCAGGGCGCACAAAGACGCCCTTTGCATGGCCAGGGCCACGCGGCGCAGCTTGTCGAGATCTTCGAGAGAGCCGGTGCCTTCGGCGATGCCGTTGAGCAGGTTCAGCATCTGGTACCCGCCTATGCGGCACGGCGAGCATTTGCCGCACGACTCGTCCACGCAGAAACCCAGATAGAACTTGGCGATATCGACTATGCAGTCGCTTTCGTCCATGACGATCATCCCGCCGGAGCCCATTATGGAACCGAGCTTCTGCAGGTTCTCGTAATCCACCGGGGTATCCAGGTGGTCCGCCGGTATGACCCCGCCGGAAGGACCGCCGGTCTGCACCGCCTTGATCGGCTTGTCCCCGAGCATGCCTCCGCCGATATCGAAAACTATCTCGCGCAAAGTGATGCCCATCGGGACTTCCACCAGCCCGGAATTCCTCACCTTGCCCGTGAGGGCGAAAACCTTGGTCCCTTTGGACTTCTCGGTGCCTATCGAAGCGAACTTGTCCCCGCCTTCCAGGATGATATAAGGCACGTTCGCCAGGGTCTCGACGTTGTTTATTGCGGTCGGCTTGCCCCATAACCCGGAAACCGACGGGTACGGCGGCCTGGGCCGCGGCGTCCCGCGTTTGCCTTCTATTGAGGCGATGAGCGCGGTCTCCTCGCCGCAGACGAAAGCCCCTGCGCCGAGACGTATGTCTATGTCGAAAGAGAACTCCGTCCCCAGGATGTTCTGCCCCAGCAGCCCGCATTCGTAGGCCTGCTCTATGGCTTTCTTCACCCTCTCCACGGCCAGCGGGTACTCTGCCCTGATATACATATATCCCATGCCGGCGCCTATGGCGTAACCGGCGATGATCAAACCTTCTATAACGGAATGCGGATCGCCTTCCAGCACGCTCCTGTCCATATAAGCGCCCGGGTCGCCCTCGTCGGCGTTGCAGATCACGAATTTCCTGTCCCCCTGCGACTCGCGGGTGAACTTCCATTTCATCCAGGTCGGGTAACCGGCGCCGCCGCGTCCGCGCAGGCCGCTTTTTTTCATCTCCTCAATGACGTCGGCAGGGGTCATCCCGGAAAGGATCTTCTTCAGCGCCCCGTATCCGCGGCAGGCGATGTATTCGTCTATGCTTTCCGGATCGATCAGTCCGCAGTTGCGCAGGACTATCCTCATCTGCTTGGGCTCTTCCCTGAAAAGCAGTCCGTCCACTACGCCGTCCCCTTTGACGGAGACGTCTATGACGGCCCCGATATCGCTTTCCTTGACCCCGGTGTAGATGACGCCGCCGGGAAATATCCTGACCGCGAAGCCCTTGCCGTAAATACCGATATCCGAGGCCCTGACCAGGGAAACGGAATCATCAAGCCCCTTGTCCTTTATCTGGTTGGCAAAAGAAGTATAGAAGTCCCGCAGTTTATCCTGCGGGGACTGTTCGGTATCGGCCAGCAATATTATTTTTCTGCCTGTTTCCATTTAGGCCTGCCTTTTCGTCCTGACTTCGTAAATATTGTCGTTGACCAGGG
>CAZAVF010000038.1:0-2182 GCA_964488935.1 uncultured Planctomycetales bacterium | reverse complement strand
TCCATTTAGGCCTGCCTTTTCGTCCTGACTTCGTAAATATTGTCGTTGACCAGGGTCTTGGCGGAGATATGTTTCTCCAGTATCTTGATCGCCACGTCCTTGTCCACCCTGCCGTAGACCACGTCCGGCAGCCCGGCGCAATGCACCTCGACCAGCGGTTCGGCGTAGCACATCCCCTGGCATCCGCATTTCTTTATCCGCACTTCCAGGTTGCGCTTTTTAGCCTCCTGCTGCAGGGTGCTGAAGACCTCCCCCGCCCCGGCGGCCATCCCGCAGGTGCTCATCCCGACTTTTATCCAGTCGCCGCTCTCGTCAAGCCCGGCGGCTATTTTCGCGTCTATGTCCTTAAGGGTCAATTTAGCCATAGAACTATCCCTCTTTCCCGTATTTGGAGACTATCTCCATTACCTGGCCCTTGACGACCTTGCCGTAGACCTTATCGTCCACCATCATCACCGGCGCCAGTCCGCAGCACCCCAGACACCTGACGACGTCAAGATGAAAAAGACCGTCCTTGGTGGTCTCGCCTTCTTTTATGGAAAGGATGCTCTTGACCTCCTCCAGTATCACGGGGGCGCCTTTAAGATAACAGGCGGTCCCCAGGCAGACGGATATCTTATGTTTACCGGGGGGTTCAAGTTTGAAGTAATTGTAAAAAGTGATGACTTCGTAGATACGGGCGAGCGGGACTTCCAGCAGCCTGGACAATTGCAGGGAGACCTCGCGAGGCACGTAGCCGAAATGGTTCTGCACGGCGTGCAGGACCATGATCAGGTTGCCTTCCTTATCCTTCCAGTCCCCCACGAGGTTTTTAAGCTGTTCCAGAATATGTTCTGAGCACATATGTAAGGCCCTTCCCGGAGACGACCCCCGGCTCTTGAAATGAATACTCCCCGGACTAATCCTTCGACAAGCTTCAGTAGTGAGCCTGTCGAACTGACCGCTGCAGTGAACTTGTCGAACTGGCTGCTACAGTGAGCCTGTCGAACTGGCTGCTACAGTGAGCCTGTCGAACTGCTCAGGACAGGCGTCCGGGGTCCCTTTCCTGGATAACCCTGCGTCGTAGAAACCCGGGGAAATTCTTTCGTTTTTCCCGGTACTTTGCAGGGTAATCTTCGCTGCAGAAATCCCCGGCTTTAAAACCGGGGATTTCTGCAACTTGATTAAAAAATACACCCGGCGGCCCGGAACAAATCGCGCAATAAACGCCTGTTCAGGCCACACGTCGTTGTGTAAAAGCTTTAACTATTGCAGCGGATAAAGATCCGGCAGGACTGAAGCGCGGCCGCGTTCTCCATTATATTAACACAACAAGCCTTGTTGTCAATAATTTTCGGCCGACAAATTATTATTCTGCGGCTGCGGACTCCGGAACGTATCTTATTTGCGCGTCCAGAGCTTCTCGATGAAATCCCCGGCGATCCTGCCTATGATGTCCTTGCATCCCAGCCCGATGGCTATGGCCAGCCCCAAGCCCAGGGAAGCCAGTATGATGCCGACGGTCAGCTCCACGATGCGGGCGCCGATATTAAGATGCTCCATGGCCACGGCTATCACGAAGATCATCACGGTCACTTCCACTATCCGGCTCAAGAGTTTACCTTCCGATAAACCGGCGTTATTGGCCGCCGCGGAGACCATGTTCTTCAAAAGGTTGGATATGAATATACCGACGACAAAGATGAATACCGCCGCGATCACGTTCGGTATATACAATATGATGCGGTTAAGCAGGTCCACCGCCACCGTCAGGCCGACGGCGTTGATCGCCAGCATCAGGGTCACCAGCATCGACAGCCAGTAACAAAGCACTCCCATCAGCTCCGAGAGCGAATACTTGATGCCGCCTTTGGCCAGCAGTCCGTCCATGCCGACCTTGTCGGAAAGAGTATCAAGCTTCAGGCCGCGCAGCCCGCGCGTTACGGCTGCTTTTATAACACGGGAGACTACCCACCCCACAAGCAATATCAGGACCACGATGAAGACATTCACAAGCAGATGGCCAACCTCGGCAATGATCGTCTTTGCCGGTTCCAGCAACAGAGCCCTCCATCCTTCCATGTTCTTCCTCCTTTAGCTTGCGGGACGCCTTAAAACACAATCTCAGCCTGCCTGACGGCATTGCCGGACACCCTTGCTCATAAGGTAACACAGCGAAAAACCCAAGTAAAGCCATTTCTTT
>CAZAVF010000037.1:0-16046 GCA_964488935.1 uncultured Planctomycetales bacterium | reverse complement strand
TGTGAGATGGATATTATGCGGTTCCACCCATTTGACTGCCGCGCCGGAGCGGCGCAGGTTTTTTTGTATGAGGGAAAGTTTTTCCTGTATCCCGGCGGGTAACTCGGCGGCTATGAACGCGCGCATCGGGATTTGCGAGGGCAAAGTATTTCGAGAAGCATATCGACGGCTTTCTCCGCCGTCCGCCGCCTGACTGAACTCCTGCCTCCGCGGAAAAGGAACCGGCGGCAGGAAGCCTTTTTGCCGTAGGAAACGGCGATGAATACGGTGCCGACAGGCTTGCCGGGGCTGCCGCCGGACGGGCCGGCGATGCCGGTTATGGCGGCGCTTATCCGGCTGGGCGCGAGCCTGCGGGCCGCTTTTGCCATCATCCCCGCGGTGTAAGCGGAGACGGCGCCTTCTTTTTTGATCTTTCCGGCGGGTATGCCGAGCAGTCTTGATTTGGCGGAGTTGCTGTAGGTGACCAGCCCGAGCCTGAAATAATGCGAACTGCCGGGCAGGGAGGTCAATGCCGCGGCTAGCATCCCGCCGGTGCAGGACTCGGCCGTAGCCACAGTAATACCGGACCTGATCAGGCGGTCATGCAGTTTTTGTAATTTACATGTTTTCATTTCTTTATACATGATTATAATCTATCGCCTCTTGCCCTAAACCTGAATTACCCTGTTTTACCCTGAGTCCGATAGCCTTTTGCCTATCGTCTGTCCCTATTATATCCCTTCCTAAAGCTGTTGACAACCATTGATGGAGAGGGTATAATACATTTCATAAATCTTCGGGGTATGCGCGAGCAACAATAAGCGCATTGGTGCAAGTCCTGACCGGCGGTATAGCCCGCGAGTTCCGGTAGATCCATTGCCGGAACAGATCTGGTGTGATTCCAGGGCCGATGGTGCCGCGTAAGCGGCGCGCGGAACGGTAATTCAGCGTATCGCGTAAAGTCCAGATGAAAGAAGATTACGGTCATGATTGACTGCGCCCGAAGGATTTCATTCTTCGGGCTTTGCTTTTCCGGGGAGACAATACTTATTCTGGTGGTTTAATACCATATTCTTAGGGGGCGGAGTGCTGAATACCATACCGGAGATCATCGAAGAACTGAGCGCAGGCCGCATGGTCATCGTGGTGGACGACGAGTCCCGCGAGAACGAGGGAGACCTGCTTATGGCGGCTTCTTTCGCCGGTCCGGAAGGCATAAATTTTATGGCGGCCTACGGCAGGGGACTGGTCTGCGTGCCGATGGAGGCAAAGCGCCTGGAGGAGTTGAAGCTTGAGCCGATGTATAAGGGAGCGGCCGGCGCCAAGCGTGACCCTTTCGCCACCGCCTGGATGGTTTCCGTGGACGCGGCCAAGGGAGTGACCACAGGCATATCGGCGTATGACCGCGCGCGCGCCATAGAAGTGCTGATCGATCCCGATAGTTCTCCGGACGACCTGGTCAGGCCGGGTCATATCTTTCCGCTGCGCGCCGTCAACGGCGGCGTGCTGGTGCGCGCCGGGCACACGGAAGCGGCGGTGGACCTGATGAAGCTCTGCGGGCTTTACCCGGCCGGGGTGATCTGCGAGATAATGAATCCCGACGGCAGTATGGCCAGGCTGCCCCAATTGACGGAATTCGCCGCCGAACACAAGCTTAAGATATGTTCCATCTCCGACCTCATCGAATACCGCCGCCGTTCGGAGAAACTGGTTGAACGCGTCAGCGAGACCGATCTGCCCACGGAGCACGGCAACTTCAGGATGATCGTTTACCGGGATATGCTCAACGGCACGGTCCATGTCGCGTTGACCTGCGGGAACGTGCGCGGAGAAAAACCGGTTATGGTCAGGGTGCATTCCGAATGCCTTACCGGGGACGTCTTCGGCTCTTTGCGCTGCGACTGCGGCAGGCAGCTGCACAAGGCGATGCAGATGATCTCCGCCGAAGGCGGCGGCGCGGTCCTTTACCTTAACCAGGAAGGCCGCGGCATAGGCCTGGCCGACAAGATACGCGCCTACAGTCTGCAGGACAAGGGTATGGATACGGTGGAGGCCAACGAGGCGCTCGGCTACAAGGCCGACCTGCGCGACTACGGCATCGGCGCGCAGATACTCGCCGATCTCGGCATAAGGAAACTCAGGCTTTTGACCAACAACCCGCGCAAGATAATCGGCCTGCAGGGGTACGGGTTGAGCATCGCCGAGAGGGTCCCCCTGGAGATGGAGGCCAATCCCGCAAATTATAAATATCTTAAGACCAAAAAAGAAAAGCTGGGACATAAACTCAGCCTTTAGCAAAGAGAAGGGGGAACATATGGTAAAAGTGATTGAAGGTGATCTTATCGCCAAGGGCGGGAAATTCTGCGTCCTGGCGGCGCGTTTCAACGATTTCATTTCCAAGGAACTTATCGGCGGCTGCCTGGATATGCTCCAGAGGCACGGCGCCAAACAGGAGGACATCACGCTGGTGCGCGTTCCCGGCGCTTTCGAGATCCCGCCGGCGGCGAGAAAGCTGGCCAAGAGCGGTTCCTACGACGCCTTGATCTGCCTCGGCGCGGTGATCAGGGGGGCCACCCCGCATTTTGAATACGTCTCTTCCGAGGTAGCCAAAGGGGTGGCGCAGGTTTCTTTCGACTCCGGCATACCGGTGGTCTTCGGGGTGATAACCGCCGACACCATAGAGCAGGCGATAGAGCGCGCCGGGACCAAGGACGGCAACAAGGGGGCCGACGCCGCGCTTTCCGCCATAGAGATGGCCAATCTTTACAGGCAGCTTTAGAGGGGGACCGATGCGTAAACGCACCCAGTCCAGGGAATTGGCGATGCAGCTGTTGTATCTGATCAGCGTCACCCATGACGGCTTCGACGCCGCCATGGAGAATTTCTGGCATGACGATGAGCGCGGGCTTGTGCCGAAGGAGATACGCGAGTTCTCCGTGGAACTGGCGCGCGGCGTGACGGAGAACATGGACGCGATAGACGTCAAGATCGCGGAGTACGCCCTCAACTGGGAGCCTGAACGCATGGCGATGATCGACAGGAACATCCTGCGGCTGGCCGGCTACGAGCTGCTTTTCCGGCCTGACATCCCGCCCAAGGTCGCGATAAACGAGGCGATCGAGCTGGCCAAGAAATATTCGGGACAGGAGGCGGCAAAATTCGTCAACGGCATCCTCGACAAGATCAAACCTCAGGATTGATCGTTTTCCGGATCATAGCGCGGAAAAGTGCGCTGCATAGAAACTTACCGGACAGCGCGAACTTCTTGGTTTCTGAAAATCGAAAGTAGAAATTTGACCACAATCGGGAATTTTCATTGAATCAAATCCCGATTTTCGATTCTCGATTGTTCTGTGCGCTGCATAGAAATTTACCGGACAGCGCACTAACGGGTTTCCTTACCTTAGCCGTTACCGGGTAGTCAGAAGGGACTATAAAAAAGTAATGCCCGCCGACCTGCACGTCCACACTTTCTTTTCAGACGGGACATCTTCTCCGGAAGACGTCGTCAGGCTCGCCTCTGCCAAAAAGATAGGGGTTATATCGGTTACCGACCATGACACCGTGGAGGGATACCTGCCGGCCAAGGAGGAGGGGTATGCCTGCGGGGTGGAGGTCATTCCGGGGATAGAGCTCACCGCCGAATACGAGGGGAACGAGGTGCATATACTCGGTTATCTCTTCGATCCCGGGCATAAAGGCCTGCTTCAGGAACTGAAGTTGTTCAAGGCGCGGCGCATAGAACGCGTCCTGCGCATGGTCAAGAACCTCAACGCGCTCGGCATGGAGCTAAAGGCGGATGATGTCTTCGCGGTCTCCGGCGAAGGTTCTGTGGGCCGCATGCACATCGCGATGGCAATGCAGAAGAAAGGTATCGTTTCTTCCACCGGCGAGGCCTTCGAGAGATACATCGGCGACGATTCCCCTTCCTACGTCTGCGGCTTCAGGCTTTCGCCGCAGCAGGCGGTGAAACTGATATTACAGGCCGGGGGCATCCCGGTGCTGGCGCACCCTTACAGTCTGAAAGCCGGCGATGTTCTCATCCGCGGCCTGGCCGGCACGGGCCTGATGGGGCTGGAGGTTTATTACCCGGAGCACACGGCGCAGATGCGCGCCAAGTATCTTTCCATCGCCGGGGAGCTCGGTCTGCTGGTCACCGGCGGGTCGGATTTTCACGGCAAAGGCAAACCCGGCGTCAACCTCGGCAAGGCGCTCCTTGCCGACGAACTACTGGATGAATTGAGGAAAGCGGTGAGGAAATGAACGACGAAAAATATATGCAGACGGCTATGCGCCTGGCCCTGAAGGGCAAGGGGACGACCGCCCCGAATCCCATGGTCGGCGCGCTTGTGGTCAAAGAGGACAAGGTCATCGGCCGGGGGTATCATGAAAAGGCGGGCCTGCCGCACGCCGAGACCGTAGCCCTGGAAGAGGCCGGCGGCGATGCCGCCGGGGCAACGCTTTACGTGACGCTGGAACCCTGCGCGCACTACGGCAAGACTCCTCCCTGCGTGGACCGCATAATAGAAAGCGGTATAAAGGAAGTGGTGGCCGGTATGCAGGACCCCAATCCGCTGAACAACGGCAAAGGGCTGGAAATATTGCGCGGCAAAGGGATAAACGTCCGCTGCGGCGTGCTTGAAGATGAGTTGAAGAAGATGAACGAGGTTTTCATCAAGCATATAACCACCAAGCTGCCGTTCGTCGCGGTCAAGGTCGGGCAGTCCCTGGACGGGCGTATAGCCACCGCGGACGGCGACTCCCATTGGGTCACGTCTGCAGAGGCCAGGGGATACGCGCGCAGGCTTAGGGGTGATTTCGGGGCGGTGATGGTGGGAGTCAACACCGTTCTGCGTGACGATCCCCGCCTGGAGGCGGAAGGCACGGAATTGCGGCCTTATAAGGTCATAGTGGACAGCCAATTGAGCACCCCCTGTACCGCCAAGATATTCTCCCCCGGGGCGAAGGTCGTTCTCGCCACCCTGCCGGAGCTGGCCGGCCAGGAGACCGAGAACAGGCATATACTCGCCGCCAAGGCGCGCATCCTGGACGTAGGGGAGAAGAACGGGCAGATCAATCTGCGCGCCCTGCTGAAGAAACTCGCCGCCGCCGGCATCACCAGCGTATTCGCGGAAGGCGGAGGCACGCTCATCGGGTCGCTGTTCGACGAGAAGCTGGTGGACAAGGTCTTCTTTTTCATCAGCCCCAAGATCATCGGCGGCAAGGACGCGCTCGGTTCGGTGATGGGGCGGGGCGTGAAGAAGGTGGAGAAAGCAGTGCGTTTGAAGAATGTCGATTTGAAGCGTATCGGAGAGGATTTCCTGGTGGAGGGGTATGTTTAGCGGGATCGTGGAAGAGCTGGGCGTGGTGCGCGGACTGGCGGCGCGTTCCGGGTGTTCCCGCCTGCAGGTCCGGGCCGGCGTAGCCGCGGAAGGGACCGTTGCCGGGGACAGCGTGGCGGTCAACGGGGTCTGTCTGACCGTGACCGCCGGCAAGAGCGGCCTGCTGGAGTTCGACGTGATGCCGGAGACCTTGAGGACCAGCAATCTCGGCAGGCTGAAGTCCGGGGAGAAAGTGAACCTCGAACGGGCTTTGCGGGCGGACAGCCGTATCTCCGGGCATTTCGTCAGCGGTCACGTGGATACCTGTTCCGCTATACGCGCCAAGGGGTACCGCGCCGGGAACCTGGCGTTCGGCATAGCGCTGCCGGAGCGTTTCCGGAAGAATATCTTCCTGAAAGGGTCTATCGCCGTGGACGGCATCAGCCTGACCGTGGCGGAGGTGAGGTCCTCTGTCTTCTCGGTGTTCGTGATACCCTTCACCGCGGAGCATACCACCCTGGGTTTCAAGGGACCGGGGCAGACGGTCAATCTGGAGTTCGATATGCTCGCCAAGGCGGCGCTGGCGGCGCAATCTTCTTGAATTCCGGCATGTTTTTGATATAATAAGGCTTCTTCATATGAAGCGGTGGATAGACCCTCTTTAAGAGATTAATGAGTTATATCGGGGCGTGGCTCAGCTTGGCTAGAGCGCAACGTTCGGGACGTTGAGGTCACAGGTTCAAATCCTGTCGCCCCGACTTTTTAGAGAAAAGTCGACATAATACCCGGTATAGAGAGCGCAGAGTCCCGGAACAGTATTTTACTCTATACTCCATACACACCACTCTATACATTAGTTCAAAGGCATGCCTAAGAAGATCACTCCCGCGAGTTTCCGTAAATACGGCAAGTTGATCCACTATCCTGATATACATACCAAAGACAAGCAAAAGAACCTTTTCCGCATCGTGCTCAGCGAAAGCAGGGGGCACGGCTGGCGCATAGCTTACCTGGTGGTCAGGGACAAGGCGATCAACGACCTGGAGCGTCACCCCGGGACTTTCGAGACCTTCGAGCCGGTCAAGGGACGCGCCTTGCTTTATGTCGCCCCGGAGCGCGACGCGCGCAAAATAGATTGTTTCCTGCTGGACAGGCCGATAGTGCTTTTCAAGGGCGTCTGGCACGGGGTGGTATCTCTGGACCATGAGGCCGAGATAAAGATCACAGAGAACGCGGTGGTCTCCTGCGAATACTGGAGGACCGGGCTGCGGCTTAACGGGGTCTTCCGCAAAAAAACGTAATCAATTCGACGCACCGCTTTAGCGCCGGCGAAGCACATATCCCCACATCTATGCGGATAAAAATAGCGTGCCTGTTTTTGTTCGTTATCCTGTTTCTCCCTCCGGCAACGCTTCGCGCCGGGTTCAAACAGGTCTCATGCGCGGGCAGCTTTTACCCGGCCGATACGGAACAATTGAAGCAAACGGTGGATCGATTTCTCTCAGCCGCCGGTCCCCAAGTGCCGCAAACACGTGTTTTCGCCATTATCTGTCCGCATGCCGGTTACGATTACTCCGGTCCGACCGCAGCTTATTCCTACAAACTCATTAAAGGCAGACCATACAAAACGGTGGTGATCATCGGCTGCAGCCACCGCGTCTATTTCGAGGGCGCCAGAGTTTATAACGGCGGGGGAGTGCGTACGCCGCTGGGAGACATCCCGGTGGACAATGATTTTGTTTCGGCATTGCTGGGTAAAGACGAGCGTATCATTGCCGGGGAGCAGGCTTTCGGCGGAGAACATTCCATCGAAGTGCAGCTGCCTTTTTTGCAAAGGTCGCTAAAGGATTTCCGCATTGTCCCGGTCCTGCTCGGCAAGGTTGATCTGTCCGGTTGCCGCAGGCTGGCCGCGCTACTGAAAGAGGCGATCGGCGCAAGAGAGGACGTTCTTCTGGTGCTCTCCAGCGATATGTGCCACAGCTACGATTATGAGGAGACCGCGGCTGTGGACAGGGCTACGCTGGGGGCTATAGGGAAAAACGACCCGGAAGCGCTTTACGACGGACTGGGAACCGGGAGTTTCCGGCTCTGCGGCGGCACGGCGGTGGTCACCGGTATGCTGCTGGGGCGAGAAATGGGCTGCGGGAAAGCGGTAATACTGAGACATACCGATTCGGCGGAGGTGGCCGGCGCCAGGCAGAAAGGCAGCTGGACGGTCGGTTACTGCGCCGCTTTCATCGGCGGGGGTGACAACAGGAGGGAGGAAGCTATGTTTACCCGGGAGCAGAAGAAGGAGTTGTTGCGCATAGCCAGGGATTCCATCTCTTTTTTCCTGGATAAAGGAAAGAAACTGCAGTTGAAAGAGGAGGATTACCCGGCATTCCGCGAGAAGCTGGGGGTTTTCGTGACCCTGCGCAAAGCCGGGCAGCTGCGCGGCTGCATAGGGAATATGGTGGGTGTGCAGCCGCTGTATCTGACCATCAGGGATATGGCGGTGGAGGCGGCGGTCAACGACCCGCGTTTTGTTGCGGCAGAACCCGGAGAGATGAAAGACATCACTATCGAGATCTCCGTGCTCTCCCCGCTGGAGAAAGCGGCTTCGGCGGATGATATAGTGATGGGTACGCACGGCGTGATGGTCCGGAACGGTTTCCGCAGCGGCGTCTTCCTGCCGCAGGTCGCCGTTGAGACCGGCTGGAGCAAAGAGGAATTCCTGGACGAGCTTTGCCGGCAGAAAGCCGGGCTGCCCGCCGGCGCCTGGAAGAGCAAGGATACGGATATCTACATCTTCACAGCCGACGTATTCTCGGAAAATGAGTAAGAAAACGCTTTTTATACTTCGACGGCGCTAAAGCCGCCCAGGATGATGGGCAAACCATTCTTTGGGACCTCTTTTACAGGCTCAAACCGGGGCAGGAAAAGGCGGCCGTAGGGCAAAAACAATACTTGCGCGATCGTCGATTTGTGATATAATCTAACTCTCCGTAGCAAGCTTACCTACAAAACGATAGATCAGGGCCATTAGCTCAATTGGCAGAGCAGGACACTCTTAATGTCAAGGTCGGTGGTTCGACTCCACCATGGCCCAGTTATTTCTGCCTAAAGGCAGAAATAACAGAGAATCGAAAATCGGGATTTGAGAGTTGATAAAAGAAAATTTTCGATTCGGTCTAATTTCAACTTTCGATTTTCGTCTTTTCTCTGTTTAGTCAGTGTCTTCTATTAAATCACTCTTTCTTTATGTAGTTAGAAATTTGATTTCTCACATCTCTCTAAATCCATTCCCTGTTAATAGAGTAACCGAGCAATAAACGATACAACAAACAAAAATTGAATGTGCCTGCTCTGAACCTGTCTTGAGCCTGTCGAAGGAGTCTATTTTCTATTGCTCTATTGTTCAAGCAATTCTTCTCAAAATCGCGAATAGTTTTATATAAAAAGACAGTCGAACCGGAAAAGGGTGCGGGAAAAAACTTGTCCCGCGTACTCGGGGTGACAGCCCGTCCCGCCCGGCATCTTCATGGCTAGGCGGACGAGGCGCCATAGGGGCAGTGCTTCGACCTTGCTCAGCATTTCTTGAGGAATTTTTAGTAAGCCCCTATGGGGGAGCAGCGAAGCTGCGACCTGGTCGTACTCCACCATGGCCCAGTTATTTCTGCCTAAAGGCAGAAATAACGGAGAATCGAAAATCGGGATTCGAGAGTTGATGAAAGAAAATTTTCGATTCGGTCTAATCTCCATTTTCTAATGCTCAATTGCGCTTATCCTGAGCTTGGAGAAGGAGTCTAATGAGCAATTATTCAACGTCCTCCTTGCTATTTCTATCCCCGGATATTTCTTGTTAAATCGTCTCTAAACATCTATAATTAGCCCATAAAATATGCATCGGTAATTTTACCTGGGGAGCCATAATGTTTAAGACCATTCTTTCCGTTCTTTTAGTCTTGACGTTTTTATCTTTTGCTTCTTTCCTCCGTTTCGCGCCCGCCCAGCCCGATATCTCCATCGAGGACGTCGCGGGTTTCGGCTGGCTGGAGGTGGTGGACCACGGGCGGTATGCGGAGTCCTGGGAGATGGCCAGCAGTTATTTCAAGTCGATGGTCACCAGGGAGAACTGGGTCTCGCAGGTTTCGGCGGTGCGCGGGGCGCTGGGGGAGAAGAAGTGCAGGGTGCTTGCCAGGGAGGAGAAGATGAACTCATTGCCCGGCGCGCCGGACGGCGAATACACCATCCTGACGTTCAATACCTCTCTCAAGAACAAGGTCTCTGCCGTGGAAACCGTCACTCTGGTCAAGGATACCGACGGCCTGTGGCGTGTGGCGGGGTATTTTATAAAGTAACTAATAAATAAAGTATAGCGTTGGGAGATATGAGTATAGAGTAAAGGCGGGGAACGAAGTACGACAAGTCCACAGTGGCGGACGCAATGATGAGGTAACCTTTTTAGGCACTATGAATTTCCTTCACTATATTTCAATATAACTTATTTCCTCTTCTTCCCACCGGGTCGGATCCGAAGAGCTCTTCCAGTTTTCCGGGTATTTTCTCGTTGAGTATGGCGAGGGCGGCGGCGGCCAGCTCTATCTTCTCTTTGAACAGGCGGCAGCTTCTTTCGTGCGGCTTTGAGACGTCGCCGTTGAAGTAGTGGTTTATGTTCAGGCAGGAGCCGGTGGTGCGGCAGAGGCTGAAGAGGGTGCAGGAGGAGCAGTTTTTGAATCTTCTTTGCACCTGCGCCAGGAAGCAGGCGTGTTTTTTCTTGTCCAGTCCCCCCTTGTAGAGATCGCCCAGCTTGAATTCCTTGATACCCAGGAAAGAGGTGCAGGGGTAGATGCCGCCGTCGGCGCCGACCGCCAGCTGTCCTTGTGCCGCCGGGCAGCCCCCGGTGACCTGGTGGTTGTAATACAATCTCTGCATCAGCTTGAAGAAACGGTTGAAGAAGGTCTTTCGGTAATCCAGCCTGCCGGCGGCCGTCTCATCTATGTATTTCAGCGCCAGGCGCTCATACTCCCGGCAGAGCAGCGCGTATTGTTCGTCGGTCTTGAAGAAGAAGGACTCCCGCTGCGGGCTGATGCGGTGGCAGGCGTCCTCGCTCTCGAACAGTTCCATCCTTTCGAATCCCATCCTGCGCAGGTCGTCGAATATCCTTGTCATCTGCGCGTGCTGCGGCGTGACCGTGGCGCGGCCGACGAGGCGTTTCATTATCCCCCGCGGCATCTTCCTGAGATTGGCGGCGATCGCCTGGAAACTCCCTTTGCCGCCGGCAAAAGGGCGGTTGCCGTCGTGGATGGCCCTGCCGCCGTCTATGCTGACCGCTATCTGCACTCCCGCGGAGATCAGTTCGCGCGCCAGCTTCGGGGTGAGCAGGGTGCCGTTGGTGGCCAGCAGGAAGTGGAAATTCACTTTCCATTTCTTCCGGTTCTCCCGGCAGTAGTCCACCGCGGCCAGCAGCGTATTGAGATTGAGGAGCGGCTCTCCGCCGTAGAAATCCACCACCAGTTCTTTTTCTCTGCCTCTCAAAGAGACGAGCAGGTCGATCGCTTTGCGGGCGGTCTCCGGGGACATTTCGTTATCGCCGGCCCCGCCGGCGTCTGGTTTCTGCCCGGATTCCCTGAAGGAGTTGTTGGAATATTGGCCGCGGTCGTTCCAGCAGTATCTGCAGCGCAGGTTGCAGGAGGAGGTTATGTTCAGGGTGATGTCGGTGAAATGCGGCCTGCAGGAGGTCTCGCGTATCTGCTTTTTCCCCGGCATCGGGAAAAGGGACACCAGCTCATCAGCCGGGAGGCGGTGTTTGTTCGCCAGCCGGCGCAGCTCGGAGCGGGAAGGGGGTGTTTTCAGTCCTGATATCTCTTCGTTCCAGGCGCGCAGGGCGGGGAAGTCCTCCCCGGGGAGGGCATAGATGTTCCCGCTGTGCGTGGATATCCCCAAGCAGCGTCCGAGCTTACTGAAAAGATATGCCGGCGGCTTCAACGGGCCGCCGGGCGGAAAAATATCGTTTTTAGGCATTTTCTTGGAATGACCGTGTGGTTAAGGACCGGAAAAATAACGCGGAAGATTACCAGAGCACCCTGCCGGAACGGCAATAACGGGAGAGCTGTTTTTTGGCCTTGCACTTTTTGTTCACCTGGACCGCTTTTTTCATTGAAGGCCTCCTGTTATTGAAGTTGCGCGATGACGGGAATATGAATTCCTTTTCATTATAAAACCGCTGCAGGTGATGTCAAGGAGAGATTTAACGTTAATTTATCCGGTTTTATGGTAAAATGTGCTTCTACAAGGGGGAGGTATGGGTAACGGCAATTACGAGTTACTGGAGCATACCGCGGACGTGGCGATACTGGTGCGGGCGAAGAGCCTTGAGGAGCTCTTTGTGAACACCGCTTCCGCCATGTTCGATATCCTTGCCGATCCGCACTTCGACAAACAGGGGCCGCGCCTGACGGCGGACGTCTCACAGAGCGCCGCCGACCGGGAGGAGCTTCTGGTCAACTGGCTCAACGAGCTTCTTTTTCTCTCCGCCTCTCAAGAGGCAGTATTCCGTGATTTCAAGATAATCAGCCTGGACGAACGTTCTCTGCGGGCAGAGGCCGGCGGGCTGCCGTTCTCCGCCTGCGAGATGCATATAGAGATCAAGGCCGCGACTTTCCACGAGCTTTCCATTTCCGGAGAGGGAGAGAAGTGGCAGGCGAAAGTGGTCTTTGACGTTTAAAATCGCAGCCGCCGGTTTCAGACCGGCGGGAGGAGGAATATTTATGAAGCGTTCTCTCTGCATCCTGGCCGTAATATCGCTGCTCCCGGTATGCTTTGCCGCCGCCGCGGAAAAGCCCGGCGTGGAGTTGACCGTTTACAACCAGGACTTCGGGCTGGTCAAGGACAAGCGTTTCCTGGATATCAAGAAGGGGGTCTCCAGCCTGCGTTTCGACGACGTGGCCGCTTCCATAGAGCCGGCATCGCTGCATTTCAAGAACCTGAGCGACCCGGCCGGCTGCCTGATCCTGGAGCAGAATTACGAATACGACCTGGTCGGCGCCGACAAGCTGCTTTCCAAATATCTCGGCAATACCGTGCACCTGGCGGCAGCCGACGGCAAGGCTTACGACGGGACGCTGCTCAGTTACGACAACGCGAACATCGTCCTGCGCACGAATGCCGGCATTTCGCTTGTCTCGCGCGGGAACAACATCCGCGAGATCGCTTTCCCGGAATTGCCGCAGGGGTTGATCAGCAAACCGGCTTTAAGCTGGGTGCTCTCCAGCAACAGGGAGGGCAAACAGCTGGTGGAGGTATCTTATCTGGCGCGCGGCATCAACTGGCTGGCGGATTACATCGCGGTGATAAACAAGGACGACACGCGGATAGACCTGGCTGGCTGGGTGAGCATAGATAACCGCAGCGGAGCGGACTACCGTGATGCGGCGCTCAAGCTGATCGCCGGCGACGTCAACCGGGCGCGCGAAGAGTCTCCGCTGGTAATGTATGACGCGGTGCAGAAGGAAGCGGCGTCCGGCGCGCAGTTCGAGGAGAAGGCCTTTTTCGAGTATCATATTTATTCCCTGCCCAGGCCGGTGACGGTGCGGCAGAACCAGACCAAGCAGATATCATTGCTCTCCGCGGGAGACATCCCGGTAAAGAAGTCTTTCATTTTCGAGGACCGCGGGCAGTTCTATCCCGGCTCGCGGCAGGGTGAACGCAAGGTGAGCGTGGTGATCGAGCTGCGCAACGACAAGGCGGGCAAGCTCGGTATGCCTTTGCCGAAAGGCCGCATCAAGGCCTACAAGCAGGACGCCGACTCAAGCCTCCAGTTCATCGGGGAGGATTCCCTTGATCATACCCCGGAAGGAGAGACGGTCAAGATCAAGCTCGGCGACGCCTTCGACGTGGTGGGCGGGCGTAAGGTCCTTAACTCGCGGCAGGGTGATAATTGGTCGGAGGAGAGCGTGGAGATCGCCCTGCGTAATCACAAAGAGGACAATATCGAAGTGAGGGTGATCGAGCATCTGGACCGCGGAGCCAACTGGAAGATCAGCCAGAATTCGCACAAGTTCACCAAGACCGACGCCGCAACGGCGGAGTTCCTTATCCCGGTGCCGGCTAAAGGCGAAACCAAGCTGAATTACACGGTGAAATACTGGTGGTAAGCTATGCCTGAAGAAGAGATAAAACTGCAGAAGATAGACGACTGCCGCTGGCGCCTGCCGAAGAGCGCCAAGCCCGGGATGCGCGTGCCCGGCATCATCTACGCCGACGAGAAACTGCTGAAGGACATCCTGCGGGACAAGGCGGCGGAGCAGGTCGCCAACGTGGCCTTCCTTCCGGGGATAGTCAATGCCTCCCTGGCTATGCCGGACATCCACTGGGGGTATGGTTTCCCCATCGGCGGCGTGGCGGCCACCGACCCGGCGGAGGGCGGGGTGATCTCGCCCGGAGGGGTGGGGTTCGATATCAATTGCGGTATCCGTCTTCTGAGGACCGATCTTTCCTTGGACGACATCAAGGAGAGGCAGGAACAGCTGGTTTATGCTTTGTTCTCCGGCGTGCCGTCCGGCATAGGCTCAAAAGGCGACATCAAGGTCAGCGCGCGCGAAGAGAAGGAACTGCTGGTCAAGGGCGCCGGCTGGGCGGTGGGCAGGGGGTGGGGGACTGAGGAAGACCTGGAATACACCGAGGAGCACGGCGCGATCCAGGGGGCTGATCCCGGCATGGTCTCGGAGCGTGCCTACACGCGCGGCAAGGCGCAGTCCGGCACGCTCGGCTCCGGCAATCATTTCATAGAGGTGCAGGTGATAGACCAGCTTTACGACAGCAGGACCTGCGACGAGTTGGGGCTTGACCTGGGGCAGGTCACGGTGATGATACACTCCGGCTCGCGCGGCTTCGGCTACCAGGTCTGCGAGGATTACGTGAGGCAGATGCTGGCCTGCCTGCAGAAATACAATATAAACGTCCCGGACCGCCAGCTCGCCTGCGCGCCGGTGGATTCCAAAGAAGGCAAGGCGTATCTGGCTGCCATGCGCTGCGCGGCGAATTATGCCTGGGCCAACCGGCAGTGCCTGATGCACCTGGTGAGGATGGCATTCGAGAAGGTATTCGGGACCTCCTGGCAGAAACTGGGAATGTCGCTGATCTACGACGTGGCGCACAACATCGCCAAGATAGAGGAGCATGAGGTTGACGGAGAGCGCAAACGGCTCTGCGTGCACCGCAAAGGGGCCACGCGCGCCTTCGCGCCCGGGCACCCCGATCTTCCTGAGAGATACAAAGGCATCGGGCAGCCGGTGATCATCCCGGGGGATATGGGAAGGAATTCCTACCTGCTTACCGGCACGGAAAAAGCCATGCAAGAGACCTTCGGGACCACCTGCCACGGCGCCGGACGGGTCAAGTCGCGCTCCGCTGCCATGCGCAGCGTCGACCGGGAGATTCTCTTGAAAGATTTGGAATCTAAAGGTATAATGGTCAAGGCTTCGGGCCGGGGGACGCTGGTCGAGGAGGCGCCGCAGGCGTACAAGGACGTCAACGACGTCGTGGACGTGGTGCACCGCGCCGGGATCTCCAAGCGCGTCTGCCGTATGCGGCCCGTGGGAGTGATAAAGGGATAGTTGTTACGTATAGAGTTAAGAGTATAGTGTAGAGAGTAAAAGCGGGAAAAGCAGGAAGTTAAGAGTATCGGGTATTTTGACTCTATACTTTATACTCTATACTCTATACTCTATACTCAGGACTCACTACAGTTTCTAAAGACCATGCTTGACATTAAATTCATAAGAGATAATCCGGAGCAGGTTAGGAAGGCGTTGAGTGAACGCGCCTCCAAGCTGGACATCGGGCCTTTGCTTGAGGCGGAGGAACGCAGGCGCGCCGTTTTACTGGAGACCGAGGGCCTGCGCGCGCAGCAGAACGCCGCCAGCGCCGAGATCGGCGCGCTGCTTAAGAACAAGCAGGACGCCTCCGGCCGCATCGCCGCGATGAAAAAGATCGCCGGCAGGATAGACACGCTGGAGGACGAACTGCGCGGGCTGGAGGAGCAGGTCAACAAGCTGGTGCTTACCATCCCGAACATCCCGCATACCTCGATACCGCGCGGGGCGCCGGAGAACAAGCAGGTCGTGCGCACCTGGGGAGAGCCGCCGAAGTTCGGTTTCAAGCCGCTCAACCACGTGGAGATCTGCCAGAAGATGGACATCGTGGATTTCGCCCGCGGCACCAAGCTCACCGGCTCCAATTTCCTGCTTTTCAAGAACGCCGGCGCTCGCCTGGAAAGGGCGCTGATAAATTTCATGCTCGACCTGCACACGGGCAAACACGGCTACGGGGAGGTCTCGCCGCCGTTTTTGGTGAACCGGGCCTCGATGACCGGCACCGGCCAGCTGCCCAAGCTGGAAGAGGATATGTACCGTCTGAAGGACGAGGACCTTTTCCTGATCCCCACCGCAGAGGTCCCGGTGACCAACATCTTCCGCGACGAGATACTCGACGAGGACCGCCTGCCGGTCTATTACACCGCTTACAGCGCCTGTTTCCGCAGGGAAGCCGGTTCCTACGGCAAGGACACCAAGGGCCTGACCCGCGTGCACCAGTTCGACAAGGTGGAGATGGTCAAGTTCGTCAAGCCGGAGAATTCATACGACGAACTGGAGTCGCTGGTCGGCAACGCCGAGGAGGTCCTGCAGATACTCGGCATCCCTTACCGGGTGGTGGCGCTGACCACGGAAGACTTGAGTTTTTCCGCCGCCAAATGTTACGACCTGG
>CAZAVF010000036.1:0-16432 GCA_964488935.1 uncultured Planctomycetales bacterium | reverse complement strand
CTTTCTCTGGGCGCCTGCAAGATCTGCTCTCTTGACCCGAACGGCTGCGGTATAGAGATGGAGGCGAACAAACCCAACTGGTTCGACGCCCTGAACGGACTGCCTGCCCTTTTCGGTTCGTCTTCCTGTGAAACGTTCGAGCTCAAAAGGCTCTTTACCTACATAACGGAGGCAATAAAGAGAACCGATATGCCGGAGATCGAACTGGCGGAAGAAACGGCATTTCTGCTGAGAAAATGCACGGCGCTGCTGGGAGAATGGGAAAAAGACGGGGATGACATGCGGTTCTGGGAAGCGAGCTCATCGCTCAAGGAAGAATACCGCAGGCTTACCCGCCTGGGATTCAACGGAAGAGAAGAAAAATTGTCTGCCGGTGAAATAACCGCCTTCCTTTCCGCGGGGCTTAAAAAAACATCCGCGGCTTTGGACAAGGCTTTCGACCGCAGGACAGGAACATATTATTCTTATTTTATGAATGTGCCGGTGAAATACGAACTGCGCGGGGAGAAGAACGTCAAGCCCGTCAAATTCTCGGTCAAGCCGCTTCCTCTTTTCCTGGAAGGGGAAATGCACGCCCTGCGTATATGCGATGATCCGGGTAAAGCCGGACTTCTGTATTCCGCGGTCAGAAAAAGCGCCCTTTACGACAAAAAACTGAAGATGTACAAAGTGACCGCTTCCCTGTCCGGGATGCCGGAAGAGATAGGCAGATGCCGCGTATTCACTCCGGGATGGCTGGAGAATGAATCCATCTGGCTGCATATGGAATATAAATACCTGCTGGAGATACTGCGCAGCGGACTGCATAAAGAGTTTTACGAAGAGTTCAAGGACCTGCTCATCCCCTACCAGCGCCCCGCGCGTTACGGGAGGAACATTTTAGAGAACTCGTCATTCCTGGTAAGCAGCGCCTTCCCGGACGAAAAACTGCACGGCAACGGCTACGTCGCCAGGCTCTCGGGGTCCACCGCGGAGTTCATACATATCTGGACGCTGATGAATGTAGGGCAAAGACCTTTCTTCCTGAATAAAAATAATGAATTGAACCTTAAATTCGAGCCTGTGCTGGCCTCCTGGCTTTTCAAGCCGGTCAAACGCGGCACGCGCGTATATCTGCCGGAATTGAAGAACGATGCTGTCTACGGCTTCAATTTCCTTGGCGGCACGTGGGTGACTTATCACAACCCGGGCAGAAAGGATACCTTCGGGGCAAAAGGAGCAAGACCGGCGGAGATATCGCTGCGCGACAGACAGGGTAACCTGCATAAGATCGATTCCCCGGTCATTCCCGCTCCGCTGGCCGAGGATGTGCGGCAGGGCAGGATTGAACGCATAGATATACTCCTTGCCTGATGCCGGTCTTTACGCGCAGGGGCTCAGCGGACAGCCTTCGCTACCCATAGAATTCCTGCGCCAGGTTCTCCACCCTGTATGTGGGCCGCCTGTAAACCGAACTGCCGGCTATTCTCAATATCATGCTCACGGTAGACGGATCAGCTTCTTTCCAGCAGATACGATTGCCCGCCTTCACCTTCCCCTTGTTTATGTAGAACAACCTCGTCCTTCCCGTGTTGTCCCGGCAGGAAAGGAACATTATCTGTTCCGCCTCCGAGACCCGGGAAACCATTATGTACTGCACTCTCATGTCCTGCATCTTGCTCACCTCCTTTTCCCTGCGAAGCGCGTATGTTAGGCACAGCAGGATTTATACATGCGCGGATCGGCCTCCATTATCATCTAATACCTATTTCTTCAATTACCACGTTATTAACGACAGTAACGTGTATACTCTTGTTCAATAACGCCGAAAGATCGTCATCGGAGTTTTTCACAAGTATTTCTTTATGCTCCACGGCATTGTAATCGGTGATGCTCACCGGCCGGCCGGAGTCATATGTGCAGAATTGCCTGGCCCGGATTATATTGTTTTCATCATCATATTTCAGTATTAAAAGTCCTGCCCCTGTCGTAAGCCCCAATACCGGGGGGCCGTGCACAATAGAGGCCTGCGGAAATATCCGATAGAACATATTTGCTATATTCTCCTGTTTTTCTTCTCCTTTCGCGGCGCTGCATACATTGAAAAGAACCACTCCATTCTGCTCCAAACAGGATCTCAATGTCTTAAGCTGAGACTCATCGCTTAGATCGATGAACTGATCTTCTCTGTATTTTCCGGAGCTTATTTCATATCCATGGTCTGCGCTTAATGCAAAAGCGTTCTCGGTATCCCAGGGATGAGTCCCGTGTCCGCCGATTAATATTACCTTCGCCGGATTAACCCCGCCGGCGGTAGCCTCTTTCAAACTGTTTATGAACTGTTCTTCCGTGGCAGATTCGTAATACATGACCCTATACCCGTGATCGATAAGACTCTCGATGGTTGGCGACATGCTCTCAAAAGCACCGTTATGATCCCTAACGGGGAACAACAATACCGCCAGTGGACGATTATCGGTAATCGCTCCGCCCTCAAGCCGGTTATCCATGATCTCCCTCAACTGTTCACTCCCGCCCAAGCGGTTCAAATGCATAAAACCTGTCTCCTGAAGCAGGAGCCCGGTCACCGCATTCTCCCCGTATTCACCTGAGAGCTGGTCAAACATATCCCAAAAAGCGCCGGTGTCCGTTCCCATTGCAGAAACACCTTTGAAAAATGAGTAGAAACTGTCCGGGGCATCCTGAATAGCCGCAATTATCTTCTCTCTGCCGAAAACATCGAAGAATCTTTCCAGGCAGGTAAAACCAAGGACGTCAAGACACCCCAGCGCTTTCGTGAAATCAAAGGCATCCTTAACGAATGCGTTCAACGACGCATCCCTGCCGATGTAAGCCGCGATACTTTCAAACCGCTCTTTGAAATCATCAGCCGAATATTTCTCCATGAACCCGGCGAAATCCCCCAGGCTCGTCTCTATCGCATTCGCTATAGTCTCCTTCCCGAGATAATCCTGCAATTCCCTGAAATTTTCGATGCCGTTTGTTTTAATGAAATAAAGGGCCGTATTGCTATACGTCGGATCTTTCATGAGCGCGCCGGTGATCACTTCCGGATCGATCAGCGAGAAGAGATTGTCGGCCCCTATATCCCCTATGTTGTCTATCGTTGAAACCGTCATATAACCATTCCTCTCAAAAGCGCTGATCACGTTCTGCATTCCGATAGTTCCGGCTATTTGCAGGAATTTGTCTTTCCCGGTCGCGCTGATATCAGTCAACATATAGTCGGTAAAATGATCCGGATTTTTCTCGTATTCTTTGAGCACAAGTTCTCTGCCGAAAATGTCGAACAGACTGTTTATCGCTGTCTCTGCTTTTTCAAGGCCGAAACTATTCACCTGCGACAGGAATTTGGAACATAAACCTAATTGATCGGAATCCAGCCACATCTGCCAAACGTCCCTGCCTCCCATAAAATCCATCAATTGCTCAAACCTGGTTTCTCCCATCTTGCTAACCTGCGATAACATTACCGCCAATGATTCGGCCCGGACGCCGGACAGATCGTTCCCCGAATAATCAAGTAACTTCTTAAAATCATCAAGACCGGATTTATAGATCTCCGTCAACAGATATTCAAAGGCGTCGGGATGGTTGCCATAATACAAAACCGCCTGCTCTCTGCCTATGCAGCTGATAAACTCTCTAAATTGGTTAGTGCCCATTTGCACGATGGCCTGAATATTACTTTCAAGGCGAGTCTTTTGATAATCGTTTTCTTTCGCCAACCCGTAAAGCATGAACCTGGCTTCCTGTTTCTGCGCCTGTTGGTGGGCTTCTTTATGGTCTTCTTCTGTGGGATCGGCGATGCCGGCGAGGTAGTCCGACTCCGCCTCTTCGTGGTAGAGAACGTCGGCAAAGAGTTCTGTATCGTCGAACACCGCCTTGTTGATCCAGAGATACCCGTCATACACGCAGGCCGTGAATTTCTCCAGCGGCGTGCCGGTGACTATCATCACATTGGTCAGGTCAAAGTCGAAGGTCCGGCCGGTGAGCTCCAGGTAGGCAGGAGCCACCACCGTCTGGGCGACGGTTTCCAGCGCTTTCTGCTGCTCAGGCGAGGGAAGCGCGGTCTTGCCGGTCGTCCTTACCCCCTGCGCCCCGTCTATGAATTCAGCTATCTCACCGGGGAGCAGGCCGTCGTAGGAAAAAGCTCCGCCGATTGAACGCGCATACTTTGCAGTATCACTGGCCAAGAAAGCCACATGGGGGATTGAAGGCGCGTACCATCTGGCAGCGACATCCGGCTCCGGCAGCGATTCAATCTCAATTTTCATAGCTGCAATCTCTTTATCCAGAGAGTCTAAACAAGCATCGATACTGCCCCATGTTCCTCCGGATAGTAAAGCAAGACCGCTCATATCTGATCCGCTGCCCATACTTTCAATTTCAGCCTGTATTTTTTCAAGGCAATCAAGGTTAGTTTTTTCAGCGCTCTGTTCGTCCGCTAAAGCGTCAAGCTCAATATTATTGCGGAGATTGACGGAATGCTGCGCTTCGTGGACTATAGTGCCTATCAACCACCACTCTGTCCCATCTCTCCCGAGATCACCGACCACCAAAGGATTGATCCCCATAACTGCTCCGCTGACATCATAAAATGTAACCGCTCCGAAATCCGTAAGGGCAGACCCGATTACCAGCACATTATCGCAAACCAGCTGATAATAATCGGGTGCATACTCATTCAATACCTCCAGGCAATGGCCGACTTGCTCCGTAAAACCCCTGTTATCAGCGACAAGCATCGGCTCCATTCCATACTCCTGCCCGGCATCCTGGGCCAGCTTCAGGTAATAGCTCTCATTTGCCGTGTATATATGATCCATGATCGGGCCGTATACCGCAGATTCTCCTTCTTCCTCCACTTTCAAATTATACAACCCCAGGAAATCATACCCCTGGCAGTCTATCACCTTGTTTACCATGCCGGCGGCATCGGTCAGTTCCAGGGTGATTTTTGTGGTCACATCGCTTTGATGATCAGTATCATCAAGCACTCTATCCATCGTTATCACGATATTCCCGGATTCTTCATTCGTAACAAAAGGATACCGGAACACCTCATGGCAGATCTTACCATCACTCAGATAACTTCGCTGGAACTCCGCGTCGCCTATCACGGGAGTCGAGAGTTTCTCATCATAAGATTCTTTCAGGGCTTCTCTTTGCGCGGGATATACGCCTTCGGGATCCTGGAGCGTCAACGCTATACCGCTCCAGAAGTCGGACAAGCTGTTTTCCCCTTCAAGCATCTTCATCCGCGGCTGAGCATCATAAACATAGGTGCAATACACGGTGTGATTCCCGGTATCGGTGGTTTTCAGTAACGCCGCCGTTTCACTCGCCACATTCTCGCCTTTATCAAACACAAGCAGGCTGTCGTCATTGAGCGCGGCCAGCTCTTCTGCGGAATGCGCTTCCGCTGCCGAAAGTTCAAGCTCGACGCCGTGTCCGGAGGCAACATCCATCACCTGCCGTATGCTCACGCAGGAATCAGCCGCCCCGCCGGCTTTAGCGGCATCGGTAAGCTCCTGCTCCAGCTGTTCCTCAGGGACCGTGCCGCCCAACAGATAATACAATCCGGAAGCCGTGGTACCGACATCAAGCATCACTGCGCCTTCAAACTCCTGTTGCATATTTTGCATCGCCCGGATAGTGCTTTTCGTCATGGAATCTGTATCTTTTGCCATCGCCGTTAAAATCACTCTTAATTCCTGGATTCTCTCTTCTGTTGTGGGAAAAAGATCGGCTATTTCAGCACGGCTTAGCATCCTGTCCCCCGTTTCAGCGCTGCGGGCGGTTTCTGCGGCAGTTACCGTAGACTTGCCGGTATAATCCTTGACAAGATCGGACATATAAATCTTTAACTGCTGTTCCGGATCATCATATATGCTATTGGTCGACAACGCGGACAAACGGCTCCAGTTGATCGTCACTCCGGATTTATCAGCTTCCTCCATCAAACGAAGTAATTCTATACCGGCGGCATCATGCTCGTCTTCAACAGACAAAGCCCCCAAATCGCTGATATCCTTAATCACCTTAAGCGTTTCATCAAGAAAAGCGGCCAATCCCAGAGTTTCCAGTACGGCATATTCTCCTATAAAGGCCGATATCTCCGTTACAGCCGCCGTCGGCTTCTCAGACACATTTTCATAAGCGTGCGTCAGCTCATGCGCCATGGTCGCAATAAATGCCTCTTTCGGATACTCCTGGGACTGCAGCAAGAGAGTGCCGATCTTAAAGGACGAGTTAGCATTATTAAATCCGTCTTCAAAATAAGCGGACAATAAAATATTCTCTATGCAATGCTGAACCCCCTCTCTGTCCATATCCGGGTTGACCTCGGTGCACATAACCTGCAGGGTAGCCAGCAGATATGTCCGCAGCAGCTCATCCCTGTTGGAAGCACTTAACAATGAATCCATATCTATACCGGAAAGCAAATCCTTAGCCTCCCGGATATAGCTTCCGCTCAGCATGACATCCGCATCGGTAAGAAAGGGATACCCGGTTTTTATATCCTCGATCATGGATGCCAGATTATCCGCGCCTATATCCTTGACCGCCGCTTTGAAAGCGAGAAAATCCACAAAGTTATCCCACTTGAACGTCAGATCGTACATCCGGTCGGTGCCGACCAGATTTGCGATCTGTTTGAAACTATCAGCACCCATTTCATTGATAACGCTCATATTCCTCAGCATGTTCCCAAGCTCATCACGCAAAGCCGTGTGCATCTTTTCTGAGCCGAACATGTCTGAAGAAGAAAGACCCGCATATAAATCCCCGAACGTCTGCACGCCCATCGCTGCGATTTTGGTGAATGCATTGCGTATCACCGCTGAATTACCTTCAAAGATCGCCGTCAATTCTTCCCTGCTCAGCATCCCCGGGCTTGTCAAGGATGCAAAAACCTGCTTGAAGGTTTCCATATCCATCCCGGAAAACGCCTCGAATAGCGAGGAAACGTTCCCATAGCCAGCCTTGAATTGTCCGATCACCGCGTCTTTCCCGAAATACTCGGGCTGTGCCAAGGTGTTGAATATTGTTTCGAACTCATCCATACCGATCTTCTCTATCAAACTGACCAGTTGATCGATGTCTTTACCTATGTAAACTGCATTTGCTTCTCCTATAAGATCCAGCAGCACTATTCTGGCTTCCAGGTTACATGCTTCCTGGTGTGCTTGCTGCATTGCCTCTTGAGCCGGAATACCTTCTGCGGTGAGTTTTTCGAAATCATACTTTTCGAAAGCTTCGTGCGGGAGTACGTGTTCGGCCAACATATCTACATCGTCGAACACCGCATTGTTGATCCAAAGATACCCGTCATACACGCAGGCCGTGAATTTCTCCAGCGGAGTGCCGGTGACTATCTGCACTTTGCTTAAGTCCAGGTCGAAGGTCCGGCCGGTGAGCTCCAGGTAGGCAGGAGCCACCACCGTCTGGGCGACGGTTTCCAGCGTTTTCTGCTGCTCAGGCGCAGGCAGCGTAGTCTTGCCGGACGCCCTGGCGGCGGTGATGAATTCCGCGATCTCCTCCGGGCTCCAGCCGTCGTAGGAGACCGCCCTGACGCTGCCGCTGAAATAGGCGCTGTTATCCGATGTCCTGCTGCAGCTCCCAGTGATCTTTCCTGCCGCGTCAAAGTATGTTTCCGTATAAAGATAGGACACGGCGTTATCGTAAAATATAGACCCCTGCTCCGCCACAGAAACGCTCATTTCCATTGTCCGTGCCAGGCTGGAAGCGTCAAACCCGGCCGGCACCAAGGCGCCCTTGACCGCGATATCCCCGGCATCGATCTCTTTCACCGTGAAAACAGGGTCCCCATCGTTACCCAGGCCCTCGCAATCATAAACCTTTGCTTTATCTCCGTTATTCTCCACCAGCACCAGCGAATGCATTCTGTCGCCGTCTTCCACCAGGATTATCGAATCAGCCGGAAGCCCTTTTAATCCGCTTATCCCCTCGTATTTGTATTCCATACCGAGAGAAAGGAACCCTCCAAGTATCTCCTCTTTGCTCGCGCCGTCCCCATCCATACCCGAAGCCGATACGAAGGCGTCCTTATATACGGAAGCCTGCGCAGTCGTAACCGGTTCACCGGAATGCATTGAAGCGAGATATGCGTAGGCCAGTGCCGCGCAGTCGTTGCCGGCGTTGGCTCCGATATGGACATCGGCGGCGGTATCCTTGACGGAATACTTGGTGCAATCGAATACTCTCTCCTCCAGGGTGACGGCTCCGGAGCCGGAGGAGGCCTTTACCCAGTTCTTATCTTCATCCTGCTTATAATATTCCCCCGTCCCGCTCCAGGGGACCTGCGCCTGAGCGTCGTATTCAAGGCGCTCATAAATACCGTCGCTGTCCCTGGCCGGGGTCAACCACGCATCCGCCCCGTTCAGCTGCACACTCCCTACCGGCACCCACCCATCTTGGGTCAACCCCACCGTCAGAGGCACCGTGACCCCGGACACCTGGTAAAACTGCAAAAATGAATTCGCCGCGCCTGTGGCCGCCCGGCCGGTCTCTTTATCGTAATACGCGTATACAGCCGACTGCCCGGCCGAGGCGGGGGCATACTCCACGAAAATGTTCTTATTATTGTCGGTTATGTACTCCCTCCAGCCAAGCCCCGCCGCATTCACCACCGGAACGGTGCTTATCATGAACCCGCCCATACCTATGGTCTTGTAATAATTTCCCCTGTTATTGGCATATATATCCCCGCCAATGCCCCTATCAACCAGGGTAAGGACTCCCTCCCAGGTGCAGCCGTATTCCATTTCTCCGCCCAGAACGTAATTCCCCAGGGCCGTCAGCGAGCCCGCCTGCACCATGTTCTGCAGGGGATTCTGCACCCACTGGTTGGAAACCAGTTCCTGCTCCGAGACCCGGGAATTGGTCATCCGGAAAGTCTCTATCTCCCTCGGCATCTGCGCGAGATTCTCGCTGTAGCTGAATCCCATCGCCTTGGCGAACGACTTATCCTGCGGGTACATAGAGCAGTCATCACCGTTGTATTCACGTATCCGGCTCAAAGGTATATACTGGGACGGATTGGCGGGATCACCGGCGCGCGTGAATACCAAATTCTGCACGCCGAACATCGACGTGCCCTTATTCTCCAGATTCTCCACTATATACTCATTGGCCGCCTGCCATGTGGCTTTGTCGGTATAATAACCCGGGTTTGCCGTGTAGATGTTGTAGACATAAGTCCTGCCGTCCCCGGTCGGGACCACCACCTGCCCGAGCAGGTAATTATTGTCGTTGTCCTGGTATGTCATATACACGCCGACCACCTGCCCGTTGACGCTGCCGACCGGATAATAAACGTAATTGCTGTTGGGATATGCCTGGGAGGCGTATTTCGCCGCGAAATTCTCATCCGTCCGCAGCGCCGAAGGCACCTCATGGTTAGGGTCCTGCAGGACCGGGGAGATCGCGCCTTCGCAATGCCATGCGTACCAGCAGTACGGCATCCCGCTCATTTCATATTCCGGGGACGACACCTGCCCGCTCGTCAGCATATAGTCCTTGTTGAATCCGAAGATCGCGCCGTTCTGCCCGACCACTAATACAAGATTGACCTCTATGTCGAACGCACCGGCGCCCTGCATCAGGTCGGGAGTGTAATATTCCGCCAGATAATTCTGTAAAAAACCCTGGCCCATTCCGAGGGCCGGCGCCGAACCGGCGCCGCCCAGGCTGTCCCCCGGGGCCTCCCCCTGCACCTTGCCGTAATAGACCGACCAGCGGTCTCCGTTCGCGTCAACGCTCTCTCCTTTGACCACAGCCATGCTGAAAGTCCCGTCGTTCATGCGCATCAGCCCGTATCCGTCCGCCATCGTCCCCGCCGGAGTAGTCAACCCTTTGGCATCCACGTAATGCTGTTCGAAACTGTATGAATTGACGGCCGGCTGTTCGCTATTATATTGGCTGTGCGCGGCGTCCGCGTATTTCTCCGTGTATTCGCCTTTCTCGCTCCAGGCGTAACCTCCGCGCATAACACTCGACTCAAGCAGCTGCCAGTTCCCGCTCATACGTTCGGATAGCGCCTTCTCCGCGGCTTCCCCTTCTTCATTCCCCCCTATCCTGCCGTCATATGAAAATTCATAAGTATAGGAATTCACGCCGCCTTCCCTCGCGAAATCATAAACGGTCTCCATATTGAACATATCCACTTCAAAACACCCCTCAAAGGCCTGGCCGAGCGCAGCCATATTATAGAACCCTTCGTCGGCCGTCCCGGTGCCGCTTCCGCTTCCCAGATAATCGATGCCGCTCATACGGTAATCGTAATCCGCAAGCTTGTCGCCGTTGGAAGCGGTCATCTGATAATTTATATCCAGCCCGCTCAAGATTCCCGCCGCGTTCACGCTGTTGGCGGCGCTGAACTGTTGATCCTGATACCCCGCCGCGGCTCCTGCCTCATTAAAATCAAGAACGCTTGAATACCCCTTCAATACACCCCCGGCATCATAATCAACCGCGCGCTCATAGCTCCCGAGCGCCTCCCCGTGGCCGACTATGGTGCCCGTAGTGACCGACCTCCACCCGCCTTCACCTGCCGCGCTGTAATCTTTTGTCCCGGCTATCGTTATCTCTTCCCCCTCGGCGCCGCTGACGGTTATCGTGGTCATGTATTCGCCGGATCTATCCGTGGCGCTGAGTACCTCATGTATACTTTCATCCTTGTTATAATCTATCTCCCAGGTATCTGCAGCTATCTCCCCGCTTATTCCGCTTATAGCCGTAAATCCGCTCTCTCTGCTGTAGGTGCCCAGGCTGTTATCAGGGTTGAATGTAACGCTGTCCCTGGCGGCCAGCACATCACCGTCGTACGTATCCAGAGTAAAACCCTTTCCGATGTAATCGGCGTGATAAAGCTCCTGGCCGGCCGCGTTATAAACGCTCCCTGCCGTGATCACCTGCGCGTCGTTCCTCCCGTCGTTGTCCGTATCCACCATCACGTAATCCCTTACCAGAGTGTTCTCCCCGTTCTTGACCGTCTCGCTGCTGATGCCGCTTAATATCTGCCCGGCGCCGCTCTCCGCGTCCTGCTCCGGCTGCGAACCTGCTCCATAAACCCCTATTGAATACCTCCCGCTGCTTGAAGGAGTCTGCACAGCGAACGAGGTGCCCTTGGTATATGTCCAGGACTGCTCCTGGGCCCGGGACTTGCTATCCTGTGTGTCCAGGCTCTTTTCACTTAAATACTCGCTGTAACTCCTGGTACCGCTCAACAACAGGCTGTTCCAGGCCTCCATGGCCGCCAGGGCTTCGGCGGCGGCGGGGGCGCTGTCTGCGCTCTTAACAGACAGCCGCTCACCCGAGGATACCGCCGAGCCGGTCGACGCGGAAAGTCGGGCAGTGGTCGATGCCGCTGCGGAGGAGTTCCCTGACGGTATCTGCGGGTTCTCCGCAGAGTTCCTGCCAGCATCCCCGGAAGTATCCCCGGACTTGCTCGCCGATGATATAAAAGAGCCGAGTCCTTCCAAAACCGTCGCCGCAACTGAGGAAAGTGATGCCGTCGTTTGAGATAACAATGTGCTGGATACCCATGATTCGCCTCCTTCTGTTTGTGCCGCTTGTTCGTTAAGTATGCCCGCCAAACCCGAAATGGCCGCAGAAAAAATAAGGGCCGCCGTCTCCTGGGAGGAAACATGCGGCCCTTGGCCACGGAACTCGCTATCATTGGAAACAATAAGGGCCGGAGCTTCTAAGCAGGGAGAAGCTTCCGGCCCTTGACCACGGAAATCGCCGTTGGATAAGGACAAAACTGCCGAGGTATTGCCGAGGATGCTGTTTAATGATTCTATTATATTATCGGTTATATTGCCGTTGGAATTATTTGAAGCCGGGATGGATGATACAGCGGATTCACCTGAGGAAAGGATCGAAGAGAAGAGCGAGAGTATATCCTCAGGCGGGCCGCGGCCGCTTAAAGAACCTTCAGCCCATTCGCTTACCGGTACATTATTGGAATTTAAAATACCGCCGGTGATACCGGAGTATTGATCTATTATGGTATTGGAGTCTCTTACGGAGGAGTTTCCGCTGCCGCTGGAGCCGGCGCTGCCAGCTGCTCCAGTTACGCCTTCAGCCGGAATATACGGCAGGTCCACGGCGGAAGATCCCGCAGCCGTGGTAGTTTCCAGCAATTTATCCAATGCCTCTGCGATCTTATTCTGGGCGTTTATAACTACCTGGGCCTGCAATAGAGGATTATTGTTCTCCTGCTCCTGCTGGTCTTTGACCTCTCCGGGAGTGAACCTGCTTCCGGATATATCCTTGACCGCTTCGCTCACGCTCCCCGAGACCGCTCCCGCGGCATTGTTCACGATCTGTCCCAGCGCAGCCAGGCCAAGCTGTATAGTGTTCTCTAAAGAGATCCCGCTGCCGCCTTCACCGCGCTTGCCCGCGGCGCCGGCCTCTTCCTGCTGCGCGGTCACAGAAACGCTGTTCCAGTATTGACCGATGCCCTTGCCTATATCTCCGATTATAAGCCCTAATGCCTCCATTATAGCGCCCGCGGCCGCAGAGATATCGCTGCTTCCGCCCGGTATGAGGGCGGCCGCTGCCCCGGTACCGGCAGCGGACTTAGCGTTACCGCTGCCGACCGCCATGCCTCCGGCAATTATAGCGCAATTCATAAGCAAACCGCTGTTGGCCTGCAAATTCAGGCCCTCAGCCCCCTGAGACAGGGAGATCTGGCTGTTGTTGATGTAACCGGCCAGTTCGGAAAGCTGAACGTTCATCCCGAAAATGTTGTTTATGCCGCTTACGCTGATCGATCCGCCGGCGATGTTCCCGCTGAGGAAGTTATTGTCTCCGCTGACATTGATGCCGCCCGTCACTATATTGGAAATTATGCTGTTATTGTCCCCGGTGCTGAACAATGACCCGCCGATCTGGTTGGCGCTGATCAGGTTATTATCACCATAACTGACCAAGTCACCGCCTATCAGGTTGTTGGTCAAGGTATTATAGTCTCCGCTGCTGTAGACCGAGCCGGCGACCTGGTTATAACTTATAGTGTTGTAATCACCGCTGCTGATGATATTACCGCCTACTATATTGTATTCCACGGTATTGTAGCTGCCGGCGCTGTATATCGAACCGGACACTTCATTGAACATCACCGTGTTATAATTTCCGCTGCTGGAGATATCCCCGCCGACAGCGTTGTATTCCACGATGTTATGGTCTCCGGTGCTGTATACCGACCCGGTCACTTCATTGAACATCACCGTGTTGTAATTCCCGCTGCTGGAAATATTCCCGCCGACAGCGTTGTATTCCACGATGTTGTGGTCGCCGGTGCTGACAACATCCAGGCCGACCGTGTTGAACTCTATGTAATTATGGTCGCCTTCACTGATAACACTGCCGCCCACCGTATTATATATAATGTCATTATTGTCGCCTGAACTCTTCAGATCGCCGCTGGTACGGTTGCTTACGATATCATTATCATCTCCTATGCTCTCTATACCGGCCAGGGCGAAATTGTCATACAGGTAATTATCGTCCCCCTCGCTGGTAAGGAAACCGAACGTCTCATTCCCGGTAATGACATTGCGGTCTCCTTCGCTGTCTATGCGGCTCTCCATCTTGTTGCCGTCTATAAGATTATCGTTACCGTGCACGCCCAGGATATCACCTGTGTTCCCGGTCACTTCCCCTTCATCCACATAGACCTGCATATCTTTTACGCTGTTTTCATTCACCTCCGCCCCGGGATTGGCCTCCAAAACCACCTTTTCACCGGAGTTACCGGTAAACCCGTCAACGCCTTTCACCTCTCCGGACAAGGTTGATTCACTGATCACTACCGGAGTAGTGGATTGAGTAGCGTCGACTACCGGAGTAAGGGGATTTGCAGGATCTTCAACTACCTGGGTTGTAACTACAGTTTTTTCGGCTCTTATTGAACCATCTTGGTCAAGACTAAAGAAATCATCATCCGCATCACTGTCTTTAGTCCCTACCAACAGCCTATCAAAACTGCTGAATGGTATGTAGAAATCGCCCACCCTGCCGTCAATTTCAGGCGCGATGAGTATCATATTCGCCATTACCGCAGGGCCGTTCAAATCCATTTCTTCACCGGTATAAGGATTCGTATCCGTCACCACTGCATTGGCGTCCCAGACCCCGGTGGTCTGCAGGACAAGAACGTGCCATACCCCGTCGCGGGAGAAAGTCCAGTCCACGTAGAACATATTCTCGGTATCCCGGCCTAACCCGGCATTGCCCGCCTTTGCCTCCACACTCTGGACAAAACAATCATACCAGCTCTGTTCTTTCAAGACATCCATGGCCTGCTGGGCGTTATGACCGTTATTCTCGTAGACTTCCCAGAGGAAGTGCTCGCCGTAAGTCCCCACGATATCCGCGTTATCAACCGGCGACAAGCTGAGATTATTATGCGAAATATCGGTCATCAGGATATTGAATCCGTCATAGTCCTTATCGGCCAGCAGCATGGTCAGATTAGTCTCCCAGACCTCCTTATTCCAAGGCGCAAACTTCTCCGCCTGTTTAATATCTTTATATGCCTGGTCCTTGTAACCCAGATTATATCCGATAACTGCCTTCTGAAGGGAAATCTCCGCGATCATCTCTTCGCTTACCGAACCGGGAGCGGCGGATCCTATCTTGGCCGCCGCTTTATCCAGCCACACGTATTGCGAAGCCATGGTCGTCTGTCCGGAAATGGCGGCGCCTGTGCGCCCGTAAGCGTAGGCCATCATATAGCAAAGATCCACATAATCACCGGCTGAAGCGAGGTTATTGCTTAAAAGGAACGAAAGCATGGTCTCGGCCCTTGCCTGGTCCTCCTCCAGCGCTCTGTTAAGGTCATCTTTGCACTGTTCCAGCAAATTAGCGCCGGTCTCGGCGTCCGATTGCATCGCGGCCAGCATATAATTAGCGTAGGCGCCGGCCAATCTGTCCGATCCCGCCGCGGCTTTTTCATAAGCTTCCCTTGCCCGCGACTCATAATCCACTTCCCTCACTTCGGCGGAATTACCTGACTTCAGGGAATTATCCACTTTGCTCAAAGCCAGGAAAATATCCCCCTGCATGGCGTAAGCCGCCTGCTGCTGGTCCGGCGTCCCTATTTCCGTGACCACATTCAGCGCTTTCTCCGCCTCAACAAGGGCTCTCTCGAAAGTCTCGCCTTCACCGGCAATACCTGCGACCGCCGTCATTCTCGCGGCGTATGATTCCGCCTTGTCCGCGTCACTCTCATAACCTGAATGAAGGGTTCCATACCAGGAAGATAACTGTTCGGCGGTAAGATCGCTCTCCTGCGCCGCCCGGGCTTCGGCGGCCAATGCCTCGTAATGACTGCCGGTCTCGGCCTCAACGGTCTCATGCGCGGCGGTTATCTGGCAGTATTCGGAAAAAGTCCCGGCATCGCCTTCGGCGGCGCTCACGCCGGCGCTGATAAAAGAAGGGGTGGCGATAACCGCGCTTTTCCCATCTATCTCCCGGCTGGTCGCGCCGTATTCGTTCTCAGGATTAATATCTATATAAGATATCCCGCCGCCAATGGCAGCGCTTATCATAGGCTCAGCCGTATCAAAATCGGTCCCGCCGAAAGCGTTGTATATTTCGTTCTGCACATCCATACTGTAACTCTCCGGATCAAAGCTAAACGCGCTCAAAGAAACGGGCTCTCCGACCTCGGCATTACCGCCGAAAAATGCACCGGAATATGACTGCCAGCTGCTGAAATCGAAACAAATACCGCAATCGTTAGTCCCTGCGTTATAGTCGCCGTAGTCCATAGTGCCGTCGTTATAGCAGGTAAAGTCATAGCTGTAATTATAGGAATAAGAGGAAAAGTTGTAGTCCTCATAATAATAATCGCTGTACATCCCGGCATCATAACTGTAGTCGTAGGAGAAGCTGTAATCGTAGGAATAGCTGTAGTCCTCGTAATAATAGTCGCTGTACATCCCCGCGTCATAACTATAGTAATAACTGGAGTCATAGCTGTAATCATAGCTGTAGTCGTCATAATAATAATCGCTGTACATCCCGGAATCATAACTATAGTCATAGCTTCCGGAATCATAGCTGTAATCATAAGAAATGCTGCAGTCGTTGGTGCCGGCGTTATAATCGCCGTAATCCATAGTGCCGTCGTTCTCGGACACCATTATATTAGCCAGCTCTTCGGCGCCGATCTCGCTGCCGACTTCCGCGCTCACCAGGCCGCTTATGACCGTATCAGCGCTTAATTCGTATTTAGACAGGAACTCCGCAAGCGTCATCTCAACCCCATTGTCGGTCACGATACCGTTATCGGCATCATATTCAACAACGTGGTTGCCGTTGACTACCAGCAGGTTCTTCCCGCTTAATTCGCTTATTTCGCTGACTTTGAACTCTCTGGCTTGTAACCCGG
>CAZAVF010000035.1:0-16482 GCA_964488935.1 uncultured Planctomycetales bacterium | reverse complement strand
GCATCCACCACCGGCACGCCCATGGTGGCGCAGAAATACACCGACAGCCCGAAAACGAGCGCGAAGGCATACCCGGCCGCGCCTTTAAGGTAGTTCTTAACAAGATACCCCACGGGCATCAACGACTCTATTATCGCCGCCAGGCATATACCGAAGAGGATTTCCTTCCCGATGTCCCTCGGCATATCGACGAAGGCGTATTTAAGGATAGCCTTGATCCTGGAACGCATATCTTTCTTCGCCTTGGACTCGCAATGCCGGCATTTCTTCTCACCACATCCGCATGCCGCAGCCGCGATCGTCCCGCTTCCTTTTACATTGATCCGGTTGCCGATAAAGCCGGCGGTTATGCCCATCAAGATCACGCTACAGAAAAGGAACGCCGCGAATTTGATACCGAGAATGCCGGCGGTAACCACCAGGGCGTTGATGGAAGTGGCCGGGGTGACGATCAGGACGGCGAGGATCGGCCCCAGGGACGCGCCTTTCCTGCGGAAGCTCACCGCGATGGGAAGCGCTCCCCAGCAGCATACGGGGGCGAGCGTCCCGGCCAGGGTGGACCAGAAAACCCCTTTCATACCCCTGCCGCCCAGGTGTTTCTCTATCCACTCGTCCGGGACGAATTCATGTATGACCCCGCTCAGGATGAACCCGACGAACACCGCCGGGACTATCTCGACGAGATAGCGCAAAAATGAGATAGACAGTTTCTCCAGCAACATAAGCGGCCTTCTTCTCCTCTTGTTCCGGTTATATGTCCTGTTTCTTACATACTGCCTGGAACCGGCCGGCCGGGTTTTATTTCTTCTTCCCGGCCTTCTCCAGTTCCTCGTCTATGATCTTCTTGAACTCGCTGAACGGGCGCGCGCCGCTTATGAAACGGCCGTTGATGAAGAAAGCGGGGGTCCCGTTGACGCCGAATTTCCCGGCGTCCCTGATGTCGCTCTCCATCTCTTTGCGGATATCTTCCTTGTTCAGCAGGCCCTCGTAGGCCTTCAGGTTAAGTCCGGCCTCTTTGGCGCATTTCTTCAGTCCCGCCTCGTCGAGGGAATTGCTCAGGAGCAGCTTATCGAACATCTCCCAGTATTTACCCTGTTTCCCGGCGCATCTGGCCGCGATGGCGGCGGACCTGGCCCGGGCATGGAAGTCGAGCGGAAAATCCCGGTAGGCGAATTTGACCCTGCCGGAGGCGATGTATTCTTTCTCGATCAAAGGAAAGGTCTGCTGGTAGAAATTGCGTGAATATGGGCATTGAAGATCGCTGAACTCCACCATCAACACCGGCGCCTTGGCGCTGCCCTTGACCGGGTTGGTCCCGGCGGTGACCCCTTCCACGCTCTTGATTCCGCAGGGCTGCCGGTTCATTACCTTTTGCGGTTTCGGCCCGGGGGGATTCTGCGCGTTGATCGTCCTCACCAGCTCATCGAGCATCTTCTGCGTTGAGCCTCCGGCGTTCCCGCCGGCAAGGCCCCGGGCGATGATCTGCGCGGAAATGATGAGACTCGCCCCCAGGATGACCGCCGCCGCCGTTATGGAAATAGCTAATAATATGTCCCTTTTATTTTCCACCCCTGCCTCCTGTTTTAGGTATAGAACGCGGAATAAGCTGAATGCCGCCTTCTTCTTTGTATAATTATACGGCTTACTCCCATGCTAAACAAGAGGAAACAGCCGCTGGCCGAATGTCAGAACGAGCATTTCAAGGATGAAATAAAACGGGAATCGTTCTTGTTGGTGACCTGGGTGGGATTGGAGTAATAGTCGTCGATGAAACTGAAACACAACGACAGTCTGTCGCTGATCGGGTTCACCAGGGAGGTCTCGGAATGCAGCCGGTATTCTCCGGACTCGGTCAGCGAGGGATAGACGGCAATGTCCTGTGATATCCTGGACTTGCCGAAGATGGTCTTCTCCAAAAACGCCCTGGGGATCAGGACCGTCTCATTCTGGTCTGCCTCCTCCTGCCTGAAGTCGGTATGCTCGAAACCGACGCCGAATTCCGCCAGCGCCTTGAAACCCGGGGTATCGAAGAACCAGTACCCCAGGCCGGTAGAGGGAATGACCCGGTATTCGATGTTGGCGAACCTGTCGTGGTCGTTCTCTATTTTATAAAAATTATACCAGGCCCTGTTCCGGAAACGGTAGGCGTACCGCAGCATGCCCGACCATTTCTGGGTGTCCATTCTGTTGTTGGAGGAAGAATAATACAGGTCGCTTTTCATGGAGAATTCATCGGCGCCGGTCTTCCGGTTTATCAGCAGGTGCACGGAGAAATCGGAGCTTTTGGTGTTGCCGTTGGACTTGGTGTATCCTGCGGCTATGCTTCTCGCCCATTTCGCCGGTTTGTCCTTCTCTTCAACGCTTACCGCAGGAAGAGGATTTGCATGTATTATTTCCTTGATCTCCTTCCTATGGACCGTGACGCTGCCGAGAACCTGGCTCTCCAGCTTTATCTGCGCATTATCTTCAAAGACTATCCTGCCGCTGATCCTGTCGCCGTTGTTCAGATAGACCTCCGCCTGCCCGTCCGCCGGGGCGGCGTAAAGCGGCCCCGCCGGGAATGCTGTCAACAGGGCGATAACCCACAAAATTGTAAACAGATAAGAATATTTACTCATTATTTTAGTCTTGTGCGTAGTGGATTAAATCCGGGACC
The DNA here is from genome assembly GCA_964488935.1 of uncultured Planctomycetales bacterium. Classification (GTDB taxonomy): domain Bacteria; phylum Omnitrophota; class Gorgyraeia; order Gygaellales; family Profunditerraquicolaceae; genus Undivivens. The sequence continues at coordinate 13,826 of CAZAVF010000035.1, read as the reverse complement.
GGGTATTATGTTTTATTATACGGGGTTTAAGAAAAAGAGACAAGGGAAAGAGGAAAAAGCGGAACCCCCTTGAGCTAAAAACCGGGGTGTTCCAGTTTAAAAAGTTAACTATAGATATCTTTCCTGTTGCCGATACGCAAAACCAGGATCAAGATTTCCGATTCCGCTATTCTATAGATTATACGATAGTCTCCCCAGCGATAACGCCAATATCCCCGGAATTCGCCTTTTAAGGGTTTCCCCAATCCCTTGGGGTCTTTGGCAAGATGTTTCTCTATACGGGTAAGGATTTTCCTAACTGCGGCTTTATCTATCTTTCTCAGGTCGTCTTCAACCGAATCAAGATAGACAACTTTATACACCGAGCTGTTTCCTTAGCGCTGCGCCGGAAACGATCTTCGATCTCGGGTCGTTGAAACGGTCTTTGGCGATCTGCGCATCGGCGTAATCTTCCAGATAATGGGCTAAAGCATCGGTGACATAAAAAGTCTCGCTCCGATGCGTAGCCTTTGCCAATGAAGACAACCTGTTAACCAATTCGGACGGTAAACGGAACGCTTTTAATCTGGTCATATTCTCATCTCCTGCTTGCAATATAAGTATAACATTGTTATACATGTATTGCAAGGGATTCCCGCCGCGCCTGTCCGCGGTTCTCCCCCATCTTACAAGTAAAAAGCGCAAGGATATCCTCCTTGCGCTGAGAAACATACCGCTGCACTGATCGTTTCGTTAATTTGAAAACCGGGGAATTCCGCGCTTCGATTAAACGACCTTATTTCCTATACAGAGGATCTCCTTGATGCTTCCGTCATCGTTGATAACGGCCTTGTTGGTCCACAGCACGCGGACTCTCTCTCCGTTCATGCGGACATTCTCGTTCTCGTTCACGGAATGCCTTTCAGGATTCTGCACAATGTCCTCGATCATGGCAACCAGGTCCTGCCCTGAGAAGTCCTTTTCGGAAACGATCGTCCCGATAACATTCTTCCCCAGTATCTCATTCTCGTAGAAACCGAAGAACCTCTGGGCGTATTGATTGAAGAAAGTGATATTGCCCCTTGTGTCCATAAGCAGGATAATGCTGTTGGCATTCTCCACTATCTGCCGGTATTTCTCCTCTCCGGCTTTTAGTTCCGCGGCCTGCCGGCGCAATGAATCCAGCTCGGATAATAATTCTTCCCGGGAATTGGAGTTATTGTCCATGGAAACTTTTTCTCCCTTCTTTTCATCTCAAAAGTTTTAATCCCCTCAAACAGAAATCCCTTTGCCCAGACTCTTGGGGGCTTCCAAGGAAATGACAACGCCCCCATCTCAAAGCAACCCGCCCACAGATAATGAGCAAGCCCGAATGAAATGAGGGCGCGTCGAATCACTGCCCCGCATGGACTCGAACCATGATAGTCAGATCCAGAATCTGAAGTCCTACCGATTAGACGACAGGGCAATATCCTTATAAATCTTTATATAGAAAATCCTGAGCGAAGTCGAAGGATAAGCTTCTACTCTTTTGTCTCAGAAAGATGCTGAGCTTGTCGAAGCATAAGCTCATAAATAAATTACAATAAACTAATTAGAACCCTTCCTTATAAATCTTTTATCCAGAAAATCCTGAGCAAAGCCGAAGGATAGGTTTCTACTCTTTTGTCTCAGAAAGATGCTGAGCCTGTCGAAGCATAAGCTCAACTTATCCGGTCTCCCCGGGTGTAGTCGAAAAACCAACCCGCGAAGCTTCATTATTTTATTACAGCGCACCGGTTGTGACAAGTGTAATTTTACGCCCGCACCGCCGGGAAAAACCCTCTGTTATTGCTTCACCCAGGCCGTCAGCCTGCGGCCGACGCGTTCTTTGCCGAGGTAATAGATGACCTCGAACAACCCCGGGCCGATGGTCTTGCCGGTGAGCGCCACCCTTACCGGGTGTATCAGTTCTCTCGACTGCAGTCCCAATTCGACGAGCAGGTCGCGGAAGCATTTCTCGATGGTGACGATGTCGAACGGTTCCAGGGCCTGCAGGCGTTCTGCGAACAGCTTGAACTCGCGGGAGAAATCCCTGTTCAAATGTTTCTCCTTAGCCTGAGGATCGATAACGAAGTCGTCCTTGAAGAAGAAATCGGCCCAGGCGGGGAAATCCTTAAGAGTGCCCAGCCTGCCCTGGAAGAGTTTGACCACCGAAAGCAGGTAATCCTTGCCGAATCCGGAGACGTCGAGCCCCTGTTCCTTGAGGAACGGCTCCAGCGCCGTGGACAGGTCCAACGTGTCTGCGATCTTGATGTACTGATTGTTTATCCAGTTGAGCTTGTCTATGTCGAAAGTGGCCGCGGTCTTGTTGGCGTTCTTGATGTCGAACTTCTTGATCGCGTCCCGGATGTCTATTATCTCCTGGTTGCCTCCGGGCGACCAGCCGAGCAGAAGCAGGTAGTTCACCAGCGCCTCCGGCAGGTACCCCATGCGGCGGTAGTCGCTGATGGCGGTGGCGCCGGTGCGCTTGGAGAGGCGGCCGCCGTCCTTGCCGAGGATAAGCGGCAGATGGGCGAATTCCGGCACCGGGAAACCCAGAGCCTGGTAAAGCAGTATCTGTTTCGGCGTATTCGAGATGTGGTCGTCCCCCCGGATGACATGGTTGATGTTCATCGCCGCGTCGTCCACCACGCAGGCGAAGTTGTAGGCCGGGGTGCCGTCGGACTTGATGAGCACCTGGTCCTTGATCACGCCGGTGTCGAAGGTGATCTCCCCGTGGATCAGGTCGTTGAAGACCACCTTCTGCTGCACGACCTTGAAGATTATGGCTTCCTGCTTTTTCTCTATCTCCGCCCCGTCCTCTTCCCCCTCGGCGTCGGTCCCGGCCGCGGAAGCCCGGTAGGCCTTACCCTCCTGCAGGAGCCGCTCGGCGATCTCGCGGTATATCTCGAACCTTTTGCTCTGGTAATATATCTCGTCCCAGTTGAACCCCATCCAGGAAAGGCTGTCCAGTATCTCGTCGAGATACTCCTGTTTGGAGCGCTTGACGTCGGTATCCTCTATGCGCAGGACGAATTTCCCTCCCTTGGCGCGCGCGTAAAGCCAGTTGAACAACGCCGTGCGCGAACCTCCGATATGTAAAAACCCGGTGGGGCTGGGCGCGAATCTTACTCTGACCATCTTTTTCTCCCTTTCTTTTACTTAACTCGATTCTACGCGCCACGGTCTTTAGGCCGCGGCTTGCTCATGATTTTTATATATGCGCGGCCAGAAAACCGCGGGCTTCAGCCCGCGGAGCTTCATTTAGCGCCGGCGAAGTATAAAACCGGGCTTACCGGCTATTTTACCAGGGCGATGCCGGCAAGCAGCGCTTTCCTGTTCATCTCCAGCAATTCGCGTTTCTGCTGTTTGATTATCTCCAGTATCTTTTCCGCGGAGAACATCTTTTTTATAGCGATATAGGCGCCGAGCGCCGACATATTGGCGGCCTTCAGCGAACCGGCGGCCGCGGCCGCAGTCTCGGTGAAAGGATATCCGCGGACGTCCATGCCGGTTTTATCCGGAGCTTTCGCCAGCGAGGAATTATACAAAAGCAGTCCTCCCTTTCTGAGCCGCGGCAGGAATTTGCCCAGAGAAGGCTGGTTCATCACGATCAGGGTGTCCGCTTTTTCCACGTAAGGCGACCCCACTTCCGATTTAGAGATAACCACCATGCAATTGGCGGTGCCGCCGCGGACTTCCGCCCCGTAAGAAGGCAGCCATGTCACCCGCAGACCGGCGCGCATGCCGGCCTCGGCGAGCAGCTTTCCCAGGAGCATGATCCCCTGTCCGCCCGAACCGGCTGCGATGATCTTCTCTTCCTGCCGTAATATTTTGCCGGGTTTGACCATTATTTTATCCTGCCTAACGGGAATTCTTTTACCATGGTGTCCCTTATCCAGTCCAGCGCCGCCGCCGGGGACATGCCCCAGTAGGTGGGACATGGCGAAAGCAGCTCCACCAGCGAGAATCCCCCGCCGCTAAGCTGGTTGTCGAACGCCAGGTGCAAAGCGGCCTTGGCCTTGATTATTTCCTGGGGCGAAAAAAGCCCGCAGCGTTCCACGTATTTCACGCCGGGCAGCATCGCCAGCATCTCGGATATCTTGAGCGGATATCCCTGAACATCGGCCTGTCTGCCGCCGGGAGTGGTGCTTGTGACCTGCCCCAACAACGTGGTCGGGGCCATCTGCCCTCCGGTCATGCCGTAGATGGCGTTGTTAACGAACACCACCGTCAGGTTCTCCCCGCGGTTGGCGGCGTGTATGGTCTCGTTGGTGCCGATGGCGGCCAGGTCCCCGTCGCCCTGGTAAGTGAAAACGACCCTGTCCGGGCGGCAGCGTTTGATCCCGGTGGCGACCGCCAGCGCCCTGCCGTGCGCGGCCTCGCAACAATCGAAATTCCAGTAATCGTAGGCCACCACTGCGCAGCCCACCGGCGCCACGGCGATGACCTTTTCCCGCACTCCCAGCAGGTCTATCACCTCCGTCACCAGGCGGTGCGCGATGCCGTGCCCGCAGCCGGGGCAGTAATGGGTCACCGTATTACGCAAAGATTCCGGGCGGTAGAATATTTTCTTCATAGCTTGCGCGCCTCCGCGGCTATCGCCTCTTCCAGCGGAAAGCCGCCGCCTGCCCTGCCGATAAAACCCACTTTGGCCCTGCCGTTGAGCGCCAGTTTCACGTCCTCCAGCATCTGCCCGTATGACATCTCGGCCACCAGGAATCTGCGCGCCGGAGATACTTTGGGCAGAAAGGCCTGCACCGGGAAAGGCCAGAGCGTCACCGGCCTGATCAACCCGGCTTTCCTGCCTTCCCTGCGCAGGCGGCGCACCACCGCGGAACAGATCCTGGCCATGGTCCCGTAGGCCACCAGCACCACTTCGGCGTCTTTAAGCATCGTGCCTTGATAACGCGCCTCTTTTTTCAGTATCTCCGCGTATTTCTTCTGCAGGCGCAGGTTAAAATCCTCCAGGTCTCCGTCCCTGAGATAAAAAGACTTGATCACGTTCGGTTCCCTGCCGGAGCACCCGGTCAACGCCCAGGGCTTGGGAATGCTTCCCTTCTTTTTCGCGGCGAACGCCGGGGGAACGCGCACGCTGAACGGTTCCATCACCTGCCCGAGCATGCCGTCGCCCAGGATAATGGACGGGACGCGGTATTTGTCGGACAAAGCGAAAGCGGAGAACATGGTATCGAATGCCTCCTGCACGCGGGAAGGCGCCAGCACCAGACAATGGTAATCGCCGTGCCCGCCGCCTTTGGTCGCCTGGAAATAATCCGACTGCGAAGGCAGTATGTTCCCCAGACCGGGCCCGCCGCGCATCATGTTCACTATCACCGCCGGGAGTTCCGCCCCGGCCAGATAAGAGATCCCTTCCTGCTTCAGGCTTATTCCCGGGCTGGAAGAGGAAGTCATGGCCCTGATCCCGCTTGCCGCCGCTCCCATGACCATATTGACCGCGGCCAGTTCCGATTCCGCCTGGATAAAAACGCCTCCGGCCTCCGGCATGCGCCTGGCCATATAAGAAGTCAGCTCATTCTGCGGGGTGATCGGGTATCCGGCGTAAAAACGGCAGCCGGCCCGGATGGCCCCCTCGGCGATCGCTTCATTTCCGCTTAACAGGATCTTCTTCCCGTCTTTCACTTTCGCACCTCTATGCAGCACTCCGGGCAGACCAAGGCGCAGAAACAACAGCCGCCGCAGATCTCTTTTTCGTCGTGGAATTCCACATACACGGCGCCCAGCGCGTTCAATTTACCGGATTTCTTCAGCAGTCCCTTATGGCAGAATTTAACGCACAAGCCGCAGCCTTTGCATTTTTCCGCGTCTATGATCAATTTCGCCACGACTATTTCCTCGCTTCCACGGCTATCCTGCCGGCGATGCCGGCGGCATCCAGGCCGTAACGCTCCAGCAATTCCCGCCTCTTGGCGCAGGGGGGGAACTCCTCCGGCACTCCGAGCTTGATCACCGGCACGCCCAGGGCCTCTTCCACCGCCGAGCCGAAGCCCCCCTTTATTATACCGTCTTCCACCGTAAAAACTAATTTTGTCCGCGCCGCGATGTTCTTTAACAGGACGGTGTCCAGCGGCTTGGCGAACCTGGCGTTGACCACGCTCCCGGACAGACCCTTTTTCTCCAGCAGCGCCCCGGCCTCCTCGGCCGCCGACACTACGCCGCCCAGGGCGAACAGCGCAAAGTCGTTCCCCTCCCTTAAGACCTCCGCCCCGGCGAGTTTCACCGCAACGGCCTTGCCGCCCGTCAGCCTGCGGCGCAGAAGACAGGACGAGGTTTTGGGATATCTCAGGGAAACCGGGCCTTTCAAGGACAGCGAGAATTCCAGCATCATCTCCAGTTCGTCCGCGTCCGCCGGCGCCATCACCGTCATGTTCGGGATGTGACGCAGGAAACTTATGTCGAAAATACCCTGGTGCGTGGGTCCGTCGTCCCCGACGAGCCCGGCGCGGTCGAGGGCGAAGATCACGTGCAGCCCCTGCAAAGCCACGCACTCGATTATCTGGTCATACGCCCTCTGCAGGAACGTGGAGTATATGGCGGCCACCGGGATCAACCCCTGCCTGGCAAGGCCGGCGGCGAAACAGACGGCGTGTTCCTCGGCTATCCCCACGTCGAAAAGCCTCTGCGGGTATTTATCCCGGAAAACATCCAGCCCGGTGCCTTCGGCCATGGCCGCGGTGATCGCGACCAGGCTCTTCTCTCCCGCCGCCAGTTCCACCATTTTCCCGCCGAAGACCGAGGTGTACGTCGGCCCGGAACCGGCGGCCGGTTCCTGTTTCCGGCCCGCGGAAACGTCGAACGGACCCGTGCTGTGGAACCGCACCGGGTCTTTTTCCGCCGGGGCAAATCCTTTGCCTTTCTTGGTGATCACGTGCATGAACAAAGGCCCCTTGAACGCGAGTATCTTCTTCATCGCCGGTATCAACTGGGCAAGGTTGTTGCCGTCGAAAGGGCCGAAATACCTGAAACCCAGTTCCTCGAAGAAGACGCCGGGTATAAAAAGGCCTTTCAACCCCTCCTCGAACTTGTTGGCCAGCTTCAGCAGCCTCTTGCCGCGCGGCACGCGGGAATTGAGGAAAGATTCCAGCGAACTGCGGAAACGGTTGTAAACCGGCAACGAGATTATCTTGTTTATATAAGTGCTCACCGACCCCACGTTGGGGGCGATGCTCATCTCGTTGGTGTTCAGGACCACCAGCAGGTCTTTTTTCAGATGCCCGGCGTTGTTCAGCCCCTCGAAACAGAGGCCGCCGCTCAAGGAACCGTCGCCGATCACCGCGGCGGCCTTGAATCTTCTTTCCGCGTCCTGGATATCACCGGCGCAGGCGAGGCCGAGCGCGAGGGATACCGCGGTCGAACTGTGCCCGGTGGTGAAAAGGTCGTATTCCGACTCGTCCCTGCAGGGAAAACCGCTCAGCCCCCCGTATTTGCGCAGGCTCTCGAACCCGCGGGTCCTTCCCGTTATCAGCTTGTGGGCGTAGGTCTGGTGGCCGACGTCCCAGACGATCTTGTCCCGCGGGGTATCGAGACAGTAATGCAGGGCGATCGCCAGCTCCACGGCGCCGAGGCTGGAAGCGAGATGTCCGCCGTTGACGGAGACCACCTCCAGTATGCGGCGGCGCAGCTCGCCGGCAAGTTCCGCCAGCTGCTCCATAGACAATCCGCGCAGGTCTGCGGGGGAGTTGATGCGTTCCAGCAGCATTATTCTTCCTCTTCGTCCTTCCCGTCACCGAAAGGCTTGAGCTCAAGATCGCCTTTCTTGTTCTTCGAAAGGACTTCTATCTTCTTGCGCGCGCTGTCGAGCCGGGAAGCGCAGGACCGGGACAATTCTATCCCTTCCTGGTATTTCTTCAGGGCTTCGTCCAGGGTCAAGTCGCCTTTTTCCAGGTCTTCGACTATCTTTTCCAGTTTCTTCAGCGCCTCTTCAAATTTGATCTCCGCCATCTCTGCGCACCTCCGTCACCCGACCGGCTATCTCGCCGTCGTGTAATTTTACCCTTATCTCTTCTCCCGCGGCAACGTCCCCGGCGTTCCTGACCACGGCGCCGGAGGCGGAAAAAGTAATGCTGTATCCTCTCGAGAGGACCTTCAAAGGGCTCAAGCCGTTGAGATTGGCGGCGGCCGACCTCAAGGCCGCGTTCTTGATCTGCAACAAATGCGCCCAGGCCGTCGAAGCCCTGCCGGACAGCTCGCCGACCCTCCGGCGGAACTGCTCAAGCATCACCGCCGGATTCAACAGCCGGAGTTTCTTGGCGGCGGAGTCCATGCGGCTTGCGCTGATCTCCAGGCAATGCGCGGCGCTCATCTGCATGCGGTGCGCCAGGACGTCCAGGTCTTCCCTCAATGAACGCAGGAGATCCTTCAACCCCGACCGCAGAGAACCCGCAAGCAGGGAAACCCTCTGCCGGAGATCTTCTTTGTCCGGCACGACCATCTCCGCGGCCGCCGAAGGAGTAGGCGCCCGCAGGTCCGCTACCAGGTCGGAAATGGTCCAGTCCCTCTCGTGCCCCACGGCCGATATCACCGGGATCTCCGAGTCGTAAAGCGCCCTCGCCACCGGCTCCTCGTTGAAGGCCCAGAGATCCTCGATACTGCCGCCGCCGCGGCCGACGATCAAAACCTCTACGCGTTCGCTTTCCCGCACGCCCGCATTGTATACGCTGAACTCCCTGACCGCGGAAGCGATCTCTTCCGCCGCCCCCTCACCCTGGACCCTGACCGGATTCAAAACCACATGCACTCCGTTGAAACGCCTGTCCACCACCTTCAAAATGTCCTTAAAGGCGGCGCCGGAGGCGGAAGTGACTACGCCGATGCGCGACGGCAGATAAGGGATCTCCCGTTTATGCTCGGGGGAAAAAAGCCCTTCTTTCTCCAGTTTCTTCTTCAACTGCTCCAGGGCCAGTTGCAGGCTGCCGAGCCCCTTGGGCTCCAGGCTGCGCACGTAAAGCTGATAGCGGCCGTCCCTTTCATAAACGCTGATGCCTCCGCAGCAGACCAGCTTGTCGCCGTCCTTCAGCTCGAACTTTATCCCGCGCGCCGTCTGGGGAAAGATAACGCATTTCAACAGTCCGGAGGCGTCTTTCAAATTAAAGAATATGGTGCCGGTGGCGATCCTCGTTGCGCCGGAGACCTCTCCCTCCACCCACACCTCCGGGAACCCGGCCTCCATCAATTCCTTTATCTGCCGGTTGATCTCCGAGACGGTGAAAACCTTCCGCCTCCCTTCCGGGCGCCCGGTGAAAAAACCGTCTTCTTCTTCTTCCAGAATGTTCTTCATCCGGCTAAGGAACGCTCTTCTTCTCCTGGACGGACTGCGCCGCCGGGACAGCCGCGGAGTCCGCGTCCGCGTGAACGGCCGTTTCCGCCGGCCTGGACTGTCCGTCCTGCGCGGCCGCGGGGGCAGCCGGCGGTTCCGCAGGTTTCGGCTCGAAGGAGAACAATATCACGGAATATGCCGGCAGTTCCGCCGTCTCTTCCAATGTCCCGGAACAGGAAACCGTCTTTTCCTGGGCGGGAGAGAAAACGCAATCCCTGGCGCAGGAGGCATCCACCGCGTATCTGCGCACCAGGTAATCCCCGCTTAAGTTCTTCAGCGTGATCCTGACCGGCTGGACGGCCGATTTTTTCTTTTCGATCTCGTCGTTGCGAGACACCGCGTCGGCGAACAGGGAGCGCAGCCTCTTGGTGACGCCCCAGAGCGACTGCGCGTCGGTCTGCCTGGAAAGCAGCCGGCCGTAAGTGCCGTCTTTTATCATGCGCAGGAGGATCTTCCTCTCCGCGGCGTTAAGCACCCCCACGTTCCTGGAAAGCACGTCCCTTGCGGCCTCGGGGTTCACGTAATTATAAACCAGCACGTTCACCCTGCCGCCGTCCCTGCCGGCCAGCATGCCGACATCTCCTTTGCCAGCGGCGGGCGCGGGAAGCTGATAAAAATTCTCCCCCAGCGATTGCAGCATGCGAAAAACGTTATAAGCCGCCTTGGTCCCGCCCTTATACTGTCCGCCGCGAGAGTCGAACCAGAAGGCGCCGATATTGCGGGTGACGTGTTTCTTATTGGAATGAAAATCCTCCAGGCAGTAATAGACCTGCCCGTCCACCCCGCAGGCCTGCATTCCTTTCAGCCTGGCCGGGATGTAACTGGCGGCGATATTGCCTTTTTCCGAACGCTCCTGCGGCAGGTTCAGGCCGTTGTCGTAATTCCACTCGTCTATGATCAACGGGGTTTCCCTGCTCAGGTTGAAATAAGAAAGCCATTCCCTGATCAGCTCGACCGGCAGCTTATTGTAAGCGGTATTATACTGTTCCGCGAAAGGATCTGTGGAATAGGCGTGCCAGGTTATGAAGTCCAGGGGCAGGCCGTAACGCGAACAATAACGGATCAATTCATAGATCAGGCTTTTTTCCGGGGCCGCCACGGTGTTGCCTTCCGGGTTCTGGTACCACCAGCTGGTGCCCGGACCGCCCAGACGTATCTGCACCTTGTCCTCGGCCTCGACCTCCTTCACCGCCTCGGCCACGCTGCGGTAAAGCAGCAGATAATCCTGGGTGCTCCCCAGGAAGAAATCGTCGAGGTCGGGGGCGCTCCAGACCTCGAACCAGACCTTGTCGTTCCTGAATTCCCTGATGTATTTCTTGACCAGTTTCCTGAATTCCTGGGTGTCCAGCGGCTGGCTTCTTTTGTCCAGCACTTTGCCCATCCCTGCCGGGGTGCCGAAAAAGGTCAGGATCACCGTCCCGCCCGAAGCGCATATCCTGTCGATGATGCCGTGATAATAAGCCGACTGTTTCTCTACCGCCTCATTATTGTCCTTCAACTGGGCCGTTTCCCAGAGATCGAGCTGCAGGCGGAAATAACCGGGGAACCCGATCTCCTCGCCCCATTTCCGGAACGGCTCATCGCCCGCCGCGGACTGCGGCCGGGAGACATCCGCGCCGTCGCCCCTGCCGCTGAGATCTATCGAGGGCGCGAATATCTTCGGGCGCGGCGACGTCTGCCCGGAGACATCGAGGGAGAATTCGACCCGGGCCGGCGTTTCTTTCTTCTCCTCCTGCGCCGAAGACGGCGCGCAGAGGAACGGGGCGACCGCCAGCGCGGCCCCGGCCAGCATGCATACCGGTATAAAGAATCTCCTCATTTATCCCCTTCGCTAAGCGGCCGCGTTGACGCGGACGATCGACGCCGCCCTGCCGCTTTCATCATCTATCTCCACCACCACGCCCTGGACCCGGACGTTATCTTCCGCCACTTCGAAGCGCACCGGCATCCCGGTGACGAACCTGTGCAGGACGTGTTCCACCTTCCTGCCGATGACCGAATCGTGCGGACCGCACATCCCGACGTCGGTGATGTAAGCCGTGCCGCGGGGAAGGACGCGCTCGTCGGCGGTCTGGACGTGCGTATGCGTGCCGAGCACGGCCGATACCTTGCCGTCCAGGAACCACCCCATCGCCACTTTTTCCGAAGTCGCTTCCGCGTGCATATCCACGATGATCGTCCTGGTGCGGGAGGAAAGTTCCTGCAGTATCTCCTGCGCGGCCTTGAACGGGCATTCGGACGGCTCCATGAAAACCCTCCCCTGCAGGTTCAACACCCCCACGCGCCTGCCGCCGGGAAGTTCGTAGACCTCTGCGCCGCGGCCGGGGGCCTGGACCGCCGCGTTGGCCGGCCTTAAGATGCGCTTCTCCCTGTCTATGAGCGGGACTATCTCGCTCTTCTTCCAGATATGGTCCCCGGAAGTGAGCACGTCGGCGCCGGCGGAAAAAAGGTCTTCCGCCGTCTTCTCCGTGATCCCGGAACCGCCGGCGGAATTCTCCGCGTTGGCGATCACGAAGTCGACCCCGAACTCCTGTTTTATCCCCGGCAGCGCCCTGCGGAAACCGCTCCTCCCAGGGCCGCCCACTATGTCCCCCACGAAAAGTATCTTCATCTTACTTCGCGTATTCGATGGCCCTGGTCTCCCGGATCACGGTGACCTTGATCTGACCCGGGTATTCCATGCCTTCCTCTATCTTTTTGCGTATTTCGCGCGCCATGTTCACCGCTTCGGAGTCGGAGATCTTCTCCGGCTGGACGACCACCCGGATCTCCCTGCCTGCCTGTATGGCGAAGGATTTTTCCACTCCTTTGAAGAGGTTGGCTATAGATTCCAGTTTGTCCAGGCGCTTGATATAGGTCTCCAGCGTCTCCCTGCGCGCCCCGGGACGCGCGGCGCTGATGGCGTCCGCGGCCACGGTCAGCACCGCGTAGAAACTGCGCTGCTCCGCCTCCTCGTGGTGCGCCTCTATCGCCCCCACCGTCTCCGGCGATTCGCCGTATTTCCTGGCGAGCTCCGCGCCTATCGTGGCATGTGTCCCCTCGACCTGGTGGTCGATGGCCTTGCCGATGTCGTGCAGCAATCCTATCCTTCTGGCCAGTTTGAAATCAAGGCCGAGCTCGGAGGCCATCACGCCGAGAAGATAAGAGACCTCCTTGGAATGCTGGAGCGCGTTCTGCCCGAAGCTCGTGCGGTACCTCAGCCGGCCGAGCAGCTTTATCAATTCCGGGTGCAGGTTTTCCACCCCGGACTCGAAAGCGGCCTTTTCGCCTTCCTCCTTGATCTTCGCCTCCATCTCCTTCTTGGTCTTCTCCACGATCTCTTCTATCCTGCCGGGATGGATGCGGCCGTCGCTGATCAGTTTCTCCAGGCTCAGGCGCGCGATCTCCCTGCGCACGGTATCGAAGCAGGAGATGGTCACCGCCTCCGGGGTGTCGTCTATGATCACATCCACGCCGGTAGCCATCTCGAACGCCCTGATGTTGCGGCCTTCCCTTCCGATGACCCTACCTTTCATTTCGTCGCTGGGCAGGGTGACCACGCTCACCGTGGATTCCACGGTATGCTCCACCGCGCAGCGCTGTATGGAGAGGCTCAGTATCTCCTGGGCCTTCTTGGCGGAGGCGTCCTTCAGGTCCTCCTCCTGTTTCTTAATCAACTGCGCTTTCTCGGAACTCAATTCGTCGTTGAGCCTGTTCAACAGTATCTGCTTGGCCTCGTCCGCGGAAAGGGAGGCGATCTTCTGCAGCCGGTCCTTTTCCTCGTTTATCAGGGAAACCAGCTGGGCGTCCCGGGCCTTCAGGGAATCCTCCTGCTTTCTCACGTTCTCATGGCGGGTCTCGATCTCTTTCTCTTTTTTCTCCAGCAGGTCCAGCCGGCGGTCGATGTTCTCCTCTTTCTGCGAGAGCCTTTTCTCCAGAGAAACAAGTTCCTGCCTGCGTTCCTGGGTCTGTTTGTCGAAATCCTGGCGCATGCGGTAGAGCAGGTCTTTAGACTCAAGCTCCGCTTCCCTGCGCTTGTCCTGCGCCTCTTTTTTGGCCTGGTCTATAATGGCCTTGACCTGGGCCTCGGCGTCCTTTACTTTCCTTTCCGCGATATAACGGCGCAATAAATAGCCGCAAAGCAGCGCTGCCGCCGCCGTGACGGGCATCAATAATGCTAATAACATGATCTCCCCCTTCCCGAAAAAACGAAGTTATTGTGAAATGCCGGATGAACACGTCCGCCTGCGACGGTCCCGGTCCGCCGGATACGGCGCGGCCGCGGGCGTTCAGGCAAAAATTACTTTTGTAAGAGCGGTATCGTGTTCTGCGGAGGGGATGTTCGGGACGACCTGGAAATCATAGGCCAGGCCCACGGAAGGAACTGCTGAAGGAAGCTTTTTTAAGAAGTTATCGTAATACCCTTTGCCCCTGCCGAGGCGGTTTCCGGCTTTATCAAAAGCCACTCCGGGTACGATTATCAAGTCTATATCATCACATCCGATAAACT
>CAZAVF010000034.1:0-16715 GCA_964488935.1 uncultured Planctomycetales bacterium | reverse complement strand
CAGCGCAGTATTCCGCTTTGGGAAACCGCGGGCTTCAGCCCGCGGAGCTTCATTACGCCTTGATCCCGGTTATCTTTATCCGGGTAAGCTTCTGGCGGTGGCCTTTCAGATTATCGGAAGACTTGCGGCGGCGGTATTTATAAATGAGTTTCTTGTCCCCCTTCACCTGCGCCAGGACCTTGGCGCTGACCACGGCGCCTTTCAAATACGGCTTGCCGACCTTTACGCCTTCTTCCCCGGAAACCAGGAGGACCTTATCGATGGAGAGATCTCCACCCCCGGCGGTCTCTATCTTTTCCACCTCGATGACGTCATCCTTGGCCACGGTATACTGCTTTGAGCCTACTTCGACTATCGCATACATTTTCTTACGCCTCCTTGACACTGTTTACCCCGGCGGCATGGCGCGCCGCTGCAAAACGCATATCCGGGGTGGATTTTCCTTTCAGGAACCCTGGTTATATCATCTTCGCCGTAAATTATATATTATACAATATTTTACGTAATGGTCAAGCATTATATAAAGCGAGGAAATACAGGCTATGGGCCATAGCAACAGGCCGCCGAACCACAGCTCATTATGAGAACTTGACCTCTTCCACGTGCGCGGCCGGATTGGAGATCAGGTTTATGCGCGTGCGGAATTTGCGTTCTATGAAAGCCAGCGTATTCTTGGATTTCATCATTTCGTCTATCACCGCCGGATTCACGGTTATGTTGACCTCGGCAGCCGGGGTCTCTTTCAGGCGTTTTTTCATATCCTTGAAGGCCCTGATGGCCACGGTGACCGCGGATTTGACCCTGCCGCGCCCCTGGCAATAAGGACAGACCTGGTAAGAAAGGGTCTGGACGGTGTTATGCACGCGCTCGCGGGTCATCTCCACCAGGCCGAATTTGGATATGCCCAGCAGGTCGTATTTGGCCCCGCCCTTGCTCAAGGCGTTCTCCAGGGTCTTGAGCACCTCCCTGCGGTGATGCTCCTTCATCATATCGATGAAATCGATAACGATGATACCTCCCAGGTCGCGCAATTTAAGCTGGTGCGCCACCTCCACGGCGGCCTCGCAATTCACCTTGAAAGCGGTATCCTCCTGGTTAAGGTTCTTGTTCTTGAAACCTCCGCTGTTGACGTCTATGACCACCAGCCCTTCCGTGGGCTCGATGATTATATAAGCCTTTGAGTTGAGATAAACGGTGGGCTCGAACATCTTGCTGATCTGCCGTTCCACATCCTTGTCGGCGAACAGGTCTATGCCCCTGTAAAGCTCTATCCTGCGCCCGGGCGACGCCATGAACGTGCGCATGAATCTCTGCAGGCGGAAGAATTCGTTCCTGGAGTCCACGATGATCTTGCTCACCTCTTCGGTGAAAGAATCCCTTATGGTGCGGAAGATCAGGTCATACTCCTCATGGACCAGGGCCGGGGCCGGGGTGGAAGCGATCGCCTGCTCCATCTTGCGCCAGTGCCGTATCAGGAAGTTCGCGTCCTTGAGAAGCTCCTGCTGGGATTTGCCGGACGCGGCGGTCCTCACAATGAACCCCACCTTCTCCTTGTCCTTGATCTCGGAAAGCACCTGGCGCAGGCGTTTTCTTTCGGCCACGTCGACCAGCCGGCGCGACACGCCTATCAGCGGCTCCTGCGGCATAAGCACCAGGAACCGCCCGGCCACTCCGATATGGCAGGAGAGGCGCGGCCCCTTGTTGCCGAAGGATTCTTTCACGACCTGCACGAGGATCTCCTGCCCCTTCTTTATGGAACCCAGGAGGGTCGAGACGCTCTTGCCGCTGCGGTGTTTATTATGCCTGCCTCCGCGGCGCCTGCCGTGCTGCTGGGGCTGCTGCTGCGGTTGTTCCGCCGCCTGGGGGGTGTCCGATTCAAGGACGTCGAACGAATACTCTATCTCGGAAAGATAAAGGAACCCCTTTTTCGAGAGTCCGATGTCCACGAAAGCCCCGCCGATCGAAGGCAGCACCGCGTCTATCCTGCCCTTGTATATGTTGCCGACTATCGTTTTATCCTGGGGCCTCTCGATGTAGAATTCATCCATCTTTCCGTCGGTGACGAGGGCCACCCGCCGTTCCTGTGGTTCTGCGTTGATCAAAATCTCTTTAGGCATTTTCCTTTCAATTTCCTTCCCGTTTTACGCGCCCGCGCCGCCCGGCGGCCGTTATGCAGCGGAAAACATTCGCTTCTTTTACCGGATGGAGCCCGCAGGAGCGGGCCCATCTCAAACCAAGACCGCGTTTTTTATCCGAATACCTTCCGGCAGCTGCGCCTGCAGCAGCCGGCAAAAATCGTCGCACCTTACGAACATTGTCAAGACGACAACGGCCTCTTCGCCGTCGCTCTCCAGGCCTAGCTTCAGCGCCCTGGCAATGCTGAGTTTGACGTGAGGGTTGAAACCTTCCGACATTTTCAGCGGAAAATCCGCCCTGCGCATGGCCCGCATGAACAGGCGCATCAGGTCAAGATGGGAAATGAACCGCATCATTCCCGTCTTGCTGAAAACGAACTTCATCTTGTAATTCATACCATCTGCCTTTTTAAGGGGCGGCTGTACGGCCGGCTGGGGGACACGTTGGCCGGGGCGGAGGACCGATCCTACGGTTTCTTCGCGGGACCCTTATCAATTCCGTCTATTTCCATGCTTTTCTCGATCCTGCTTATCTCTTCCTGGGAGAAATCGTTCTCTTTTATTATATTAGCGGTAATGAATATTAGCAAATCCATTTTTGCCATATCGAAGGTTTCCCTGCTGAAGAGCAGCCCCAGAAGCGGTATCTTGCTCAAGAAAGGCACCCCCTGCCTGGTCTTGATCTTCACGTCTTTAAGCAGCCCGCCTATTACCACGGTGTCGCCGTCCTTCATCAGTATCCGGGTCTCCGCCTCCCGGGTCTCGATTATCGGATACTGCGCGACCCCGGTCCCCCCCAGCGTGCTGGTATACGATGTCACCGCCGGATGGACCACCATATTCACGCAGTTATTCGCCCCCACCTGCGGGACCACGTTCAATTGTATGCCGATGTCCTGGTAATAATCCAGGGTGACCGTGGTGACCGTGGCGCTGGAAGAAGACGAAGTGGTATCCTGCTTCAGGATGGGATACCTGGTCCCGACCAGTATGGTGGCTTCCTGGTTGTTCAATGCCATTATGCGCGGCGCCGAAAGGGTGTTCGTGCGCGAATCCTCTTCCAGGGCGTGCAGCATCACCTCGAACTCCGTGCCGTTGAGCTTCTGGAAAAGCAGCTGCAGGCCGGTATTGTAATAAGCGGCCGTGGAGCTGATCTTCCCGGTGATCTCGCTGGAAAGCGGATTGAAACCAGAGGGTGACACCTGCGAGCTCAGGTTGTGACCGCCCAGCCCGTAGGAAGAACTGCCGGTGCTGGTGTTCACCGTGGGATCGGTCGCCCCGGTGGTCCCGGTCCCGACGTCGATACCGAGATCGCGCAGCGTGTCGCGGCTCACCTCCACGATGCGCGTCTGTATCATCACCTGCTGCGGCATCACGTCTATCTGGGAGATCACTTCGTCTATCTTGTCGAGCACGGGCGGGATATCGCTGATGATCAGGGTCTTGGAACGGCCCAGTTTCTCCTCCGACACGCGTTTGCGCTTGCCGAGTGCGTCGCTGCCGAACTCCCATCCTGCCTGCCCGGTCATCTCCAGGACCGTTATCTTCCCGCGCGCGGAAAGCTGCGGCTCCAGCGCCTTTTTGGCGTCCTGGGCGTCGAGATATTTCAGCATATAGACATGGGATACCGTAGGCTGGACCTGGGCAAGCTCCACTTCCTGCTTTTTCTGCGCCGTCAGCTTGTCTATGGGCGCCACGAAAATGATGTTCGATTTCTTTTCATACCCGTATCCATAGGTCTGGAGGATCACATCCAGCGCCCTTTCCCACGGGACTTCGGTCAGCCGGATGGTCACGTTCCCCATCACGTCCGGGGTGGTGACGATATTCATGCCGGATTTATAGGAGATGATCTTCAGGACGTTCCTTATATCCGCGTCCTTGAAATCAAGAGTGACGTTGCCCGCCGATGAGACCCCGGCGTCGGCGGAAGACGGCTGCGCCCGGAGCCCCCCGCAGAAGAACATGGGGCATAACACGAACAGGCACAAGATGAACAGGACCCCCGGCTCAGCGTTTCTTATCGTAATCAAAGGATTCCTCCTTTTTTTTCTGCAGTAGCAGCTCTTTCAATTCTCCGTCTTTCATCAGCGTTACTTTATTCTCGGCGATCTTGATGACCCGGTACCCCCGGACGCTGTCGCCCACTCCGGCCACGGCGCCGTTGATGATCGCCAGCGATGATCCGTTCTCGTCGTAGATCAACCCTTCAAGCCTGACGTCGCCTTCCCCCCGGGAAAGCGCCGGCTGTATCAATCTGCCCTCCGGCGTCACCAGCGGGATGAACGGGTCGCGCCTGCCTGCGGCGGCCCCTGCTTCCCCGGTGCCGGCGCACCAGAGAAAAACCGCCGGCAATCCCGCGGCCAGGAGCAGCCTTATGGCGTTCATGTCCGGATTTCTCAAATACCTCATCCTCTCCCCGTTCCCGGCCGCCGCTTGGCACGGCCGGGGAAACGCGTAGATCATTTATTGACGTAAACCTTAAGCAGCAGGCCGATATCCTGCAGCGTATAATCCTTTTTACTCCGGCGTATCTTCAGGTCCTGAACCTGCAGAAAATATCTGCTGTTCTCCAGGTCCTTTATGAATTCTACGGTGTCATAGAACCTGCCGGACAGATCGAGCGATATGTTCACCGCCGGCAGCTTGACCGCAGGGGGAGTATCTTTGGACGGGGCCGCTTCGCCCTGGGGCAGTATCTGCATTATCTTCAGGTTATTTCGCAGGGAAACGGCCGAGATATCCCTCAACAGACGCGGCAGATCGCCGAATTTCAGGATCTGCGCCCGGTTCACTTCCCTGCCGGCAGCAGCCGGATTGACCGCCGCAGGGGAAAGCAGTTCCCTGTTCTTATCCGATATATCCCTGCTCAATTTATTGACTTTGGAGCAGACCTGCTTAAGCCCCTCCGCCTGCTTGAAGAGAAGGAAAGCGCAGTCCGCATATACTATTATAGCCAGAATAACCGCGGCCAGAAATACTTTTTTTGGGTCCGGCACCTCGTCCCAGTCCATATTGCGCAGAAAATTCCTCATTTACGGACAGTCCTTTGCGTTGAAGCGTTGACCAGGAAATTCATGATCTCGTAGCCGCCGGCGGTCTCCCTGTTCACGGCCCCGAGCTCGATATCCGAGAAACCGGACGGGAACGTCTCATCGGCTTTAAGATCCGATATGAAACGGTTCAAAAGTTCCATTTCCGCGCCGGGGGAGAAAACCGAGGCCTCCAGCACCAGTCCCTTATCGGAACAGGTAAGCGTATTGAACCACACCCCGCCGGGGATGACCTCCCCCAGCCTCTCCAGTTTCACCGACCAGTTCATCCTGGCGGCCGAGAGCGCGGCCACCGCCCTGCTGTCGCGGGAAAAAGACTCCTGTATCTTTTTCTTCTGCTCGAACGCCTTGAATGCCGGCAGCATCTGTTCCCACTTCTGCTCCAGCCCGGACAACTGCGCCCGCTTGGCCCCGATCGTGAAAAAAAGGAGTCCGTTAAGGAAGAACAGCAGCATAAGGACGGCGATGAACACGGCCGCCAGTATGCGCCATGATAATGTCAGGCCGGCCTTCTCGCCGGCGGCGCGGTTCTCCTTGTGCAGTTCCTGCGGCAAAAGATTTATCTCTATCATAAGATCGTCACGCCCTATCTTCTTAAAGCAAGTCCTGCTGCGACCGCGAATCCCCGTGTTCCCCCGGGAGGAAGCGCCAGATCCGGCGTTCCCGGCGGTTTGCGCAAAGGATCCCATGTTTCCACCTGCAGACCCAGGAGCTCGGAAAGCTGTTCCTCGAATCCCGGCCACCCGGAGGCATCCCCGCTGAGCTGTATGCCGGAGACCGCGGCGCTGCTCTGGCTTTCGTAATAATCGAAAGAGACCCTCAATTCCATGGCCAATTCCGAGACCGCCTGGCTGAAAGCCCTGCCGAAATCCTCCTGTTCGGCCTGTGCCCCCCCGGCGAGCCTTTCGGCCACGGATGCCTGATCAAGAGAAGAAGACACGGATATCCGTTCCATCATCTTGACCGCGCCCTGATGGAGGTCACGGCTCAACCGCAGATTGCCGCTCTCCACAATATCCAGATTGCTGTTCTGATCGCCGATGTTCAAGAGCGCGAAGACCTTTTTGCCGTAGGCCTGCATCTTGTCCTGGCAGGCCGCGCTAAAAGAGTTAAATACGGCGAGACAGTCTATATCCACGCAATTTACCTTTATGCCTGCGCGCTCCGCCATCTCCATGCGCTGATTGACCAGTTCTTTCCGCGCCGCTGACAAAAGCACCTGCATTTTATTGTCCGCGCCGGCCCCGGAGTGCGGAGAGATTATGTGCGCGTCGAAATATACTTCCTCCAGGGGAAAAGGGACGTATTTTGTGGCTTCGAACTTCAGGGCCTGGAACAACTCTTTCCTGTCCATCCGCGGCATGGTTATATAACGCATGACGACCGAGTTGGAACCGGCTATGGATAAATTGACCACTTTTGCCTCTGGAAAAGCCGCGACCACGCGTGAAAGCGATTCCTGCACGTTACCGCCGGTTATTTCCTCTTTGACCGCGCGGCACAACCCTGCCGAAGAGCCGTTATGAACGGCTTTCACGGCCTTGATCACGGCGGTCCCGATATCGATCCCCAGGGAACACCGCGGACCGCCCTTGAAAATACTAAATAAACCTCTCATTTCCATTACATCCGCCTTTTAGCTGCCGTCAGGATATTGCTTTAGTAATGCTTCGTCCATCGCGCCCCGCGCTTCGATTTCTCAGTACAACAGCGGTTCCCCCTGTTTCAAAGGCATCTCCTTTTCCGGCGGTTCCTTCTCCTTGACCGCGGCCTGCGCGGAGGACGGAGCCTGCGCGGCCGGGAATATCTTTTCCACCGACGGAGCGGCGGCGACCGGCGCCTGTAACTCTACCTGCCCATCCCGGCGTTCATATCTGGAGACCATTATGATCACGATCACCGCCGACAACAAACAGCAGACAATGAAACCCCCGATCAGCATTTTCAATACCGCGAGATTTTTCATGTTTCACTCCTCCTGCCATACCGGCCGGCTGTCCAGACCGGAAATGAATGAAGTAAAATTGGTCATATACGGGAAATACGGCGGGGTCATCCCCGAAAGCATGCGCGCGTCGTAAACGAAATTCCTGCCGTAGCCTGAAATATTATGATCGCCGCTGAAAGTCCCGAAAGGACCGTAGAAATCGGTTATCGCCCCTCCCAGCAGGGTCGCCGTGCCGCGCGGGCTGCCGCTGCTGTAATTATCCACTTCAAAAACCCCGTGGGGAGCCATCACTATGCCGTGGATTGAGATATCGCTGGGGGCGCCCGTGCCTATGCGGACGTCCCCTCCCCAGGCAAGTATCCCGAGAACGTTCGTATAGTTCTCGGCGTTCAGGGTGGGCGATGTATCGTATTGTTCGTATGTCACGCTGCCTGTTATGACTATATCCTGCTCGCTCGATACCGTGACCTTGCTGTCCTTCTGCACGACCCCGGTCAAACCGGTGATGTCGCCCTTATCATAGATCAATATGCCCTCGTTATCCACCCCGTCGGGGACGCCGCTGTATGTCTGCGTACTTGCCCCGGTCTTGACCGTCGTGGTGGAGGCGGACAGGTCAACGGTTATCTGCTTTACCGTAGTTCCCTGGGTGATCGTGTAGACCGCGTTGCCGCTCGAATCCAGCCCCATTGAAACGGAAGCCGAACCGCGTATGTATATTCCCCCGGTGAGGGAAGTCCCGTCGTTGGGAACGTATATGCCGTTCTGTCCCGGTTCGGACATACTCCCCAGCGCCTGGCTCCTCAGGTCGGACTGTGATATAGACGACTCAAGGTTTATCTGGTCCTGCCCGCGGGAGAACCCGGCGGAAAAACTCGGGACGTCATAAGGCGGATTTGAGGAAGCGTCCAGAAGCACCGGCCAGCCGTTATTATAATAGCGCGCTTTATTCTGGCTTTGCGTGACTTCCTGGCTGAAAGATGCCCCGGGACTCTGCGCGAAACTGAAACGCTCGTTGCTGTGGACAGGGCCGTTGAACCTGGTGTTCGAGGTGAACCACACGGTTGTGCCCGAAGGCGTCATATGGTGGGCAGTGAACAGGGCGAACTTGGCGAAAGTATCGCGCTGGACGCTGAGAGTAAAACTGCCCCCGCTCATTACCAGCCTTTTTTCAATCGCCGGGCTGGCCGCGGAGACATACCCGCGGGAAGTGATGTCGTAAGTATAATAAAAAACGTATTTTTCCCCGCTCGAGGTGTCCTCCTCCGGAGGACGGGCGGCGCGCACCGTGATAACGGCCTCGTAGCCGCCGGATACCCCGCTGTTAAGCGCCAGCGGAGTGAGGGTCAGGACCGCCTCGTCTCCGGAAACGCTGAACTTGTCTCCGGAACTGGGGTAAGCGAAATCGCTCAAGAACCCCAAGGGATCTCCCGTGGCCACGTAGGTATGAAAAGTGGAAGAGGTCCTGATCTGCGAGACCTGCTGCTGGAGATCGGTCCTTATGCGCTCTCTCATCTCCGAGACGCCGTGGTTCAGCCCGGCCTCGGCCAGATAAACGGCCTGGGAGACATACCTGGATATTTCACCCGAAGACTTCTCGTTGACCATGCTGGAATAATAAACGGCGGTGGCCACAAGGATCGCCGCGATTATGACCAGGGTAACGGCCAGCACTATCCCTTTTTTTCCCTTGATCTTACCGGGAATCCCCGAAAGTCTTTTCATCGTGCGTCTCCTTGTCTTTTGTGAACCGGCTCCCCGATACCCGTCAGAACTCTCCGGCTTCGGGAGCCTCCACCACCACTTCGGAGGACAATGACTGTTCGTAATTCCTGACCGCTACCTGGGCGGAGATGGAGAACTCCTCATTATCGGAAACGGTCAGGTCCACTTTGACGGAAGGACAATTATGCGCGACGGCGGTACAGGTATAGGAAGAGCACCCGCTGCATCCGCCGCCGAAATTTATGCTTTCCACGAAATCGGAAACGACCACGGCCGCTTCAAGTCCCCGCTTGAAAAGCAGCCGGCGGGGATGCTCACTGTCCATTTTATAGGTCACTTTAGTCAGGGTCGCGATCTCGCCGTCTTCCATTTGCGGCACGTAAAAATCTATCCGCCTGCCGGATTCACTGATGGATATTCCGTAAGTGCTGCCCCCCAGAGACCATCCCGGGCTGGAACCGCGCAGGGTCCTCGCCACATTATCTATGATCTTTCGCGCTTCCTGGCGGCAGACCAGTTTGTTCCTTCCCGTGCGCCAGCTGCGGTTGGAACCAAGCAGACCGGCGAAAGCGACCGCCAGGACGGAGCAGATTATCGCCGCCGCCACTATCAACTCCGTTAATCCGTATCCTCTCCGCATTCTCATGAGCTCGATATGAACGATACCGCCTCCACGGGTGAATCCATCCTGCCGTTGTGCGGGGAAACGTCCTCCCCCGCATCGAGGCTGCCGTTAAGGTTCTTGTCCTCCCCCACTATGATCTGTCCCTTGTGCCTGAAGCAGACTACAAGACGCACTTTTCGGAGCGTCTCTTTGGGGTTTGACCTGAGGGTATAATCGGTTATCTCTATACGCCCCACCGCGTCTCCGGCGTCCATCCCGTCAACGGTGAAAGTGGTGCCGTCAAGGGAGGCGATAGCGGAAAAATCCGTCAAACGGATCTTCTCCATCTCCGTCTGGAGAGCGTTGTTGGCCATCAGGTATTTCTCGGAGATATCGGACAATGCGAACAGCGACACATACGTCGCCAGCATGCCGGCGAAGGCAAAGACAAGCACGGCCGAAGCTACAAGGACCTCTATAAGACTGAAACCTTTCTCAGAACAGGACCGGATCATCGGCACCGGCAGGCCCTCCACTCTTGGCGTGAACTTGCCCGGATTCATCCATGAAAAAGAACCTTCCCCTCAGCAGGCCGGAAGCCGTGGGATTTGCGTTCACTGTAAAATGATCTGAAGCCACCAATGAATAAATAAAGTAATACCCTTGCTTTATGCCTCCGGCAAGCTCGGGATCTATATAGGGCGGGGTGACCCCCGGTTCCGACATATCGCTGAGGGCTTCAGGATAATTCTTCATGTTGATCTGGTATAACTGGCAGGCGTTGTTCAACGCCCGCAGGTTGCCTAGGGCGGAAGTCTCCATGCCTATAACCCTGGAACGCAGTATGTTCGGCACGGCAAGAGATATCAGGACGACCACGATGCCGGTAACGACCATTATTTCCACGAGAGAGAACGCCCTGCGGTTATTCATTTTTATCGCAATCCTCCGAAACGAAAAGGTTCCCGGTGGCCACGGCGAAATTCTTGGACCCGGTTATGCCGCATTTGATAGGGATAGCGGAACAATTATAACCGGTCTTATCCAGCCTTGAGCAAAAATAATTGAACCCGTTATGCGGTGACTCCATAAGGTAATCGCGGTCTATATAAGGAGGAGTACCCTTGGTAAGCACGGAGAAATCGTCGGGATACTGTCCCTCGTGTTCCTTGCCGTAGCTCTCCAGTCCGGTGGCAATAGACTTAAGCGTGGCCGCCGCCGCCGCGTTGTTGCGGGTGACGACCACACCTATGACCTTCTCCCCCAGGACGCTCAGCAGCAGGCTGAGCAATCCGGCGGCGGTGACCAGCACCAGAAAACTTCTTCCTTTTTCCGAAATTCCGGGCATATCCTCTTCTCCGCGGGCACGCGACTAAACTTTTCTATAACCGGCGTTTACAGAAAATTTTAGCATAAAAAAGCCATTCCGCAAGATAAAAAAGAAGCGGCGCCCCTGAACCAGGGGCGCCGCTTGTGATCCGCGGCACTGCTCCGATAGGTTACGAGCAGGCGCCTTCAGCCAGGACTCCGCCCTGGGTCACGCTGAAGGTTTTCGTGCCGGTCGCCGAGGAACTCGGGGCGGCCTGCACGCAATAGGCGGTGGTCGTCAAGGTGCTGTACGTGTAACTATACCCCTGGACCGTCGAGCCGCTGTATGCCCTGTTGAGATACGGCGGCGTGGCGCCGGTGAGGGTCGTCTCCGCTTCGGGATAGACACCGCTGTTGGCGGCCGCGTAAGTCTCCAGGGCCGTCGATATCGTCCTTAACGTTGCTTGGGCCGCCGATTCATTGGCGGTTATTCTCGCGCGGAGAAGATTAGGGATGGCGATCGCCGCGAGTAAGGCTATAATGGCAACTACTATCATGATTTCGACAAGAGTAAAACCTCTCTTCTTCATTTCAAGAGCCTCCTCTCAATATTGCGGTTCCCTGCCGGCAGGCAGTAATTTTTAGGACTATAAATGACCCTGCCGGCGGCGTCCTCCGGGGCCGTTTTCAGCCGGGGAGGAACGTTACCATCGTAACTGACCACCACCTCCTTTCATCTTTCCCGGGACCGCTTTGACGCGCCTTTTAATCCCGGGAAACCGTTATCAGGGTATTTCACTTCCCAAGTAAAAAAAACCTATTCTCATGACGGCGTCTGAGGCCGCGCCTTCATCAAAGGCGGAGAATAGGTAAAATACAGGACTCTGTGCATAAATAATTATACCACAATCCGATATGATTTTCAACCGCTATTCTATCTCAAAAGAGATCATCACATTAAACGTCAATTCATCATAATCAAGCTCTCTTGGGAAAGGGGAAAAAGGAGCGGCATTGGCCACGCTGCGGGAAGCGGTTTCCCGAAGATAATCGTTATCCGTGGACCTCTCATCCAGCACTTTTACGGCTTTAAGCGATCCGTTGCGCGAGACGATAAAAGACACGAATACCCCGCCCTGCGCGGCCTGCCTGTAGTTCTCGTAGGCGGACCTGCGTATTTTCTCCCGTACGGCGGAGTAATACCCCTGGTAACTCGGATTGCCTATCCCCTCGGGGGGAAGAACGGCAGGGGGCATCGTGATCTTTTTCTTTCCGGAGACCGCCTGCGGTTTGAGCAAATGCGGCCTTAAAGGCGCCGCGGCATTTCGCAGGCGTTCCGAGTATGCGGGCACCGGCCTCTTCCTGTCCAATACCGAACCCGCCCCGATAACGGCGGGATTGACGGCAGAAGGCTCTTTCACCGCCCTGTCCTTCTTTTTTTCCTTTTCCGGAGTAACTGCGGGCTGCGCAGGCTTCTTGATATAAACTATTTCCACCGGCCGCCTGACAGGCCGCATATTATTGAACAGCGCGGAAGGGAACGCTATAACGGAAATATGCAGCAGGAAAGAAATGGAAACACAGGACAGGAAGATCCTGTTTTCAATGCTCACCTTATCTTCCCTCCCCCCTCATCCCCCACGCCCCGCTCAATAGTCTATCCCTTTTCTCGCTTTGACGCCCTTGCGGAAATAATGTTTTATTTCCCTGATCTCGCTGACCAGGTCCGCCTGTTTTACCAGGGACCGGGGAGCCCAGCGTCCGGTCAATATGACCTCAACGTCTCTGGGAACCAGAAGCAATATCGATAATACTTCCTCTATATCAAGCAGTCCCAGTTTAAACGCCGGGTTGATCTCATCCAGTATGACTACGTTGAACTTACCGCCCAAGACGGCTTCCCGGGCCCTGCGCAGGCCTCTTTCCGCCGACTTTATATCACCGGACGAAGGTTTACCGGTTATGAAACCGGAGCGGCCGAACTGCTCTACGCGCACACCTGCCATTCTCCTTAAGTAAGCGACTTCTCCGGTATGTCGCCCTTTCAGGAACTGGCAGAAAAAAACGGTCTTGCCGGCTCCCGCTGCACGCAGGCATAACCCCAGCGCCGCGGTGGTCTTCCCCTTGCCGTCCCCGGTGTAAACCTGTATCATAAATACACTCTCCGGCTGCGCATCCCCCGTCCCGTTTCCCTCCTGCCGCTCTCCGTATCCTTAGTCCTTAAAGCTTCACGCTTCATTTTTCTTTATTTCACCGCACACCAGAGAGACAAAAACACAGGGGGTCAGCGCATGCGGCTCCAGGGCTTCCCCTTTCTTACGGAATAAAGTGAGGACCTGGCTGAAACTTCCTCCCACGGGAGCCAGCAGGATACCCCCGTCGGCCAGCTGGCCGATCAGCGGCGCAGGGACCTCCTCAACGGCGGCGGTAACTATGATCCTGGAAAAAGGGGACTCCTCCGGCCAGCCGATGCTGCCGTCCCCTTCCTTCAAATAGACATTCGTATACCCCAGGCGTCCCAGCAGATCCCGGGCGCGGCCATGCAGACCGTTTATCCTCTCAATACTGTATACGGCGGAACACAGTTCGGCAAGCACGGCGGTCTGGAATCCCGACCCGGTCCCGATCTCAAGCACTTTTTCGTTCCCTTTCAACTCCAGCGACTGCGTCATCAAAGCCGCGATATACGGCTGGGAGATGGTCTGCCCTTCCCCTATAGGCAGGGGATGGTCGCTGTAGGCCCCGGCCGCTATGGAAGCGGGAAGAAAACATTCCCTTTCTATCTTGCGGAATGCGTCAAGGACCGCCGCATCGTTTATGCCTCTGGCAAACAATTGTTCTCTTACCATTCGTTCCCTCAAGACCGCTCCCCCGGAAGTCAATCGAAGTTCCTTTCTTTTTCTGCCGTCGGTTCAACGGCAGTGCAGCTGTTTCCAAATAAAACGGAAAAACCTTACGGTGTCCACTAATGGGTCGATCTGGCTCTTTGTCCCCCGGTAGACGGACTTTACGGGGACGGAAAGTATCCTGCAGCCGGAGCGTCCGGCCGCCAGGAGCATCTCCGATTCTATCTCGTAATTACTGCACGACAAACTGAGTTTCTCCAGGGTGGATACGGAAATGAACCTGAACCCGCACTGGCTGTCCGGTATGCGCTGTCCGGTAAGGCAAGAAAGCAGGAATGACATGAACTTGTTGGTAAGCCACCTGGAGAACGGCATCTCCCCCGGTCTGGACATGCGGTTCCCCACCACAAGATTGCCTCCCCTTTCGGCGGCAGACAATAGACCGGGGATGTCCTCGGGCAGGTGCTGCCCGTCCCCGTCCATCACTATGAACCCGTCGAAGCCTCCCCGTTTCGCATGCGAGAACCCGCGTATAAGAGAAGCGCCTTTACCTTGATTAACGTCATTGCGCAGAACCTCCGCCCCGGCCGATGCCGCCTCGCCCGAGGTGCCGTCCGAAGAACCATCGTCTATGACCACTACCGCGTATCCGCTTTTCCTGAGTGAAGATACCAGCCAGCGGATATTTTTTCCCTCATTATAGGCGGGTATGATCACGCATATCTTCACGCGTCCCCTCCCTCGTCGACCCAGTATTTCCTGAAAAGGTACCATTGTTCCGGGAAACGCCCGATCCATCTTTCCATGACCCCGTTGATCTCGCGCTGCAGCAAATGCAGATTGTCCTCGAAAGAACCGGTATCGGGGGGGTAAAGCGGCTTCTCGAACATCAGGGTGAACCTGTCGTCTTTCCCCCTGATCATACAACCCGGCACGACTGCGGCCCCGGACTTGAGCGCCAGGAACGCCGGTCCCTGCGGCAGAAGCGCTTTCTTGCCCAGGAAATCGGCGATAGTCCCCCCGTTACGGGTGAATTCCCTGTCCCCCAGCAAAGCCACCAGCCCGTTGCCCCTGAGCACCCTGAAACATTTACGGAGCGAATTATAAAGCGGTATGACCTTTATCCCCATCGTCTCCCTGTTCCCGACGAAGAACCGGTCAACCTTCTCGTTCTTGTGCGGAAGCGCCACCACCCACAGGGGATATCCCAAAGCGGCGATTACAACGCCTCCCAATTCCCAGTTGCCGATATGCGCCGCAAGCAGCACTACGCCCTTGCCTTTCCCCAGCGCTTCATCCACATAATGGATATTGCGGACGGAAATGTTCTTCTCCAGGGAATCCCGGTCCAGGACCGAATACCTGAAAAAATCCACCAGATATTTGGCGAAATTACGGAATATCCCCTTTCTTATGCGGTTTATTTCACGGCGGTCTTTTTCCGGGAAGGCGGAGGCAAGGTTCATTGTCACGGCCTGCCTGTCCCTCCGGAAAAACAACTGGTGCAGATCGGATATGAACACGGCCAATCCGTAAACCGCCTTCAAAGGCAGCCTAAGCGCTATGAATTGGCCTGTCCGGTATAAAAAATAGAAGAACATCTGCGTTTTCTTCTCCGAATCGTCATTTTTCCGGTCCACTCTCCCGGGAATCCACTGTGTGTTATATACCCTTGACCAACCGGCATCTGTCCCGGGCAGTTCGGCAGCCCCGCTGCTGAAGCCGGCCGAAGGACCAGACCGGGAGGGGCTCCACCCGGGCGGCCGGACATTCTCCCCTCACGCTTTTTCCTTCATGCCGCAAAGCTCCAGCAAAAAAGCGGCGGTATCGCTGCTGGCGGCGGGTTTGCCTATGCGTCTTGCGCTGGCCGACAACTCCTTCATTTTCCTCCCGTCGGAAACGACCGCGCTTATACATTTCCCTGCGGAACCGGCATCGTCTATTTTTATGGCCGCCTTTTGCCTGAGAAGATATTCAGTGTTGCTGGCTTCCTGTCCGGGGATGGGATTGATTATGGCCATCGGCAGCCCCATCGAAAGCGCCTCGGAAGTGGTTATCCCGCCGGGCTTGCTCACCACAAGATCGCATACGGACATAAGCTCATTGATGTTGTCCACGAACCCGAGGACGACCGTCTTGCGCTTAATGGATGCCGTCAACGCCCGCAGCCGCGAGAGCAATTTACGGTTGGTCCCGGTGACCACGATCATCTGAAAATCCCGCCCCAGCGCGCGGTCAAGCGACCGCACTGCGTCTTCGATCGGCCCCAGCCCCTGGCCTCCGCCCATCACCAGAATGTTCCTGCCGTCCGGGCTTAGTCCGTATCGCGATAACACCGCCTGCTTATCCACCGGCAGGGAGAATTTCGGGTCAAAAGGTATGCCGAGCTGCCTGATCTTGGCGGCCGGAACGCCGCGTGAACACAGCCTGGCATCCACGTCCGGCGAAGGAGTTATGTAAAAATCTATGCCGTCATGCACCCAATACAGGTGCGGCACGAAATCGGTAAGCACCGCCACCAGCGGGACTTTATACCCGTAGCGCAGTTTGTAATCGGCGGTCATGCTGCATGGGAACGCCTGGCTGCAGACAATAACGTCCGGACGGAAGGAATCGAACAACTTTCGCAGTTTCGGGGCGTTCCCGCGGTAAAAGACGTCCTGTATCCAGGTCACCTTTCCCGCCACCCCGTCATTATCGTAAAGATAATCCCAAAGACAGGGGAAACGTTTTATCACACCCATGTATATGCGGTTGACCACCTTCTCGATTATGGGATTTGTATAATGAAAGGCGTTAAGACTCAATATCTCCACTTGCGGGTCGGCAAGCCTCAAAGCCTTTTCCAGGGCCATCGCTGCGCTGCGATGGCCTGAGACTTCTGAGATATACATTAAAAGGACCCGTTTAGAAGGCATAAAGAAGTGGACCCCTTAGGCCTGATCCTTCGACGGGCTTCAGCAGTGAGCCGGTCGAACTACTCAGGACAGGCGCCATAGGCTCCTGTTTTTCACGGAGAAATTCAGGCTTCTCCGCTATTTACAGCGGAACGATTACTACGATTATAGCATTAAAACGCTTTTTATCAACTTTTAC
>CAZAVF010000033.1:0-16876 GCA_964488935.1 uncultured Planctomycetales bacterium | reverse complement strand
CGGCAAGGCCGGGTCTGCCGTGTTGTGTTTCGACGTATCGAGGCGGACATTCCGCTCCGAGAAATTCGCGGAATACAAGATGCAGCGTCCGCCGATGCCGGAGGGGCTTGTCTCGCAGCTGCCTTTGATCAGGGAAGCGGTATCCGCTTACCGTTTGTGCGTCAGAGAGCTGCAGGGATATGAGGCCGACGACCTGATAGCGGCATTGAGCAGGAAAGCCTCCGCGGCGGGGATGAATACGGTGATCGTCAGCCCGGACAAGGACATTTTGCAGCTGGTGGACGGGCATACGTCCGTCCTGAACCCTTATAAAGGCAGCGGCGTCCTCTACGACGAGGCCGCGGTGGAGAACGACTTCGGCGTCCCTCCGCGTCTTGTCCCGCAGGCGCTGGCCCTTATGGGCGACCAGAGCGACAATATACCGGGTGTCCCGGGCATAGGCCGCAAGACGGCGGTCTCCCTGTTGAAGGAACACGGTTCCCTGGAGGAGATATTAGCCCGCCCGGAGCGCATCAAGCAGGAAAAGATCAGGGAAGCGGTCATCGCCGGCGGCGATATGATCCGGCTTAATCTTGAGCTGGTCATATTGGACGGGAGCGCGCCGGTAGAACTGGAGCCTGAGGCATACCGCATAACGGCGCCCGACCACGACAAGCTGCGCGAGCTGTTCACCAGGCTTGAGTTCAGGTCTTTGCTTAAGACGCTGCCGGACCCGCCCCCGGAGGAGGAAGAACAGCCGCCTGTTCCCGATGGGGACGACGCGGTCCTGGCCGGCGCCGGCGGGGAGAACGCGGAGATCTTTATCAGGGAGCTCGATACCGGTGATTTCATGATCAACGCCTGCGGGGAGAACTTCTCTTCAGCCGTTATCGGGGAGAACCTGAAGCGGCTGCTTGAGTCCGGCTCTGCTGGAAAATACGGGCACGACCTGAAGAGAGCGGCCCGGGCGCTGCGCCCGCGCGGCATAACCCTGAGGGGGATGCGTTTCGACAGCATGATAGCCGCTTATCTGTTGAACCCTTCTTCAGGCGGCTATTCCTTCGACGACGTGTATAACGCTTACGGGGAGGGACCGTCCGCAAGCGCCTCCGGAACGGAGAAAATAAGGGGATTGCACGCCCGCCTCCGGCGTTTACTGGAGGAAAAGGAACTGCTTAAGCTCTTTGAGGAGATAGAGATGCCGCTGGAGGAGGTCCTCTCCGGAATGGAAGCGGACGGCATCAAGGTGGACGTGCCTGTCCTGCGCGAACTCTCCTCGGAGATGGAGGGGAAAATACTCGCCCTCACCTCCGCCATCTACGACTGCGCCGGCGGCGGGTTCAATATCAACTCGCCGCAGCAGCTGCGGGTGGTGCTGTTCGAGAAACTTAAACTCCCGGTGCGCAAAAGGACGAAGACCGGGCCGTCCACCGACGAGGAAGTCCTGCGCGGGCTCGTGAAGGAGCATAAACTGCCGGCCATGCTGCTGGAATACCGCCAGCTGGCCAAGCTGAAATCCACGTACGTCGACGCCCTGCTGAACCTCGCGGACAAGTCCACGCTGCGCATACATACGTGTTTCAACCAGACCGGCACCGAGACCGGGCGTCTGAGCTCCAGCGAACCGAATCTGCAGAACATCCCGGTCAGGAGCGAGGCGGGCCGGAGGATCCGCAGGGCGTTCGTGGCCTCGGGAACCGGGAACGAGCTCTTTTCCTGTGATTATTCCCAGATAGAGCTGCGTATCCTGGCGCACCTTTCCGGCGACAGCGGCATGATAAGCGCCTTCATGGAAGATAAGGATATCCACGCGCATACCGCCTCTTTGATCTACGGCGTGGCGGAGAAAGAAGTGGATGATCCCATGCGCGAGACCGCGAAACGCGTCAACTTCGGCATCATTTACGGCCAGAGCGGATACGGCCTGGGAAAAGACCTCGGCATACCTTTAAAAGAAGCGGAGACCTTCATCGACGCCTATTTCCTGCGGTACCCGGGGGTCAAGAAGTTCATCGACGGCTGCGTGTCTTTCGCCGAGAAAGAGGGTTTTGTTTCCACCATCCTCGGCAGGAGGCGTTATATCCCCGAGATCAACAGCGGGAATCTGGCGGTCAGGCAGTTCGCGCGCCGCAAGGCAGTGAACACCCCGGTGCAGGGGTCCGCCAGCGACCTGATAAAGGCGGCGATGATCTCCATCCAGCGCCTGATCGCCGGACGGGGCCTGCGGTCGCGCATGCTCCTGCAGGTGCACGACGAACTGGTCTTCGACGTGCCGCGCGCGGAAGCGGAGACGTTCATCCCGGAAGCGGAGAGGATCATGGGGCACGTCCTGGAGCTCTCGGTGCCGTTGAAAGTGAGCGTGAAAAAAGGGCCGAACCTTTGCGATCTCGGGGATTACGTGCCTGTCCCCGGCGGGGCGGGGGCATGAAGATAGCTTTCTTTACCCCGGAAGCCGTGCCTTACGCCAAGACCGGCGGCCTCGCCGACGTCGCCGGGGCGCTTGCCCCGGCATTGTGCGAAGCGGGGCATGAGGCGATCGTCCTGCTGCCGGCGTACGGAAAACTTGACTTTACCAAAGGGGCGGCGGAAAAGATAATGCCGGACGTCTCTTCCTGCCGGCAGGGGGGGACGGTTTTCTACTTCCTGCACAACGACGGCTATTTTCTGCGGGACGGGTTCTACGGCTCCTCCTCCGGTGATTACCCGGACAACCTGGAAAGGTTCGCTTTTTTCTGCCGGCGCGGACTGCGTCTTCTCGAGGAGATCGCTTTTCAGGCCGACGTGGTGCATTGCCACGACTGGCAGGCGGCGCTCGTGCCCGTCTACCTGAAGTCGCTGGAGGCCAAGAACCGTTTTTTTCGTTCCACAGCCGCGGTATTGACCGTACATAACCTGGCCTACCAGGGGGTTTTCCCGCCGGAGGATTTCGCCTGCGCCGGGCTGCCGGAAGAGATGTTCTCCGTGGAGGCGCTGGAGTTCTACGGCCGCGTAAACCTTTTGAAGGGCGGACTGATATTCTCCGATTCGCTGACCACGGTCAGTCCCACTTACAGCCGGCAGATACAGGGTAGGGAATTCGGCTGCGGGCTGGAAGGCATATTGAATAAGCGTTCCTCCAGCCTGCGCGGCATATTGAACGGCCTTGATTATTCGGTCTGGGACCCTTCATCCGACGGCCTGATAGATTTCCGGTACGACGCCGGGAAAATGGAGGGCAAGGCGGGCAATAAACGGGTTTTGCAGAAAGCATGCGGCCTGCGGGAAGATCCGCGGGCTCCGCTCCTGGCCGTGGTCTCGCGGCTCGCCGAGCAGAAGGGGATCGACCTGATAGTCCCTCTGCTCCCTGAACTGGCGGCCGCCGGCATGCAGATCGTGATACTGGGCACGGGGGAGGACAAATATCACAGGCTGCTCCGCAAGGCCGCGGCCGCCGCCCCCGGAGCGGTCTCCCTGCATTTGAAATTCGACGAGAGGCTGGCGCACAGGATATACGCCGGTTCGGACATTTTTCTGATGCCTTCGCGTTACGAGCCGTGCGGGCTGAGCCAGATGATATCCCTGCGTTACGGGACGGTCCCGGTGGTAAGCAACACCGGAGGCCTGGCGGACACCGTCTCCGCCGATAACGGTTTCGTGATGAACGGGATCTCGGCGGGTGAATTGGCGGCCAGGATCAGGGAGGCCGCGCGTTTGTACGCCGACCAGGAAAGATGGCGCCGGCTTGCGGAACGCGGGATGGGAAGCCGCTTTTCCTGGCAGGCGGCTGCCGGGGAATACATTTCTTTATATGAAGAGACCATGCAAAGCGGCGTTCACGGCCGCGCGTAAACGTTGCGTTATCGGAATTACCGGAGGTATCTGTTCCGGCAAGAGCACTGTTTCCGCCATGCTTAAACGCAGCGGCGCCAAGGTCATAGACGCCGACCGTATAGCCCGCGGCGTGATAGAACCCGGTAAGCCCGCTTTCAGGAAACTGCTCAGGGCTTTCGGAGAGGGGATCTTGCGCAGGGACGGCCGCATAAACCGCAGGGCGCTGGCCGCAGAGGCGTTCTCCGGCGGTAAGAAAACGGCCCTGTTGAACGGGATAACGCATCCCTACATCATAAGCGGGATCCGCGGCCGGCTTAAGGGGGTTTCCGGGCCGGTCGTCCTGGACGCGGCGCTGCTCGTGGAGACAGGCCTGCACCGGATCGCGGACCATCTGGTTTTCGTCAAAGCGCCCGCGGAACTGCGCCTTGAACGCGCCCGGCGCTCCAGGGGAATGAAAAAGGAACTCGTGTCGCGCATAATCGCCGCCCAGCGCTCCGCCGTGAAAGCGGAGCGGCTGGCCGATTTTATCATAGATAACAGCGGTCCATTAGAGCAAACTAAGAGACAAGTTGAGAGACTAAGGAGGAAAGTGTGGAGAAACTGAATATCACGAAATTGAAAGAGATGAAGATCACCGAGCTGAACAAACTGGCCAGGGAACTGAACATAAACGGCTTCAGCGGCATCAGGAAACAGGACCTGATCTTCAAGGTGCTGCAGGCCCAGGCGGAGAAAGAAGGCCTGATGTTCGGCGAGGGGATACTGGAGATACTGCCGGAAGGGTTCGGGTTTCTGCGGTCGCCGAATTACAACTATCTGCCCTGCCCGGACGACATATACATATCGCCGTCGCAGATAAGGAAGTTCGACCTGAAGACGGGCGACACGGTCAGCGGCGAGATACGCCCCCCGAAAGAAGGGGAGAAGTATTTCGCGCTGCTGAAGGTGGAAGCGGTGAATTTCGAGAACCCCGAGACCTGCAAGGACAAGGTGCTTTTCGATAACCTGACCCCGGTCTATCCGCATGAGCGGTTCATGCTTGAGCGCAAGCCGGAGGAGGTCTCCACCCGCGTCATAGACCTGCTCGCCCCGATCGGCAAAGGGCAGCGCAGCCTTATCGTCGCCCCGCCCTACAGCGGCAAGACCGTGCTCCTGCAGCGGCTGGCCAATTCCATCACCGGCAACCACCCGGACGTGGTGCTGATCGTCCTGCTCATAGACGAGAGGCCGGAAGAGGTCACCGATATGCAGAGGAACGTCCAGGGTGAGGTAATATCCTCCACGTTCGACGAGCCGCCGGAGAGGCACGTGCAGGTCTCGGAGATAGTGCTGGAGAAGGCCAAAAGGCTGGTCGAGCACAAGAAGGACGTGGTCATCCTGCTGGACAGCATCACTCGTCTGGCCCGCGCCTACAACTCCGTGGTGCCGCACAGCGGCAAGGTGCTGTCGGGAGGTATCGATTCCAACGCCCTGCAGAAACCCAAGCGTTTCTTCGGAGCGGCGAGGGCTATAGAGGAGGGCGGCAGCCTGACCATCATCGCCACCGCGCTGGTGGACACCGGCAGCCGGATGGACGACGTGATCTTCGAGGAGTTCAAAGGCACCGGCAACATGGAACTCCAGCTGGACAGGAACCTGTTCCAGCGCAGGATATACCCCGCCATCGACATAAAACGTTCCAACACCAGGCACGAGGAGCTGCTGCTGAAGCCCGAGATACTGCAGCGGGTCTGGATACTGCGCAAGGTGCTCAATGAATTGAGCAACGTGGAGGCCATGGAACTGCTGATAGAGAAACTGGCAAAGACCAAGAACAACGAGGAGTTCCTCAACAGTATGAATCAGAAATAAAACCCCGCATCGCGCGGGGCGGTATGCGCGGGCGGCTTTTTCGCCGCGCCGGCGTCATCGAAAAAGAAGGAGAAGGAAGAAATGAAAGAGAAGATACATCCCAAATACGAAGAAAGCGTGGTCGTCTGCGCCTGCGGCAACACCATACATACGCGTTCCACCAGGCAGAATATAAGGGTGGAGGTCTGCTCCAAATGCCACCCGTTCTTCACCGGCAAGCAGAAATTCGTGGATTCCGCCGGCCGGGTGGACAAGTTCGAGAAGAAGTACGGCAGGAAAAAGGCCTAAGGTCCGGATGTTGAAACACCTGGAAAAGCTAGAAGAGCGTTACCGCCGGCTGGAGGAACTGCTGGCCAGCGACGAGGTGGTCTCCGACCTGGACCAGTGCAGCAAGTACGCCAGGGAACTGTCGGAACTGCAGGAGCCCGTGGGTCTGCTGCGTCTGCACCGCAAGCTTTCCGCCGAACTGGCGGAGCTGAAGCACATGCGGCACGGCCACGAGGACCGGGAGATGGCCGAACTGGTCAACCGCGAGGAGTCCGCGCTCAAGGAAAAGATCGCGGAACTTGAGGGACGCCTGCAGACGATGCTGGAAGAGGAGGACGGCAACGCCGACAGGGACATCATCGTCGAGATCCGCCAGGGGACCGGGGGTATGGAGGCGGCGCTGTTCGCGGCGGTGCTCTACCGTATGTACAATAAATACGCCGACGGCAAAGGCTGGAAGGCCGAGCCGATGTCGGTGAGCGAGACCGAACTGGGCGGGATCAAGGAGGTCGTCTTCAGCATCAGCGGCAAAGGGGCATACCGGTGCATGCGTTTCGAGAGCGGCGTGCACCGTGTGCAGCGCGTCCCGGAGACCGAATCGCAGGGAAGGATACATACTTCCACTGCCACTGTGGCCGTGCTGGTGGAACCGGAAGACGTGGAAATGGAGATAGACCCCGGGGATCTTAAGATAGACACCTACAGGTCCTCCGGCCCGGGCGGACAGCATATGCAGAAAACAGATTCCGCGGTCAGGATCACGCACGTCCCGACCGGGGTGGTGGTCTCCTGCCAGGACGAACGCTCCCAGCTTAAGAACAAGAACAAGGCGATGAGGATACTGCGCGCCAAGCTCCTGGAGAGGAAACAGGAGGAGGAGCGGAAAAAGATAACCACGGAACGGCGTTCCCAGATCGGTTCCGGCGAGAGAAGCGAGAAGATCCGCACTTATAATTATCCGGACCGCCGCGTCACCGACCACCGCATCAACTTCACGGTGCACAGGCTGGAGGCGGTGCTGGAGGGTGAACTGGACGAGATATCCGGGGCCTTGCTTAAAGCGGAAAAAGAGGCTAAACTGAAGGAAAAAGAAGGGTGATCGTTTCTTTGCCATGAACGAAGCGGAATTTTTATTCACCGGCTTACTGGAATGCAGCCGGACGGCCCTCTATACCGGCGGCGGACAAAGACTGCCGGAAGGCAAGGGGAGTTTGATCGCCGGAGCGCTGAGAAGACGTATCAAAGGCGAGCCGCTGCAGTACATACTCGGCAGGACCGAGTTCATGGGGATGGATTTCCGCGTCAGTCCGGACGTGCTTATACCCAGGCCGGAGACCGAGATACTGGTGGAGACCGCCCTGGGATATGCTAAAATGAATGCCGGAACGCGGCTGCGCATCCTCGATATAGGCACCGGTTCCGGGTGCGTGGCGGTCAGCCTGGCGCGCGCTCTGCCGCAAAGCGCCGTCTGCGCCGTGGACATTTCGGCGGCGGCGCTGAAAGTCGCGGAAGAGAACGCTCTTGTCAACCGTTGTAAAGTGGATTTCCTGAAAGCCGATCTCTTCCCTCCGGGGGAGGGGGAATTTGACATGATAGTCTCCAATCCTCCTTATATACCGCGCGGGGAGATGGGGTCCCTGCAGCGCGAGGTGCTTTTTGAGCCGCGCCGGGCCCTCGACGGAGGCAGGGACGGGCTGGATTTCTACCGGCGCATCTGCTCCGGCTGCGCGGGCCGCCTGGTCCCTTCCGGCCTGCTGATAATGGAGGTCGGATACGGGCAATCGCGGGACGTGCGCGCCCTGATCTCATCCGCCGGCGGTATGAAAGTGGAGAAGACCGTCGACGATTACTCGGGAATAGAGAGGGTCGTTGTAGCCAGGAAAAACGGGTTTTAGGTCCTTGGTTCTAGGTCCCGGGAAAAGAAATACCGGTTGTATTTGATAATCAAATATATAATTGACGTGTTTTTAGAACCCGGAATCCGATTCTTACTAAAGGAGCAGCATAGATGGACAAGCTTGTCATAGAAGGCGGGGTGAGGCTGAAAGGGGAAGTGAGCGTTTCCGGCGCAAAGAATTCCGTCCTGCCCATACTGGCGGCTACCCTGCTTACCGACGGGCCATGCCTGCTCAAGAGGGTCCCCAACCTCAGGGATACCATGACCATGCTCAAGATACTGCGTTCCCTCGGAAAGAGCGTGGAATATGATAAAGGCACGGTGCGCATACTGGCGACAAAGCATTGCGGGCATGTCGCCGACTATAAACTGGTTTCCACCATGCGCGCCTCTTTCTGCGTTCTCGGGCCTTTGCTCGGCAAGCTGAAAAAAGCGAAAGTGTCGCTGCCCGGAGGCTGCGTCATCGGTTTGCGTCCGGTGGACCTGCACGTCAAAGGGCTGCAGGCCCTGGGCGCCGATATCGACGTGCAGGGCGGCTACGTGGTCTCCGACGCCTCTAAATTGAGAGGCGGTTACGTCTATCTCGGCGGCGTTTTCGGTTCTTCCGTCCTCGCCACAGACAACGTGATGATGGCGGCCGTGCTGGCCCCGGGAAAGACCGTGATAGAATCGGCGGCCTGCGAACCGGAAGTGGTGGACCTGGCTGAGTTCCTGATCAAGATGGGCGCCAGGATAAAGGGCCACGGGACTCCCATTATAGAGATCGAGGGGGTGAAGTCCCTGCGCGGGGCCGAGCACAGGATCATACCGGACAGGATCGAAGCCGGCACTTTCATACTGGCGGCGTTGATCACCAAAGGTGACATCAGGGTGAAGAACGTGATGCCGGAACACCTGGGCGCGATGTTCGACAAATTGACGCAGGCCGGCGCTTCGCTGCAGCGGCACGACCATATGGTGCGGGCCTCACTTAAAAAAGATCTTAAACCGGTCGGCATCACCACTCTCCCTTATCCGGGGTTCCCCACCGATATGCAGGCGCAGATAATGAGCCTGATGTGCGTCACCCCGGGCA
The DNA here is from genome assembly GCA_964488935.1 of uncultured Planctomycetales bacterium. Classification (GTDB taxonomy): domain Bacteria; phylum Omnitrophota; class Gorgyraeia; order Gygaellales; family Profunditerraquicolaceae; genus Undivivens. Next base: position 7,997 of record CAZAVF010000033.1, on the reverse strand, counting down.
TCAGCGTGATAACCGAGAAGATATATCCGGACAGGTTCATGCACGTCGCCGAGCTTAACCGTATGGGCGCGCGCATCCAGCGCGAAGGGCCTTACGCGATCGTGGAAGGGGTGAAAAGGCTTTCCGGGGCGCCGGTGATGGCCTCGGACCTGCGCGCTTCGGCTTCCCTTGTCCTCGCCGGGCTGGTGGCCGGCGGCAAGACCTCCATTTCAAGGATATACCATCTGGAACGCGGTTACGAGGGCATAGAGGAGAAATTCAGGAACCTGGGCGCCAGGATCCGGCGCGAGAAGGAATGACCGCCGGCGGCCAGGCGCGTGAGTGATCGAACAAGGAGCGGTAAAATGGTCCTGATGATAGATAACTATGATTCGTTCACCTATAACATAGTCCAGTACCTGGCCGATCTCGGCTGCCGGGTCAAGGTGGTGCGCAACGATAAGATAGATGTGGCGGGCGTGCTGCGCCTTTGTCCGGAACGCCTGGTGATCTCTCCCGGACCCGGCGCCCCGCGGGACGCCGGAGTATCCTGCAGCCTGATCTCGGAATTCGCCGGCAGGATACCGGTTCTCGGCGTCTGCCTGGGGCACCAGTGCATAGGCCAGGTCTTCGGCGGTAAAGTGGTGCACGCCAAATCGATCATGCACGGCAAGACCTCGCGTATTTATCACCGCGGCAAAGGGGTGTTCAAGGGGCTGCCTAATCCTTTCGAGGCGACCAGGTACCATTCCCTGGCGGTGGAAGAGGCATCTTTGCCCGGCTGCCTGGAGGTCACGGCAAGGACCGGGGACGGGGAGATCATGGGGCTGCAGCACAGGAAATACAAGGTCTACGGCGTGCAGTTCCATCCCGAATCGATATTGACCGGCTGCGGTAAACAACTGTTGAAGAACTTCCTGTCCATATGATAGAGAGATACACGCAGCTGCTGCTTGAGGGAAAAGACCTTTCCGCCGCCGGGATGTCGGAGGCGATGGAAGCGATAATGTCCGGGGCCGAAGGGACGGACGCCATCGCCGCTTTCCTGCGCGCGTTGGCCGGCCGCGAGACCGTGGAGGAGGTCACCGCCGCAGCCGAGGTCATGCGCGGGCATTGCCTGAAGATACATACAGGAAGGGCCGACGTGCTGGATACCTGCGGCACCGGGGGGGACAAGAAAGGGACCTTCAACGTCTCCACCGCCGCGGCTTTCGTGGCGGCGGGATGCGGCATCACCGTGGCCAAGCACGGCAACCGTTCGGTCTCCAGCAACTGCGGCAGCGCCGACATCCTCGAGGCCTGCGGCATCAACATCAATCTCTCCCCGGAGGAGACCAAAGAATGTCTTTTAAAGACCGGGATCGCTTTTCTCTTCGCCCCGGCTTTTCATCCCTCGGTCAGGCATGCCATGCCGGCCCGCAGGCAGATAGACGGCAGGACCATCTTCAACCTGCTCGGGCCGCTGGCCAATCCGGCCGGGACCAGGCACCAGCTTATAGGCGTCTACGAGCGCGCCAAGACCTGTTTTGTCTGCAAAGTGCTGGCCAATCTGGGCTCAGTCCACGTCCTGGCCGTGCACGGCGAGGACGGCCTGGACGAGATAACCATCGGCGCCGTCACCTATGTCTGCGAATTCAACCGCGGTAACCTGCGCGAATTCGAGATCACCCCGGAAGGGATGGGGTTCCCGAGGAGGGAACTCTCCTCGATCGCCGGAAACGGTCCGGCCGCCAATTCCGTGATAATGCTCGATGTCCTGAAAGGGGCTTCAGGCGCTTACCGCGATACGGTGCTGATGAACGCCGCCGCGGCTATTTACGCCGCCGACGCCGCCTCTTCGCTGGAGGAGGCGATGCAGAAAGCCGTCAGCGCGCTGGATTCCGGCCGGGCGCTGGAGAAGTTCAATCTGCTGCGCGATTTTACTGCCCGGTATAAACAGGAAAACAGATGAAAAAGGATGCCTTGAAAGATATAGTCAAGCGTAAAAGGGAGCGGCTGGCCGCAGCGATGGCGCAGCTGCCTGATGAGGAAGTAAAAGCTAGGCTGAAGGATGTCCCGCCGCCTTTGCCGTTCAGGCAGGCGATAGTAAAACCGAGGGAGATATCCCTTATCGCGGAGGTCAAGAAAGCCTCCCCGTCGGCGGGAGTGATCAGGGAGCAGTTCGTCCCGGTTGAGATCGCCGCCGCTTACGAACAGGCCGGGGTCCAGGCGCTTTCCGTGCTTACCGAGGAGGATTTCTTTTCCGGTTCGCCCCTTTACCTGCAGGAGATCAAGAAAAGCGTCAAGATCCCTGTGCTGCGCAAGGATTTCCTGCTGGAGCCTTACCAGGTATACGAGTCGCGCATGCTGGGCGCCGACGCCGTACTCCTGATCGCCGATCTGCTCTCCAAAGACAAATTAGAGGAACTGCACGGGATCGCCTCCGGGCTGGGGATGGACTGTCTTGTCGAGTCGCACAACGAGAAAGATCTGAAGAAAGCGGTCTCCTTGAAATTCCCTCTGCTTGGCCTGAACAACCGCGACCTGCATACGCTGGAAGTGGATCTGAAGACCACGGAGAGGCTTTATCCCCTGGTGCCCGCGGACAGGAGCGTGGTGGTGGAGAGCGGGATACGCAGCCGTTCCGACATCCTATTCCTTAAAGTTCTGGGGGTCAGCGCCGTGCTTGTGGGCTCGGTCTTTATGGAGAGCGCGGATATCGGCGCCAAGGTGAATGAGGTGATGGGGTGGTAGCCGTGAAGCGGCCGCGGGTGAAGATCTGCGGGATAACCAATTTAAGCGACGCGCTGGCCGCCGTCGATGCCGGCTGTGACGCCGTGGGCTTCGTCTTCTACCGCAAAAGCCCGCGTTACATTATTCCCTCTAAAGCCGCGCGCATAATCGCTTCCCTCCCGAAGAAAATATTGAAAGTCGGGGTTTTCGCGGACGCGCCGGCGGCGGAGATCCTGAGAACGGCGCGTAAATGCTCTCTCGATGCGGTGCAGCTGCACGGGAAAGAATCCCCTGAATATTGCGCCGGACTTAAAGGCGTCAAGTTGATAAAAGCCTTCGGGCTAAAGCTGCCCCCCGACCAGGCGGTATTGAAGAGATACAGGGTCTGGGCTTTTCTTTTCGATGCCTACGCCCCCAGGGTAAAAGGCGGAACGGGGAGGACTTTTGACTGGGGGATGCTTTCCGGCGCCGGTATAACGGGGAAAGTGTTCCTTTCCGGCGGGTTGAGCGCAGGGAACGTGGCGCGCGCGATAGAAAAAGTCAGGCCGGACTGGGTGGATGCCAGCAGTTCTCTGGAGTCTTCACCGGGGAAGAAAGAGGCAGGGAAACTGGTCCTTTTCGTTTCCCGGGTAAAGGAGCCGGTCCGTAAGCTAAAGCAAAAGTAAGCTCGAGGACTGGCATTTCCTTAATATAATGTGGTAAACTTTGATTACCACGGATAGAGATAAGCCTTAAGGCTTATCCGTCCGTGGTTTTTTATTTATGCTTGAATGGGTCGAAAAAAGGAGGAGAAAATGAAAATAGCTTTGCCGAGATCCGGGCTGCTCTTTTTTGTGGTATTCATATGGAGTATTTTCTGCGTATCCCTGGACGCCGCGGCCTGGGGGGAAGGATGGAGTAATGTTTCGGATGATACAATTCCTGACTCTGGAGGCGGGTCATACAGCACGCCTTCGGCCGCCGGTTTCGACAGCGCGTTCAGCATCTGCGACATTTCGTATAACGGCAGCACGGTGGACGGGGTGAGTTTCGGAAGTATGGGAGATATCACGCAGACAGCATTCGGCGACAGTTCCAGCGGTTTCAGTATAGCAGCCGTTGGTACCGGTGAAGGGAGTTTACAGCGGCTGCAGGTGTCCACATACGCCCGGGTGACTCTCAATGAAGACTGGACCGACCCGGATACTTCCTCCGTGGTAAGCGCCGGCAGCGTGCTCTACATCAATACCAAGGACATAAGCGCCGTGGAGATAACGACCACTCTCGGTTCCGGCGATCCAAGCGCGGCCAAGGTGCAGTTGAGCAACGGGGACGAGGTCTGGGGGTATATGAAGGAATATTCGGACGGTTTTGCCGGTATCGGCAACCACGATAAGACCCTTTTGAGCGAGCAGGACATGGATTCCGTATACCGGCAATCGATCTGCCCGCGTTCATATACGCAGAGCAATGCCGTCCTGGAAGCAAAGGTCGGCGGAGGGTACGACAACCTGACGGAAGCCCAGAAGGCCGAGTGGAACGTTATCTATAGTTCTGCCTCTGCCGGCGGAGTGAAGACATGGTGGGATGATTCCGGCGACGCCGCGAAGTCGTATAATAACCTGCTGGGGGAGTATTGCTCAAGCACTTCTTCCGCGATATCGAGGTCGTTTAAAGGGAATTCCGTTTCTTTCAAGGCGATAGAGTTCATCTCCGGGGTGTTGAGCGATGATCCCGCTTCGGGGGAGACTTATATCTTCAGATCTTCCGGCGTCTTCACCTCTTATCAGGTCGAGACACAAGTGAAGGTGAACAACAAAGAATATACTTATATACTGCCTAATTTGTGGAAGGAGTAACCGGGTTTATGCCGGACTGCGGGCGGACGGTCATCCGCCCGCGGTCCGCAGCATGACCGGACATAGGCGCGCCGTTCTTCCGGCAGGAATGCCGCAGGAGCGGCGTTTGTTTTTTATATCCCTCTTCCCGGGGAGATTTTTTCTACCGTAAATCCGCATTCTGTGTTAAACTGTTCAGATAAGCCGCACTGAAGCAGTGACCACAACATAACCACGCGAATATGTCTTTACCTGACAAAACAGGCCATTTCGGGGAGTTCGGCGGGAGTTTCGTGCCGGAGACGCTGGTTTGCGCCCTGCGCGATCTGGAAGATGAATATCTGCGCGCCGTCCGCGACGCTGATTTCCGCAGACAACTGGATTACTACCTTAAGGAATACACCGGCAGGCCTACCCCGCTTTATTTAGCTTCCCGGTTGAGCCGTCATCTGGGCATAGGCAAAGTTTACCTGAAAAGGGAGGACCTGCTGCATACCGGGGCGCACAAGGTCAACAATACCGTCGGCCAGGCTTTGCTCGCCCTGCGTATGAAGAAGCCCCGCGTGATAGCCGAGACCGGGGCCGGCCAGCACGGCGTGGCAACCGCCACGGTCGCGGCGCGCTTCGGCCTGAAATGCGCCGTCTATATGGGAAAAGAGGACGTGGAACGCCAGAAGCCGAACGTTTTCCGCATGAAACTGCTGGGCGCGGAGGTGGTCCCGGTAACCCAGGGATCGATGACCTTGAAGGACGCGATGACCGAGGCGATGCGCGATTGGGTCACCAACGTCGGGAACACTTATTACGTGGTCGGCACCGTGGCCGGGCCGCATCCCTATCCTCTATTGGTCAGGGATTTCCAGTCCGTGATCGGCCGCGAGGCGAGAAGGCAGATATTGAAAAAAGAAGGCAGGCTTCCGGATTTTCTTTTGGCCTGCGTGGGAGGCGGGAGCAACGCCATAGGATTGTTCCATCCTTTTTACGCCGACAGGGAAGTCCGTTTTATAGGGGTGGAGGCGGCGGGCGAAGGTCTTGCCGGAGGTAAACACGCCGCCAGCCTGAGCAAAGGCAGGACCGGGGTCCTGCACGGGTGCAAGTCCGACCTGCTGCAGGATGCCGACGGCCAGGTGCTCAACGCCCATTCCATCGCCGCCGGGCTGGATTATCCGGGAGTGGGCCCGGAACACGCCTTTTATAAGCAGAGCGGCAGGGCGGAATACGTTTCCATCACGGACAAAGAGGCGCTGGAGGGGTTCAAACTGCTTTCCCGCATCGAAGGCATCATTCCCGCCCTGGAATCGTCGCACGCCGTGGCTTATCTGCTGAAGATGCGCAAACGCCTGAAGAAGAATTCCATTACGGTGCTCTGTCTCTCCGGCAGGGGCGACAAGGACCTGGGCATAGTAACGCCGAGGCTGGACCTATGAATATTCTCCCCAACAGAATAGACGCGAAGTTCAAGTCGCTTAAGAAGGACGGCGCCAAGGCGTTCATCGCCTTTCTTACCGCGGGGTATCCTTCCCTCTCCCGGACCGAAGATCTGGTTCTAGCGCTGGAAAGGGCGGGCGCGGATATCGTGGAACTGGGAGTGCCTTTTTCGGATCCCATGGCCGACGGTCCCGTGATCCAGGAATCATCCCGGCAGGCGCTGCTTAAAGGCGTTACCCTGCGCAAGATCATCGCGCTGGTCAAACGGCTGCGCGGGCGCACATCCATACCGCTTTGCCTGATGACTTATTATAATCCCGTTCTCCGCTACGGGGAAAAGAGGTTCGCCCGGGACGCCGCAGCGGCCGGCGTCGACGGCGTCATCGTGCCCGATCTCCCTCCGGAGGAAGCGGCGAATCTGAGAAAAGAGTGTTCGCTCCGCGGAGTGCATTTAATATTCTTCGTTTCCCCCGCCACCACTAAGGAGCGCATGCGCTGGATAGCGCGGCTTTCCGGGGGGTTCATTTATTATCTTTCCGTCACCGGCGTCACCGGGGCCCGCTCGTCGCTGCCCGGGGAAGCCGTCAGACAGGTGCGGCTGCTGCGCGGGATGACCTCCAAGCCGGTATGCATGGGATTCGGCATTTCCACTCCGGAGCAGGTGCGGGTCGTCTGCCGGGCGGCCGACGGTGCCATCGTCGGCAGCGCCATCGTGGACTGTATCCGCGGGGCGGCCGCCGGGAAAGAAAGCGGCGCCGCGCGGGAACTGGAGGACTTTGTTTCCCGCCTGAGCAGGGAGGCCCGCCGTGTATAAGAAAACTGTGTTGAAGAACGGTCTGACGGTCGTCACCTGCTCCATGCCTTCGCGGCGTTCCCTCTCCCTGGGTATCTGGATCAAGACCGGCGGCAGGTACGAGACGCGGGAAAATAAAGGCATCAGCCATGTCCTCGAGCATATGCTTTTCAAGGGGAGCTCCAGGTATTCCTGCCGGCGGATAAAAGAGTCGGTGGAGGGGGCCGGCGGCAGCCTGAACGGTTTCACTTCCGAAGAGGCCACCTGTTATCTGGTGAAGGTCCCGGCGGCGAAAATGAAAATGGGGCTGGATATCCTTTCCGATATGGTGCTGCGGCCTTCCCTGCCGCGGGCGGATTTCTCCAGGGAAAAAGCCGTGATCCTGGAAGAGCTTAAGATGTATAAGGACCTGCCGCAGAGTTACGTGCATGAACTGCTCGACGAATTGCTCTGGCCCGGGCATCCGCTGGGAATGGGGATCATAGGTTTCGAGGACTCGCTGGCCGCTATGACCAGGGAAGACCTGCGCGGTTACCTCGGCCGCCATTATGTCCCGGCCAACATCGTGGTGAGCGCCGCCGGTTCCCTTGAGCATCCGGCTTTTTGCCGTATGTGCGGGGCCGCTTTCGCTTCCGCCGGAAAAGGCGGCAAAGAGCTTGACGCGTACCTGCCGGTAAAAGACCGGGGCGACGCCGGTCCCGCAATGAAACTCCTGCGCAAGGAGACGGAACAGACGCATGTCGCGATGGGCTTCCGCGCCTTCCCGCGCGAGCATAAGTTGAAATACGCCTCGGCGCTGCTGCATATCATCCTGGGGGCAAACATGTCCAGCCGCCTTTTCCACGAGGTGCGCGAGAAAAGAGGGCTGGCTTACGAGATCGGCACGCAGGTGAAGAGGTTCCACGATACCGGGGCGTTCGTAGTGCATGCCGGCATAGATAACGGCAAGGTCGTCCAGGCCATGGAGGTCGTGACCGCAGAACTGCGCAGGATAAGGCGCAGGCCCGTGGAAAAAGGGGAGTTGAAGCGGGCAAAGGATTATTTTCTCGGGCAGTTGATGCTGGCCCTCGAGGATTCCATGGAGCAGATGCTTTTTACCGGGGAGGCGGTCGCGCTCGGCGGAGGCGTACGGACTTACGAAGAGATAGCCTCCGGTATATCGAAAGTATCCGCGGGCCAGATAAAGGCGGCGGCGGGAGAGATCTTCACCGGTAACAAACTGCGTTTTGCCGCCATCGGGGCGGCGGTGGACGATGAACGCGGCTTTT
>CAZAVF010000032.1:0-17088 GCA_964488935.1 uncultured Planctomycetales bacterium | reverse complement strand
GAATACACGAACATAAAGATAACCACACCGGAAGACCTGGTTCTGGCCGCGGCCGTATTGCGCGCGGCGGGGAGATGAATTTGGAATACCGCAGCGGTATAGGATACGATATACACCGGCTTGAAGGGGGACGCAGCCTTTTTCTTTGCGGAGTCGAGGTGCCTTATGAAAAAGGACTGCTCGGCCATTCCGACGGGGACGCCGCCCTGCACGCTTTGTGCGACGCCCTGCTGGGGGCCTGCGCCCTGGGGGACATCGGGGAGCTATTCCCCGACAGCGACCCGGCTTACAAGGGCGTATCCAGCGCCGTCCTGCTGGAGAAAGTCCTCCAGGCCGTTTCGCGCAAGGGTTTCTCGGTGGTCAACGTGGATGTTGTGATAATAGCGCAGGAGCCGTCGCTGCGCGCGTACAAAGCCGGGATGAGGGAGAGGCTCGCCGCCATCCTCGGCATATCCCCGGACGCGGTGGGCGTGAAGGCAAAGACCGCCGAAGGGCTTGGTGAGATAGGGCGAAAGGAGGCCGTGGCCGCTTACGCCGCCGCGACCGTCCGCAGGAGGGAAGCTTGATGCCGTTCATTCTGACGTTATTATCGCTGGTTTGCGGGATACTGCTGGCGGTTTCCGCGGCCGCCGCGCTTTTTTTTCGCGACGAGATAAACGCCGCGCGTTCCAAGGACCCGGCGGCCAGGGGGCTGCTTGAGATCGTCCTTCTTTACCAGGGGCTGCACGCGTTGATCTGTTACCGCGCCGCCAGGTTCTTTTACCGTCTTAAACTTTACCTCCCGGCCAGGCTGGTCAGCCAGTTCGGCAGGCAATGGACCGGGATAGAGATACATCCCGGGGCCGCCATCGGGCGGGGGCTGTTCATCGACCACGGCATGGGGGTGGTGATCGGGGAGACCGCGGTGGTCGGGGACAACGTGCTTTTATATCAGGGAGTGACCCTCGGCGGCACCGGCATCCAGAAGGGCAAGCGGCATCCCACGGTCGGCGACAACGTGGTCATCGGCGCCGGGGCCAAGGTGCTGGGCGACATAAAAATAGGGGACAACTCATACATAGGGGCCAACGCAGTGGTGATCAGGGACGTGCCGCCCAATTCCACCGTGGTGGGCGTGCCCGGAAGGATCACCCGGCAGGACGGCAAGAAGATAGACATAAGCCTCGACCACATACACATACTGGACCCTTTGATGGAGAGCATTGAGGGGCTGCAGAAACGCATAGAGCAATTGGAGAAGGACAGGAAAAAGGATTGATCACGGCCGGCGGTCCGTCTTCAGCCGGCGTCCCTAACGATAAGGAACACTCAGCCATGCCCTTAAGCATATACAACTCTCTTTCCCGCAGACACGAGGAATTCCTGCCGTTGAACCCGCCCGCAGTCAATATGTATACCTGCGGGGTCACGGTGTACGACAGCTGTCACATAGGGCACGCCAGGAGCCTGTATATTTTTAACGTGGTCCGCACTTACCTCGCTTTCAGGGGCTACAAGGTCAATTTCGTGCGCAACATCACCGACATAGACGATAAGATAATCAACAAGGCGCGCGAAAGCGGCATGTCCTGGAAGGAAGTGGCTGAGAAGTACATAGAGGAATACCGCCGCGACCTGCGCCTGCTGGGTATCGGCGAGGCGGACAGCGAACCCAGGGCCACGGAGAACATAGAGTGTATGATCGCCCACATAGCGGCGCTGGTGGAGAAAGGCGCGGCGTACGTATCCGGCGGGGACGTTTATTTCAACGTGCGTAAATTCCCCGGTTACGGGAAGCTCTCCGGTCAGGACACCGAACAGATGCGGCAGGGCGTGCGCATCGGACCTTCGGAGATGAAGACGGATCCCCTGGATTTCGCGCTCTGGAAAAGCTCCAAGCCCTCCGAGCCTTCCTGGCCGAGCCCCTGGGGCGCCGGCAGGCCCGGGTGGCACATCGAGTGCTCGGCGATGAGCATGAAATACCTGAAGAGCGAAACGCTGGACATCCACGCGGGGGGAAGGGACCTGATCTTCCCGCATCACGAGAACGAGATCGCGCAGTCGGAAGCCCTGACCGGGAAACCTTTCGCCAAATACTGGATACACCACGGCCTGCTGACCATAAACGGGCAGAAGATGGCCAAATCACTGGGGAACTTCATCACTATCCGCGACGCCGTGTCAGAGTACCCGGCGGACGTGCTCAAGCTGCTTTATCTGCAGACGCATTATTCCAGTCCGCTGGATTTCTCGCGCGATAAGATGAAAGAGGCCGCGCACGCACTGGAGAGGATCGGCATTTTCCTTTCCCGCGCCGCTTCTTCTCCCGGCGGGGAAGCCGGAGCGGAAGCTTCGAAGGCGCGGCAGGATTTCCTGGCGGCGATGGACAACGATTTCAATACCCCGGAAGCGCTGGCCTGCGTCTTCAGCCTTATCGGCCTCGCCAATAAACGTTCGCACGACTGCGCCCTGCAGGCGGCTGCCGCCTCGGAGGTCAGGTACATGCTGCGGATACTGGGGCTGGCGGCGGGCGATGAGAGCGCCGCGGAGAACGGGCTGGACGACGCCGGTATCGCCGCGATGCTTAAAGAGCGGGAAGAGGCCCGCGGGAAAAAGGATTACGCCTTGTCCGACAGGATCAGGAAGGACCTCGAGGCCCGCGGGATACTGCTGGAGGACACCAAGCAGGGCACCGTCTGGCGGAGGAAGATATGAGCGCGGCGCGGGTACCGGCGTCCCGCCGGGGGATTTTCATAACTTTCGAGGGGCCGGAAGGGTGCGGCAAGAGCACCCAGGCCGGAATGCTCTATTCTTATTTGAAGAGGAAGGGGCGCAAGGCCGCATTCATCCGCGAGCCGGGCAGCACCGCCATCGGGGAGAAAATAAGACGCGTTCTGCTGGACAGGAAGAACGGCAATATGTCCCGCGAATGCGAACTGCTGCTTTACATGGCGGCACGGGCTCAGATCGTCCATGAAGAAATAACGCCTAAACTTAATGCCGGATACATCGTCATATGCGACCGTTACCTGGATTCCACCCGCGCCTATCAGGGATACGGCCTGGGAATGGATAAACGCGTCATAGAGGAGATCGGCGGGTTCGCCACTTCCGGGACCGCCCCGCATCTAACCATACTGCTGGACCTTCCCGCCGGACGCGGGCTGCGCCACCGGGAGCACAGTAAAGACAGGATCGAGAGCCGTGATCTGGCCTATCATAAGCGGGTAAGACGCGGCTACCTGCGTATAGCCGAGGCCGAGCCGCACAGGGTGAAGGTTGTGAAGGTCGCGCGGGAGAAGTCAATCACGCAGCGCAACATCAGGCTGGCGGCGGCTGGACTATTGGGTATCGGGGCCGTATAAGGGGAATTTATGCCGGGGATAAATTTCTTCAGGGAGCTGAAAGGGCAGGATGCGGCGCTGGGGATGATCAGGGAATACCTGAGGAGTTCCAGGATGCCTTCCGGACTGCTTTTCTGCGGTCCGGCCGGAGTGGGGAAGAAAACGGCGGCGGTGCTGACGGCGAAGGCCCTGAACTGCCGGCCGGGATCCGATGAACCGTGCGGGGAGTGCCCTTCATGCCTCAAGATAGAAAAGGGCCAGCATCCGGACGTGCACCTGATAGAGAACGCCCAGGACGCGGTGAAGTCGGAGGATATCCGCGGTCTGCGCCGCGAGATATTCCTGAAACCTTACGAAGGGAAGAAAAGGGTCTTTATAATAGATAACGCCCACAAACTCACCGCGGAGGCCGGTAATTCCATCCTGAAGGTGCTGGAGGAGCCGCCGGAGGGCAGCATCATAATCCTGGTCACATCCTGCCCGTCGCGGCTTCTGAAGACCGTGCTCTCCCGCTGCCAGTCTGTGAGGTTCCGCAGGCTGCCGGCCGCAGTCCTGGAGGCGCTGCTGCGCGAGACCGGCGGAGCGGACGCTCAGACGGCCAGGTTCCTCGCCTCTTTCTCCTGCGGCAGCCCGGGCGCCGCCATGGAAATGCAGCGCAGGAAGATAGTGGAGGAAAGGGACAGGGCGGTGGACTATTTCCTGGGCAAAGGGCCGGACATTTCAGCCGGCCTTAAAGAGAGGGAGGACGCGAAAGCGGCGATGACCGCCATGGCCGCCTGGTTAAGGGACGTGATCTTGTTGAAAACAGGGGTACCGGAATCCCGGCTGGTGAATTACGACCGGAGACGGGAGGCGGCAGACTGCGGCGCGCGTTATACCACGGCGGAACTGGTCAAGGCCTTTCGCGTTCTGGCGGATTCGCTGCTTTTCCTGGAGCAGAACGTCAACGTCAAGCTGCTGGTTTCCGGATTGAGAATGGAGTCGTGCATAAAATGATCCTGGTAAGATTGAGAAACCTCGGTCCAATATTCAATTACGCCTCTTCCGGACTTTCGCTCAAGGAGGGGGATTGCGTCATCGTCGAGCATGACAGGGGAGTGGATTACGGCTCGGTCATTTCCCCGGAGCAGGCCGTCCCGGCCGGAAAGTCAAAAGAGCCTTTGAAGAAGATATTGCGCGCCGCCGGCCCGAACGATATGCGCCAGATCGAAGAGAACAGGGGCAAAGCCAGGGAAGCAGCGGCGACCTGCTCCTCCAAGATACAGGAGCACAAGCTGGAAATGAAGCTGGTCCACGGCGAGTATTCCTTCGACAAAAGCAAGATAGTCTTCTATTTCACCGCCAACGGCAGGGTGGATTTCCGCGACCTGGTCAAGGACCTGGCGAAGATATTCAAGGCCAGGATAGAGCTCCGTCAGATCGGCGTCAGGGACGAAGCGCGGTTCTTCGGAGGTTACGGCTCCTGCGGACGCGAGCTTTGCTGCGCGAGGTTCCTGCGCGATTTCGAGCCTGTGACGATCAAGATGGCCAAAGAAGAGGGGCTTCCGCTCAACCCGCCGAAGATATCCGGTTTGTGCGGCAGGCTGATGTGCTGCCTGAGTTTCGAATACGACGTATACAAGACCCTTTCCCGCGGCCTGCCTAGGGAAGGAGAGCACATCTCCGTCCAGCAGGGCAAAGGCAAGGTCGTCAACGTCAACGTCTTCAAGAGGATGATCTCGGTCCAACTGGAGGACGGGACGATAATACAGGTGGATTACAATAAATAAAAAGTCCATAGTCCATAGACCACAGTCGATAGTTAAATGCAGATTATTTAGGTAAGTATTGTGTCTCAGTGATCCGGAGGCTTTACAGCAATGTTTTGCCTTGATTTTGTCTGTAGACCATCGACTATGGACCGTGGACGGTTATTCCTGAATTGAAGGAGCTGTGATGCAAAAGAAGTATTATCTGACCACACCTTTATATTACGTCAACGCCTCGCCGCACATCGGGCATTCCTACACCACCATCGCCGCAGACTGCATGGCGCGGTACAAACGGGCCATGCTGGGGAAAGACAACGTTCATTTCCTGACCGGCACGGACGAACACGGGCAGAAGATACAGAAGGCGGCCGACGAGGCCGGCCTGGCGCCGCAGGCCTTCGCCGACAACGTCTCCACGCAGTTCCGCGGGCTCTGGCGGCAGTTGGATATCTCTTACGACGATTTCATACGCACCACCGAGGAGCGGCACGTGAGGACCGTGCAGAGGGCGCTGGAGATACTTCACGCCAAGGGGGAGATATACGGATCGCAGTATGAAGGGTGGTATTGCACCCCCTGCGAGACTTTCTGGGTCGAGTCGCAGCTCCGGGATTCGCTGTGCCCGGACTGTAAGAGACCGGTGGAGAAGATAACGGAGAACAATTATTTCCTGCGCATGAAGAAGCACCAGAAGTGGCTGGTGGAGCATATCGAGGCCAATCCCCTTTTCATCCGTCCGGAGAGCAGACGCAACGAGACTCTGAGCTTTTTGCGCAACAACGAGCTCGGCGACCTCTGCATATCCAGGCCGAAGGAGAGGCTGGCCTGGGGCATACCGCTGCCTTTCGCTCCCGGGCACGTGACCTACGTCTGGTTCGACGCGCTGCTGAATTACATCAGCGCGGTGGGCGAGTTCGACGCCTCCGGGAAATACGTCTCCTCATGGTGGCCGGCGGACGTGCATTTTATGGCCAAGGACATCCTGCGCCAGCACGCCGTTTACTGGCCGGTCATACTGCACGCCCTGGGAATAGAGCCGCCGCGCTGCGTATTCGCGCACGGCTGGTGGCTGATGCAGGACGCCAAGATGTCCAAGTCCAGGGGGAACGTGGTCTCGCCCGTGGACGTATCTGAGCGGTTCGGGATAGACGCCTACAAATATTTCCTGCTGCGCGACGTGCCTTTCGGGCTGGACGGTAATTTCTCGCAGGAATCCATCGTCCAGCGGTTCAACGGCGACCTGGCCAACGACCTCGGCAACCTCGTGCACCGCACCGCGACCATGCTTGAGAAATACTGCTCAGGCAGGATCCCGGAGGATTATTCTTCCGCTCCCGGCAACGGGAGGGAGATAATGAAAGAGGCCGCTTCCTTGAGGGGAAAGGTCTCGGAGGCGATGGAGGTCTTCGACTTCAGCGCGGCGCTGGAGCGTATCTGGTCGCTGATCGGCCTGGCGAACAAATACGTGGAAGAGACAAAACCCTGGAATCTCTCAAAAGAAGGAAAAACGGCTGAAATAGAGGCTTTTCTCGCCGTGCTTGCCGGCGCGCTGCGGTCGTGCGCCGCGGAACTCGTCCCGTTCATGCCCCGCACCGCGGAGGCGGTGACCGCGCAGTTCTCCTCCGGCGAGGTTAAGAAAGGGCAGCCGTTGTTCCCCAGGATAGAGAAGAAATAGACGGCAGTGCGCTGTCCAGTAAGTTTCTTAGACAGCGCACTTTCCTGCCACTAAGACATTGGAGAGAATAGAATACGGGCATCGTGACCGCTAAACGATAGCCGAAGTTTCAGCAAAAGTGAACAAATGCTCATAGATACCCATTGCCATCTTGATTTTCCCGAATTCGACGCGGACAGGGAAACGGTGGTCGCCGAGGCGGCGTCATCAGGGGTGGCTTACATAATAAACGTTTCCTCCAGCGTGGAGGGGGCGCGCCGCGCGCTGGAAGTTTCCGCCCGTTTCCCGGGCGTCTTCGCTGTTGTCGGCGTGCACCCGCACGAGGCCGACACCGTCACGCAGGAGGACCTCCGGGAGATCTCCGGGCTCGCCGGTTCCGCCAAAGTGGTGGCGGTGGGAGAGACCGGACTTGATTATTACCGCAGCCTTTCTTCTCCCCTCAACCAGCAGCGTATCTTCCGCGCCCAGATAGAGATAGCCCTTGAACATAACCTGCCGCTGGTGGTGCACTGCCGCCAGGCGCAGGAGGACACCCTGAGGATATTGAAAGAATATCCTCCTTTAAGGACGGTGATCCATTGTTTCTCCGGAGACCACGCCTTCCTTGCCGAGTGCCTGGAGCGGGGGTATTACTGCTCTTTTACCTGCAACATCACTTATAAGAAAGCCGGCAATATACGGGAATACGCCGCGGCCGTGCCGCTGGATAGATTGATGCTTGAGACCGACGCCCCGTACCTGCCTCCGGAGGGGATGAGAGGGAAGCGTAACGTCCCGGCCTGGGTGCGCTATGCCGCCGAGGCGGCGGCTTCCGTCAAAGGGATGGAATACGAACTGGTCTGCGAGGCCAGCACGGCCAACGCGAAGAGCTTTTTTTCCATAGGATAGGCGATGCAGAGCCGCGCCGCGCAGAAAAGCAGGATCGCCCTGGTCAGATGCGCCGATTACAAAAGCGCGGAAGTGGCGGAGGCTTTGGAAAAGGCCCTGTCGCTGTTGGGCGGGATAGGTGATTTCATAACTCCGGGCAGCAGGGTGCTGGTGAAGCCGAACCTGCTGATGGCGGTACCCGCCTCCAGCGGCATAGTCACGCACCCGGAAGTGGTCAGGGCGGTGATCAGGCAGCTGAAGAAAATCAACTGCCGCGTCCTGCTGGGCGACGGGCCTAGCGTCTGGGGCAGGGAAGACAGGAACGTCGAGAGGGTTTACGAGGCCACCGGGATGCGGCTTCTGGCGGAACAGGAGAACGTGGAGCTTGTCCGTTTCGGGAAACACCGCGTGCGCAAAGGAGTGCCGCTGAGCGTCCTGCTTGACGAATGCGACGCTCTGGTGAACGTGCCGAAATTCAAGACGCACACCCTGATGTTCCTTTCCGGAGGGGTGAAGAATCTCTACGGCCTGGTCTCCGGGCCTTACAAGACCGAACTGCACAGGCGTTATTTCCGTCCCGGGCAGTTCGCCGAGGTGCTTGCCGACATTTACGGCAGCGTGAAACCGGCGCTGACCGTTATCGACGGCATCGTGGCCATGGAAGGAGACGGGCCCGGTACCGGCGGCAGGCTGCGCAGCCAGGGCGTGCTTCTGGCGGGCAGGGATTGCGTGGCCCTAGACAGCGCGCTGGCTTTTATGGCCGGGGTAAAACCGGAGAGCGTGCTCAGCAACAGGGCGGCGGCGCGAAAAGGGCTGGGGAACTGCGACCTGAGCGCTATAGAGGTAATGGGAGAACCGCTGGAAACCGCGCGCGGCGCGGCTTTCAGGCCGCCGTCGACGTCCATCACGGCCTCCATCCCGGGTTTTCTTCTCGCTCCGCTCAAGAAACTGATGCGTTTCAAGCCCAGGATCGACCGCTCTCTCTGCGCGCGCTGCGGCAAGTGCGTTGAAATATGCCCCGTGAAAGCGGTGTGTTTCATTGACGGTTACCCCCGCGTGGACGAAAGCAAGTGTATCTCCTGTTTCTGCTGCCACGAGACCTGCCCGGCCAGGGCGATAAAAATAGCAAAGAGCTGGCTGGCGAGGCTGGCGGGACTGTAAAATAGCGTATGGAGTGGGAAACCGGACCGGGTCCGTCTAACCCATTGCCGCCACGGATAGTTGTGTCAGAAGTGTCCCCGTTGTGAGTATAACTTCGAATGAAAAAGGATGAAGGCTGGAAAGATGAAATCGATTGAATGGAAAAACGGGAAGGTCAGGATCATCGACCAGACAAAGCTGCCGGGAAGGCTGGTCTTCCTCGACATTCCGGACATAGGCGGGATGCGTGAGGCCATCAGGCAGCTTAAGGTGCGCGGGGCTCCGGCCATCGGGGCCGCCGGGGCGCTGGGGCTTTACCTGGGAATAAAGGATTCCCGGGCCGCCGGGTACGCCGCTTTCAGGGCGGAGCTGGGAAGAAAGGCCGATTATCTCGCCTCCAGCAGGCCAACGGCGAAGAACCTTTTCTGGGCCATCTCCCGGGTGATACGGGCGGCTGAGAGGCATTCCGTCCTCCCGCCGGAAAAGATAAAAAAGGTCATATTGAAGGAAGCGCTGGCGATAATATCCGAAGACGCCGCCTCCTGCGCCGGGATAGCCGCCAACGGCGCGCGGCTATTCGGTAAGAAGGAACGGGTGCTTACCGTCTGCAACGCCGGGGCGCTGGCCACCGCCGGCTGCGGCACCGCGCTGGGCGTGATATACAAGGCGCATTCTCTGGGCAAGATCGCCAAAGTATATTCCTGCGAGACCAGGCCCTTATTGCAGGGCGCGCGCCTTACCTGTTACGAACTGCGCAATAACGGGGTGGACGTCACGCTTATCTGCGACAATATGGCCGCCGCGTTGATGGCGCAGGGGAAGATAGACCGGGTGATCGCCGGGGCCGACAGGATCGCCTTAAACGGAGATTCGGCGAACAAGATCGGCACTTACTCTCTGGCGGTCCTGGCGCGTTATCATCGCATCCCTTTTTATATAGCGGCCCCGGTCTCCACCTTCGATTTCTCCCTGCCTTCCGGCGCGGGGATACCGATCGAGGAGCGCGACCCTTTCGAGGTGACCGGCATGTTTTTCCGTTCCCCTGTGGCGCCGCCGGGTATAAAGGTCTACAATCCGGCGTTTGACGTCACCCCGGCGGGTTTGATAACGGCGATCATCACCGACCGCGGCGTGCTCAAGCCTCCTTACAAGGAGAAGATCCGCGGGCTGGCAAGAACGGCGGGCGCAAGATGAAGAACGGAAAGAACACGCTCTCCGGGCTGGGTGAATTCGGGCTCATACGCAGACTGACCAAAGGACTGAAAGCGGACAGTTCCGTGGCCGTAGGCCCGGGCGACGACTGCGCCGTAATCCGCCTCCCGGGGAAAGAATATCTTTTACTAACCGCGGACATGCTGGTGGAGGGGGTTGATTTTCTTGCCGGCGAGCGTCCGGAACTGGTGGGGCGCAAAGCGCTGGCCGTTTCATTGAGCGACATCGCCGCCTGCGGGGGAACGCCGCGTTACGCCCTGGTCAGCATGGGGATCCCCGCGGCCTGTCCGCTCGCGAGGGTCACCGGTATCTTCAACGGTATAAAGAGACTGGCGCGGCAGTATAATGTCAATATAGCGGGCGGGGATATCAGCCGCTGCGGCAAACTGGTGCTGGACGTCTCGGTCGCCGGTTTCGCGGACAGGAAACGCCTCGTGACCAGGTCCGGCGCGCAAGCGGGCGACGTGATATTCGTCAGCGGAAGGCTGGGCGGTTCGATAAAGGGCCGGCATCTGCGTTTCACTCCCCGCGTGCGGGAGGCCTCCTGGCTGACCGCCAATTTCAGGGTCAATTCGATGATAGATATCTCCGACGGTCTCTGGCAGGACCTCGGCCATTTGATGTCCGCTTCCGGCACCGGCGCGGTGGTCTACGCCGACAGATTGCCGTTATCCGCGGACGCCTCCGGCATCGAAGACGCGCTTTCCTCGGGGGAGGATTTCGAACTGCTTTTCACCATGCCTCTCGGGGAAGCGTCGCGTTTGCTGCGCGGGAAGAACGGCCGGGTTTTCAGTCAGATAGGGTTCGTTCTCCCGGGGAATTCCGGGATGAGGCTGGTGGGCAGGGGTCTCCGTCCGATAGAGATAAAGAAGACGGGATATGAACATTTTTGAACCTAAGCATAAAGAACGGGTAAGTGCGCCGGAAGACACCGGGTTTGGAGAAAGAGCAACGCGATGGGGAATAGCTTAAAAAAGAGGAAAGTCAAGATGGTCTCGGGTTCGCCGCGGCGCACGCGCGCGATAGCCTCGGCGTTGTCGCGCGCGCTGTCCCCCGGAGACGTGCTCTTCCTGCGCGGGGGGCTGGGCAGCGGCAAGACGGTTTTCGCCAAAGGTATAGCCTCCGGCCTGGGCATAGATCCCGCGCGGGTGGTCAGCCCCACGTTCGTGCTTATCAGGGAATACGGCGGCGGAAAGATACCGTTATATCATTTCGATCTTTACAGGCTCGACGGGCCGCGGCAGGCCGCGCCGCTGGGGCTGGAGGAATATATGCAGGGGGACGGGGTCTGCGTGGTGGAATGGCCGGAAAGGCTCGGCTGCCTGGAGTGCCCGGAATACCTGCAGGTGAACATAGGGCGGCAGAAGAACGGCGGCAGGAACCGGCGCACGCTTGAGTTCGTTCCCCGCGGCGCGCGTTATCTGCGCTTATTGGAGAAACTGAGATGAAGATACTGGCCATAGATACCACTACCGATATGCTCTGTATAGGCCTGAGCGGCGGAGGCAGGGACATGGAATACGACCTTCTCGCGGGAAGGAAACACGCGGCGTTGTGTCTTGTTACCGTGAAACGCATGCTTGCCGGCACAGGATGGAAGATGCGGGAAATAGATTATTTCGCCTGCGGCCTCGGTCCCGGTTCTTTTACCGGGATACGCACCGGGGTCGCCGTCGTAAAGGGCATGGCCTGGGCCGTGAAGAAACCGGTGGCCGGAGTCCCCTCCCTGGACATACTGGCGCGCAACGCCCTGGAGACGCGGGAGTCTTTCGGCGAGGAAGCCGCGGGGCAGGGGGGGCGGGTGGTCGCCGTATCCGACGCCCGGCGCGGCATGCTTTACGCCTCCGTCTACAGGCGGGAGGAAAATTCGCTGCGCAGGATATCGCCGTATATGCTGCTTCCGCCGCGGGATTTATTGAAAAGGATCAAGGACGGGAGTATAATCCTGGGTGACGGTGTCCCTTTGCTTCAGGAGGCATTGAGAGGCGCGGGCAAAAGGGTGCGGATACTCGATAAGGATTACTGGAGGCTGCAGTCGCGGCATCTGTTGTCGCTGGCGGAAGAAATGATCGCCGCCGGCAAGGTGACCGACGCCCTGCGCCTGAAGCCGGTTTATCTGTACCCGAAGGAATGCCAGATAAGAAGAACGTAGAGAGTATGGACGTATAGAGTCGGGAGCAAAGAATAGCCCGACAAACACCCGGGCCTAAATTATGAGCTTTAAGGCCCGTGCTTTATACTCAAGACACACCGCTCTACGCGATACTATATACATTAAATAAGAATATGCCTAATTCTCATAAGGAAAAGATAGCTTTCTGCCGGCCGACGTGGGCCGAGGTGAACCTGGACAACCTGGCTCATAACTTCCGTCTGCTAAGGGAGAAAACCGGCGGCGGGGTGAAGATCATGCCGATGGTGAAAGCGGACGCTTACGGGCATGGGATGATCCCCTGCGCGCGCAAGCTGGCCGAATGCGGAGCGGATTATTTCGGCGTCGCATCCATCGAAGAGGGAATCCGGCTGCGCAGGGCGGGGATATCCCTGCCGGTGCTTGTGCTGGGAGCGGTCCTGAGCGACAGCGTGGCGGGATTTTTCGACGCCGGACTTATCCCGGCGCTTTGCGACTGGGAGACCGCTCTGGCCCTGGAGGAAGAGGCGCGGCGCAGGGACTGCCGCATAAAGGTGCATATCAAGGTGGACACCGGCATGGGCAGGATCGGCGTCCTCTGGAACGAGGCGGACGTTTTCATAAGGAAGGTCGGTTTCCTGGAGCATATAGAGATAGAGGGGCTGTTCACGCATTTCCCCTGCGCCGACGAGGAGAACAATGATCTGACCGCCGTGCAGGAGGAGAGGTTCTTGCGCGTTGCCGCCTCGGCTGAGCGTTCAGGCGTGCGTATCCAGCTGCTGCATGCCGCCAACAGCGCCGCGATACTCAACAGAGGGCGCGCCGGTTTCAATATGGTGAGGCCCGGCCTGGCCCTTTACGGGGTCTCCCCGCTTCCCGGGGAAAACGACCTTTCTTTGAAACCGGTGCTTTCCCTGAAAAGCAGGCTGGTCTACGTGAAACGTCTGCCCGCCGGGTCAGGCGTGAGTTACGGTCATACCTACAGGGTGCCGGACGAGTGCGTGGTGGCAACCGTGCCGCTCGGCTACGGCGACGGTTATCCGCGCAACCTGTCCAACTGCGGTCCGGTGCTTATCGGCGGCAGGCGTTATAAGATAAGCGGACGCATCTGCATGGACCAGTTGATGGTCGATGCCGGCAGGGACGCTCTTTCCACCGGCGAAGAGGCCGTTTTCATCGGCGGGCAGGGGAAGGAAGAAATAACGGCGCGCGAGCTTGCCGCCCTGGGAGGGACGATCGCTTACGAGATACTCTGCGGTATAGGCGGCAGGGTCCCCCGGGTATACAGGGACAAAACGTCTCTTTTCACCGCGGAAGAGGACTGGAGGGAGAAGAGGCTTTTCACCAGGTTCCCCGCGGAAATGCGCATGCGGTTCTCCTGCGGTCCGGGGGGATTGTCCGCGGAGGCCAGGACGCACGACATAAGCGCCAGCGGGCTTTCTTTCGTTTTCGGCGGTGATAACGGCGCGTCCCCGGCTCTGCCGCTGCATTCCCGGCTTGATATGCATTTATTGGATAAACGCGGTGCGGAGGTCCTGCGCACCGCCGGAGACGTGGTCTGGAGCAGGATGATCTCCCCGCAGAGGTATTCGGCCGGCGTGACTTTTACCGGCGCCCCCGGCACGTCCACGGATGACATAAGGTCCTTTCTCAGGAAATACTGCGGTTGCCGCAACATCTTCCCCAATACCCAGCCGGCGCATTCGTTATAATAACATTCAGCGGATACGATGCCGGTATTCCAGTCCCGCCGATGTCTTAGTGGCAGGAAAGTGCGCTGTCTAAAAAACTTACTGGACAGCGCACTAACGGGATTCGTTACTTTAACCGTTGCCGAATTAAGTATCGTGTTCCCGGAGATAAAGTGATCTAGGGCAGTCTCTTGATCAGGTAGATGCTCAGACCGAGGGCAATAAGATGGTTCAAAGAAGCGGAGAGTAACGGAGGCAGTATCCCGGCTTTTCCCATCGCCACCGAGAGCGCTCCCGCGACGTAATAAAGAAAGCCCATGATTATCGCCGTGCCTATGGCCGAAAGCCCGCTGGCGCGTTTTTTCATCTGTAGCGAGAAGGGGACGGCCAGCAGTATGATAAGCACGCAGGCGAAAGGTTCCGTGAGGCGCTGGTAGAAATCCACCTGCAGGTTCCTCACGATGCCGGTGGCCCCGCTGCGCGAGAGTTTCCATATATAATCGTCAAGCTGCTGGAGGGTCATGAATTCCGGCTGCTGCCTCTGGTTGAGGAAATCGTCGGGTTTCTCCGGTATGGCCATGGTCTCCTCTTCCTCGTAACCGGGCTCCTGCCTGATCTGCCCGTTCGGCCAGAAGTCGTATGTGATCACCTGGTAGAACGTCCAGAAACCGTCCTTGTAGACCCCTTTATTCGCCACTATCTTGCGGGTCACGTTCTGGTGCTCGTCCTGCTCGAGTATGTTTATCCCCTCCATGGTGTTTGCCGCCGGATAGAACCGGTTGATGAAGAAAAGCCTGTTCCTCATGCCGTATACGGACAGGTTGGTCAGGATCTCTTTTTTGTTCTTCGCGTTCTTGTCCGGGGAATTCTCTATCCGCTGTTTCGTCGTCTGGTTCCTGGCAAGCCAGACCGGGACTACCTCGGAATTTATGCGCAGCACCAGCAGGCTGATCAATACGCCGAATATCAGCACCGGCCGCGTGATCTGGTAGATGTCCAGGCCGGAGGCGCGCAGGGCTATCATCTCGTTGTCCTTCGTGAACCTGCCGAAAGTATAGATCGTGGCCAGCAGGCAGGCAAAGGCGGAGACGCGCGAGAAAATGAGCGGCAGGTAGGAGAAATAGTATTCGGCGAGCACCGCCAGCGGCACGTGGTTCTTCAGGATGTCCTCCAGGTGGGAAAGCGCGTCCACCACCACGTAGAGAAGCATGAACGTGGCGAGGCAGAGGAGGAACACGCCGACCACGCTTCCGAGTATGTATTTGTCTATTATGCGCATACTTTCCTCACCAGCAGGGCCCCGGTTATCCCCATTATTATATTGGGCATCCACATCACGAGCGGGGGCGGGAGATGCCCCTGCAGGCTCAGCGCCTCGGCCCCGATGAAGAGCAGATAATAAAGGCCGACGATCAGGAAGGCTATCCCGAAATTGATGGATTTCTCCCTGCGCCTGGTGATCACCGCGATGGAGGCCCCCAGCAGGATGAAGATAAAGCAGGAAAACGCCAGGGATATCTTTTTGTGTATTTCCGTGGCTATCGGGGCGGGGTCTATCCTGTCTTTCTTCAGCCGCCCGGCTTCCTGGTAGAGTTCCTGCAGCGTCATATCCTTCGGCTTCTTGTTGATCTCGCCGCTTTCCTGCCTGGAAAGGTTGAGGGACATGAAATAAGTCTTGAAATTTAGCTTATAGAAATTGGAAGGATTGTCCGGGTCCGGCTCGTCCGCCGTGCCGTCCATAAGCTTCAGCTTGACCGTTTTCTTCTCCGGGATGAGGATGAACTCGCCTTTCTTGGCGACGATCGTGCGCGTCGGGCCTTCCTCCTGCGGTTCGTAGATGCGGATATTGGAAAGCTTGTTGCCGTCGATGTGGTAAATGAAGAGCACGTATTTCTCGAAGGCGTTGATGAAGACGCCGGGTTCCAGGGCCGCCGCCGGGTTCTTTACCCCCACCTCCATCAGCGTCTTCCTGGTGGCGTAATGCGCGTAAGGTATCACCCGGTCGTTGAAGATCACCAGTATGAGGCTCAGCACCATGCCGAGCGTAAGCAGGGGGGAAAGGAGCCGCAGCATATGTATGCCGCAGGCCTTGACCGCCACTATCTCGTTGTCCCCGGAAAGCCTGCCGAGCGAGATCAGCGTGGCGGCCAGCGCCGCGATCGGCAGCGTATAGGTCAACAGGTAGGGGACCATCAGCAGGAAAAGTTTCATCACGCTGAGGATGTCCACGCCTTTGTTTATGATCAGGTCGGTGATCTTCAACAGGTTGCCCAGGAGCATCACGAAGGTGAGCACCCCCAGCGCCAGGAAGAACGGCGAGATGAATTCACCGAGGAAATAATCGCGCAGTATTTTCATATTCGTCAGTTTGCCAGTGCCAGCGCCGTCACCTCCGCGGCGCCCGCGTCCTTGAGCGCTTTAGCCGCTTCCGAGAGGGTGGCGCCGGTGGTAAGCACGTCGTCGACAAGCAGTATGTGTTTTCCCTCCAGCGTGATACCGTCCTTGACCAGGAAGCACCCGCGCACGTTCGATATCCTGTCCTCTTTCTCCAGCCCGGCCTGCGGAAGGGTACGCGTCCTTCTTACGAGCATGCCGCCGGCCACCGGTTTTCCGGATGCCGCAGCGAGGCATTCGCCGAGTATTTCCGACTGGTTGAATTCCCTCTCCCTCAGCCTGGAAGGATGGAGGGGGACCGGAACTATCATCTCCGCGGAAGAGAACAGGAAATAATATTCCCTGTAAAAATCGGAGAGCAGCCTGCCGAGCGTCCGTCCCAGGTAGTCCCTGCCGCCGTATTTAAAAGCGTGCAGCAGTTCTTTTATCGTGTCGTCGTACCGGCAGACCCCGAACGAACGGTCGTAGTGAAAATGCCTGCCGGCGCAGGCCGGACAGCGCCCGGTCCCCGCCGGGAGGTGCCTGCCGCATCCACCGCAGAAAGGAGGCGCTGTCATGCGTATCGACCCCCAGCATTCGGCGCAGACCGTTTCGTCCACCGAGCCCCTGTTCTTCAGGCAGGCGCGGCAGGAAAGGCAGACGGGCGGATATACGATGTCCCGTAACCCCTTGAGCAGGCCGCGTAACATAGCACATATGATAACAGTTGGCCTTTTGTTTGTCAAACTGCAAAGAACCCTTGAATAATTCATACGGCATGTTAAAATATCCCTCGTTGAGCGGATTTTTTTATGACATCGCGCACAAGGAGATATGATGAAAAAGATAGTCCTTATAAGACACGGGGAGAGCGTTTGGAATAAAGAGAACAGGTTCACCGGATGGACCGACGTGGACCTTTCCG
>CAZAVF010000031.1:13680-17136 GCA_964488935.1 uncultured Planctomycetales bacterium | reverse complement strand
GCCGCGGGGGGATAACGGACGCCAAGACGATCTGCGCGCTGGCGTTCCTGGGGATCGTATGACGACAGAAGAGAACGACAATACGCGGCCGGCACCCGGGGCCGGCGTCTCCGGCCCTGAAGATGGACGGCTGGAGGATTTTGTGCGCGCTTTGAAAGCGGCGCTTAATATTTCCTCGCTTTACCCGCTTGACCACCCTTCTTTCAAGAAGTCGGCCGGGGAATTCCATGAAAAGATCAACGAGATGCTGTCCGCCGGGATCACGCTGACCATAGGAGTGATGCCGGACAGGCTGATCGTCGCCGGCAGGGAATTTGCCGGGACCCTTTATATCGGTGAGCTGGCCGCCTCGCTGCACCAGCGTAAGATCAAGAGCGTTTCGTTCCTCCAGGGCGTCACCTCCGAAGAGATCGCGTTTTTCCTTTCCGCCGTCACTCTTTCCCCCAAAGATATCGCCAGGCAGGGCGGGATCAATTCCCTTTTGAACCGTTACCCGCTGCAATACATAGTGGCGGAAGAGCTGGATTATCAGGAGTTGCTGGAGGGCGGCGGGGAGGAGATCACCCAGGTCTGGCATTTCCTGTTCGACGAAGCGGCGGTCAAAGACGATAAACAGGCGGTGCGCCGCCTGGTTAAACACCTGGTCGGCGAGTTCAAGGGAGTGGCCAGGCGGCTGGGCATGCCGCAGCTGCTCGACGATGAAGAGGCCTCCCGCAACATAAGCCGTTTTCTGGATTACCTGGCGAATAACGACAAGGAGGGGTTTCGCGAATGCGTGAGCGGGATCGCGGAGACGGCCATCAACGCGCACGCCGCGGAATTTGACCAGGCCCGGATCGCGAAATTGCGTAAATTCTTCCGGAACTGCACGGACGAGGACTTCGCGGCCATCCTGAGCGGCGAGCTGATAAAAAAGGACGATCTGGATATCCTGAGTCTCAATCTCTTCAGCCGTCTGGCGGAAGGCCGTAATCACGCCAGCATCGCCACTCTGACCCTCGACGCGCTGAGGAGAGAGCCTCTTTCTTCAGGCGAGAAGATCGGCAGGAGGATCGAGAAGCTTTTTTCCGGAGAAGGTGCGCCGGATATCCCCGGTACTTACCGCACTTCGCTGATGCTTTTCCTGCAGAACGCTTCCTTCGGACGGGAGAAGATGCTGGACAGGACCGCCTTGGAAGGAAATTATTTTTACATGCTTTTGAACCTGTTGATGCAGGAAAGGGACGCCGGGCGCGCCATGAAGATAGGCAGGCAGATGGAATCAGGCTGGGGCAGGATAGTCGATGCCGCCGATACCGATTATCTGCATAGTCTTATAACCGTGATGGACGCGCGCCGGTCCGGGCCGCAGGCCTTGCCGGGGGATATCCTCGACCTGCTGGACAGGCTGGTGGTCTCTTTCATTGAGGAAATGGTGTGGAGCCAGGATTTCCATGATCCGTCGCTGGTGGAAAGAGTCTCCGGCAGCAGGAAAGGGCCGGATTTCTACCTGCAGAAGTTCTTCGAAGAAGGCCGTGTGAGCGCATCTTCTCTCAGTCTTTTCATAAGGCTTTTCCCTGAGGAAATGGAGGGTTTTTACGAGCGCCTGAGATTGAAATCAGCCGACATCGGTTTCCTCGACCGGCTGGTTTCCTGCCTGGAAGAGACCGCCGTCCCGGCGGCGCAGAGGATATTGCAGGACATTTACGGGTTTTCCAACGTTTTCCTCCGCAGGCGCATTCTGGAGGCCATGCGCGCACGCCGCGCTGCCGACGGCGGGTTCCTGCTCCGCGTACTGGAGAAAGAGGAAGACGTTTCCCTCAAGAGGGAAGCGCTGGGGATGCTGTCCGGGCAGGACAGGGAAGAGGCGGAGGCGGTGCGCATACTTTTCGGGGTCCCCAGTCCCTGGGGAAAGAAGAACAATTTGCTGATGGCCAACATAACCGCGGCGCAGGAGGCTTCTTTTAAGGCCGCCGTCCCTTCTTTGGAATCATTGAGCAGACGGCCTTTCTTCTGGAACGCTGCTTTGCGCCGCAAGGCGGAGGACGCCTTGCGTTATCTACGATGATAGAAAAGATCGAGAAGACCTTCAGGGAACTGGTGATAGCGCTGCAGAAGGCGAGACTTTACGGCACCGGGCACGTCAAGTTCCGGGAATCCATTCCCGTCGTCTACGAGAACCTGCAGGAGCTCTTTCTGCTCAGGGACGAACTGGTCATCGGCCTGGTAGGCAACGAACTGGCTTTCGAGAAAGAGATATTCTTCGACTTGAGCAGGCTGCTCCAGCCGGTCATAGAGTACCTCACTTCCCGCAGCATAGAGCGGATATCTTTCTCACACGACCTGAGTCTCCGGGAACTCGAGAGTTTCATAGTCTTCCTTGCCAGCCCGCATGAACAGGGAGAGGAGGAGCCGCAGGTATATCTCGAGGAGAGAGGGGTACACAATATAACCGTAGGTAAACTCGGGACCGGCGGCCGCGATAATAACGATAATAAGGCCGGTGAGTCCGCCCTGAAGATCTACGAGGATTCACTTTCGCGTTTCTCCTCGGCGATAGACGCTTTGCTCTCTGGGGAAAAGACCGATGCCCTGAGCATCCGCATGACGCTGAGCAACATCACGGAGATGCTTACCGGGCGTTACCAGGAATTCCTGAAGCTCGCCACGGTGAAAAGATACGACGCCGGGACGTTCGTGCACTTGATGAACGTCGCGATCCTCGGTATGTATTTCTCGGCGAAACTCGGTTATCCCAAGGAGGACGTCAACGAAATAGGGATGGCCGGGCTGTTCCACGACCTGGGAAAACTCTACATATCGCGTAAGATAATAACCAAGCCCGGCAAGCTGACCGATGAGGAATTCGACCGGATAAGGAGCCATTCCTCGCTCGGGGCGGAGATTCTTCTCGATTATTCGGTTTCTCTCGGGGTACTGCCGGCGGTGGTCGCCTTCGAGCATCATTTGAAATACGACCTTAAGGGTTATCCGCGGCTTACGGTGCAGCGTTCTCCGCATACGGCGTCTAAAATAATAACGATCTGCGACGTATACGACGCGCTCTCCCAGCGGCGCAGCTACAAAAATGATTATCCGCCCAACGTCATATACGATATAATGATAAAGGACCGCGGCACTTCCTTCGACCCGGAACTTCTGGACAGCTTTTTCAGGATCATGGGGGTCTGGCCCGTGGGCACCCTGCTTAAGCTCAGCGACGGAAGGGTGGCCGTGGTCAGGGACGAGAACCCGGACGACATTTTTCATCCTCTGGTCGAGGTGCAGGACGCGCAGGGCGCCAAAGAGACGGTCGACCTCCGCGCTCTCGCCGGGACCGTGGAGGTGGAACGGGCATTGAACCCGTTGACCGACGGCAAGGAATACCTGGGGCTTATTTAAACCGGGCGTTTGATAATGCGGCCGGGAAAACGCTTGAAATGCAGAGACGGAAGCGGGGGAAAAGATGGCTATTCG
>CAZAVF010000031.1:0-13580 GCA_964488935.1 uncultured Planctomycetales bacterium | reverse complement strand
GGTCCGCAGACGAATGTCAAAGCCGCGTGTATGACCTGAACCGGAAACTGGCCGACCTGAGCCGGGAGAGGGACGAGCTTTCCGCCCGCAACGCCGAGCTTATGGAATCCTCGCGCGAAAAGATAAGCGACCTGGAAAAGGCGAAACGCGACCTCGCGGAGAGCCTCAACAGTGAGCTCAACGACTACAAGGCTAGACTTCAGATGACCGAGCGCGGCCTGGTCATCACCTTTATGGCCGAGATTTTCTTCGATTCCGGCAAGGTCTGGATAAGGGAAGGGGCCAAGCCGATACTGCGCAAGGTGGCGCGCGTGCTCAATAACGACGTCCCGGACGCCCTGGTGGCGGTGGAAGGGCACACGGACGACGTGCCTATAAAACATTCCGGCTGGCGTTCCAACTGGGAGCTTTCCACCGGCAGGTCGCTTTCCGTCCTGCATTATTTCATAGACGAATGCGGGGTCTCCCCGCAGCGTTTGTCCGTCAACGGTTACGGGGAATACAGGCCGGTGGCCTCCAACGGCACCGCGGCGGGCAGGCGCCAGAACCGGCGGGTGGAGATCGTCATACTTCCCTCGAAGATCAGCAAAATGCGTAAATAGGAAGGCAGGCCGCCGATATCCGGCGCGGTCAAAAGGAGCCCGTGATGTGCATGGAACTTTCACTCGAAGATATGCGTAAAAGATTGTTCGCCCTGCTCCAGGAAGAGGCGTTGAAGAAGGGTGATTTCACCCTGTCCTCCGGGAAAAAGAGCGGCTATTATCTCGACGGCAGGATCATAACGCTCACCCCGGAAGGGGCTTTTCTCACCGCCGGCATATTCCTGGAGATGCTTAAAGGCCGTTTTCCCGATGCGGTGGGCGGGCCCACTCTGGGGGCGGACCCGATAGCCGGGGCGGTGGCCTGTTTGAGCCATTTGCGGGGGACCCCGGTGAAGACCTTCATCGTGCGCAAGGCCTCCAAAGGACACGGTATGCAGAGACAGATAGAAGGGCCGCGGCTCGCCCCCGGCGCCGAAGCCGTGCTGGTGGACGACGTCGCCACCACCGGCGGCGCGTTGATAGAGGCCAAGACCGCGCTGGACAAAGAGGGGATAAAAGCTTCGCGCGCTTTCGTGATCGTGGACAGGCAGGAGAGCGCGGAGACCAGCCTCGCCGCGGCAGGTCTTAGACTGGAATCCATATTCAAGATATCGGAGTTCGGGGTTTGATCATTCTCCATCCCGCGTTTCAAAGACCTTTTCAGATACCGGTGTTTTCTCTTGCCGTTGTAAACGGCGGAACGCCGCCCGAAGTCTAAAATTCGAGGAACGTGTTTAAATGAACGCTTCCGGAGCGGACATAATCGTGATAGGCGCCGGCCCGGCCGGCATGATGGCGGCCATACGCGCCGGCCAGATGGGAAAGCGCGTGCTCCTACTGGAGCGCAACCCTTCCTGCGGCAGGAAGCTGCTCTTGAGCGGCAAGGGACGCTGCAATCTCTCCAATGCCTGCTTCCGCGAAGAATTCTTCCGCAGGTTCTCCGGGCGGGGCGCTTTCCTCAGGAACGCGCTCGAGAAATTATATTATCCGGAACTCACCGCTTTTTTCGGCGAACGCGGCCTGGAACTGGCCGTTGAACGGCAGGGCAGGATATTCCCGCGCAGCGGCGGGGCGTCAGCCGTCCTGCGCGTCCTGCTCGCCGAGCTGAAGAGACTCGGAGTGGAAACCGTCTTCAATTGCCGCGTCCGCGGCATCGATGCCGCCGGAGGCTGCGCGCGCGGGGTTGTCCTGCACGGCTCCCGGAGCATTCCCTCCGGGAAAGTGATACTCGCCAGCGGCGGGGTTTCTTACGCCTTTACCGGCTCCAGCGGCGACGGGCACGAAATGGCGCGTTCCCTTGGGCACGTGGTCACTCCATTGCTGCCGGCGCTGGCCCCTTTGCGCACGGAGCGGCAATATCCCTCCCTGGACGGCCTGCTGCTCAAGAACGTGAAGGCGGTTTTTTCTTTCAACTGTAACGGAAAGAAAAAGCGCCTGGAGTCTCCTGTGGGGGAGATCGTTTTCCATTCCGGCGGCATAGGAGGCGCACTGGTCCTGTCTTTAAGCGGCATGGTTTCCCGGTTGCTTTACGGCGGGGCGGAGGTGCGGCTGGAGATAGACCTTAAACCGGGCCTGGATAGCGCCGTGCTGGACGCGAGATTATTGCGTGAATTCGGGGCGGCCCCCAAGAGCGCAATAGAAAAGATCCTCCGCGCGCTGATGCCGGAACGCCTGGCCGCGGTGTTCTGCCGGGAGTGCGGTGTGGAGCCGCATAAACAGGCCGGACAGCTCACTTCCGCGGAGCGCGGCAGGATCGCCGGGCATATGAAGAACTTCCCGTTCGGCATAAAAGGGGCTTCTCTGGACGAGGCGATGGTGACCTGCGGCGGCGTTTCCCTGAAAGAGATAAATCCGCGCACCATGGAATCCAGGCTGGTCAGGGGGCTTTATTTCGCCGGAGAGGTCGTCGACCTCGACGCCGACACCGGCGGTTTCAATCTTCAGGCGGCTTTTTCCACCGGTTACCTCGCCGGGGAAAGCGCCGCTTCCAGCCGCGGGGGGGAGGCTTGATGAAGAACCGCGGAAAACCCGTGTTGTACCTGGCCTCCGCGTCCCAGGCGCGCGGTAAGATACTTTCGGAACTGGGATTGGTTTTCAGGACACTGCCGGTGGACATCCCGGAACACGGGGTCAACGGCGATAAAGTGAAGTCGTTCCCGGCGCTGGTCAAGCGCAACGCGCGCCTGAAAGCGCTCGCTGCGGCGGGAAGGATCCGGGAGGGTGTGGTGATCGCCGCGGATACCCTCTCCGGGCATAACGGCAGGATATACGGAAAACCGCGCTGCCGCCGGGAAGCGGCCTCGATGCTCAAAGAACTCTCCGGTTCCGTCCAGCACGTTTACACCGGTCTGGCCGTAGCGCGCAAGGACGGCTCCGGAAGACTGCGGATAAAGACCGCCTGCGAGAGGACGACCGTGCATATGGACAGGCTCTCCGGAGCGGAGATACGCTCTTACGTCGCCGGCGGAGCGGCCCTGGGTAAAGCCGGAAGTTTCGACATCCAGGGCAGAGGGGCTTTTTTCATCAGGAAGATAGACGGCTGTTTTTACAACGTGGTCGGACTGCCGGTCCGTCTTTTATACCGCATGCTCAGGGAAATGAGAATAAGCCTGCTGGTCCTCCTGCCGTTTGTTCTTTTTCTCTCGGGATGCACCACCGAATACAACGCCTCCACAGGCAGGATGGAGTCCTATTACTACAGCACCGAGAGGGAAGTGCGCGCCGGGGAGGCGGTCGCCAGGGCGGTGGAGAAAGAGTATAAACTTGCCGGGGACCCTTTGCTGCAGGAAAGGGCCAGGCGCATAGGCTCGCGTGTCGCCGCGGTATGCGGGCGCAGGGAGATAAAATACACTTTCAAGGTGCTGGATAACGAGGAGATAAACGCCGTCTCGCTGCCGGGAGGTTTCGTCTACGTGAATAAAGGCGTGCTGGACAAGGCGTCGGGGGACGACGAAGTTGCGGGGGTCCTGGCGCATGAGGTGGGACATATCGTCTGCCGGCACAGCATAAAGAAGATGCAGGGTATGACCGGCTATTCGCTGCTGCGCATACTGCTGGCGCAGACCCCGGACCAGGGCAAAGTGGGGACCGCGGCCGACGCCGCCTTCACCGAGCTTATGCTGGGGTATTCCCGCGAGGACGAATTGCAGGCGGACGCGCTCGCCGCCCGCTATATGAAGGCGGCAGGATACGATCCCGGGGCGATGATCTCGTTCCTGGAGAGGCTCTGGAAGGACGAAAAACGCAAACCGCCCAGGAGGATGTCTTATTACAAGACACACCCCTACATACCGGACAGGATCAGGGTGGTCAAGCATGAGCTCGGCGAGAAAATGGATTTCACCGATTACATCAACATAGAACAGCTTCCGGCGGGACAGGATGCGCCTTAGTAAACTGATAATATTCCAGGGGGTACTATTTATGACTATGGCCGGTGCGGCTTTTGCGCAGGACAATCCTTTCGGCGTGCTGGAATTCCTGCATTGGGACCATTCCTGGAACGCAAATAAATACCACACGCAGGCGGAGCTGGATAAGGCCGCCGACGCCGTCCTGCGCTGCGGGGCGGGCATCGTGCGGGTTGATTTCCTCTGGCAGGACATAGAACCGTCCCCGGGGAAGCATGATTTCGCCAAATACGACAGGATAGTGGAGGCGCTTTCCTCCCGGGGGATCGCCATCCTGGGAATACTGGACTACAGCGCAGACTGGGCCTCGGCATGCGGGAAATGGAACTGCCCGCCCAAGGATTTCGCTCTTTTCGCCGCTTATGCCGCCGGGGTCGCCGCCCGTTACAAGGGGAAAGTTAAATACTGGGAGATATGGAACGAGCCGGACTCCGCGGTTTACTGGCAGCCGCAGGACAGGATGAAAGAATACTGCCGCCTGCTGGAACTCTCTTATAAAGCGCTCAAGAAGGCCGATCCCGGATGCATGGTGCTCAACGGCGGGCTGGCCAACGGACTTTCCAGCGTCAACGTGCTCTACGACAACGGGGCCGCGCCGTATTTCGACATACTCAACGTGCATATCTTCGAGTCACCCTTGAGCGAAGGCGCCTTGAGCAGGATCAGGGCGTTCCCGCGCCTGGTGCGCAAGGTCATGACGCGCAACGGAGACAAAGACAAGAAGATATGGATAACCGAGACCGGCTGCCCGGGCGCCGCCGACCTATCAGTAAAAGGCTGGTGGCTGGGGAAGAACCCCGACGAAAAAGAGCAGGCGGAATGGCTCGCTTCCGTTTACGCCGAACTGACAAAATCCGACGGGGTGGAGAAAGTATTCTGGGCCTTTCTGCGCGATTGCAACCGCCATTGGAAGAACGGGACGGATTATCTGGGACTGCTGCGTTGGGATTTCAGCGAGAAGCCGGCTTTCGAAGCCTACTCGCGCGCCAGCAGGGAGTGGAAAGACAACAACGGGAGGTAACCTTATGTTCGCACTGGCAAACTTTCTCGCCGCGGCCGCCCGCGTCGTGGACATCCTTTTGACCGTTTACTACTGGCTCATATTGATCAGGGCCGTGATCAGCTGGGTCAGCCCCGATCCGTTCAATCCCCTGGTGCAGTTCCTCGTCAAAAGCACCGAACCGGTGCTCGAACCCATACGCAGGTTCCTGCCCGCCGGGCTGCGTTTCGGCATAGACATCTCCCCCCTTATAGCATTCCTGATCATCGTCTTCCTGAAATCATTCCTGGTCAGGACCCTGGTGGACTGGAGTCTGAGACTGGGATAAAATACCGGAAGAAGCGGGCAAGAATAATGCCGCGTCCCAAAACGGGACCTGGTCCGCCTAACCCGTTGCAGCCACGGAAGGTTACGTCAGAAGTGTCCCCAAGAGTATCGCGTCTGGCGGGGGTAGAGTAAGAAAATATCATATGAATAGAAGGCCTTTTTACGTAACGATTCTATTATCGGCGTGTCATTTATTCCTTTCCGCTCCCGGTTTTGCCGGGGAGGAAGAGGAGGCGGACGTTATAGTGGTGCGTAAGAGCGGCACCGCTATCTACAGCCTGGACAGGGGCTCAATATCGTCTTACGCGCCGGTGCAGTCCGCCCTGGGGCTGACCGGTTTGCTGCCTCTTGAGGGTGATTTTAAAGGTTCAGGCGGAGACGGCCAGGCAGATCTTTCTCTGCGCGGCGGGGGATTCGAGTCGCTGGCGGTCAGCGTGGACGGTAAGCGTATCAACGATCCACAGACCGGGCACTATACCTGTGACATCCCGCTTACTTCCGCCGACATCGAGCGCGTCGACCTGCGCGGCCCGGCAGGAGAGCCCGCCGGCGGCGCGGTCTCCGGCGGGCTGGCTTTCTCACGCCGCCTGCCGCTGGAGAATGAGAATATGCTTTCCGGTTCCTTCGGCAGCCATTCCCTGTCGTCCGGGTTGTTGAGTTTTACCCACGGCAACGGGGAGTCGGGCGTGCGCGTTTCCGTTTTGAGACGGCGGTCTTCCGGCTTCCGCGAGGACACCGCTTTCGAGAACGGGATCGTCACCTTTTCCGGGCTTTTGCGCGGAGACAACACCGCGTTCAAGGCGGACTGGGGATACCAGGACAAATATTTCGGGGCCTATGATTTTTACACCCCGGGCAAAGGGTATCTTTCCGACGAGCGCACGCGCACCCACCTTGCCGACATCTCTTTTTCCGTTGAGAAAGAGAACATGACTTTGAAACCGTCATTTCTCTGGCGCCGGCATTACGATACCTTCCAGCTTGACCGCACCAAACTGCGCAGCTCGTATCTCAACCATCATCGTACCGACGTGCTGCGTCCGGGGATGGAATTCAGCCTGGGAGGGGAGAACGGCGAAAAATTCCGTTCGGGGGCGGAATACGCTTCCGAGCGCATAGTCTCGCAGACCCTCGGTGATCATAACAGGGAGATCCCGGCGGTATGGGTGTCGGCTCAATCCGCGCAGTCCGGGAGGCTCTCGGCGTCGGCCAAGGCGCGGGTCGATTCGCCGGACAGGGGAGATGATATCCTTTCCGCGGGAGTCGATGTCTCCTGCGCCCTCTACGGGCCGTATTCTTTGAAAGGGTCCGTTTCCGCCGACGGGAGGCTGCCGAGTTTCACGGAATTGTATTATCTCGACCCCACCACCTCCGGCAGCGAGGACCTCAAATCCCCGCGTTCTCTCACCTATGAAGCGGCTTTGCGGAGAGAGGTTCCCGGCTTGAGCTGGCAGGGCGGCGTTTTCTACCGCAGGGAAAAAGACAACATCGATTGGATAAAATGGAATTCATCCCAGGCGGTCTGGCGGGCGGAGAATCTCTCCCGGCTGAATACCGCCGGCCTGGAGGGGAGATTTCAGGCCGAGCTTTCGAAGATATGTTCTTTTTCCTGGAATTACGCTTATACGCTGCGCGTTGACCGGGAACCGGGCATCATCTACAAATACGGGCCGGGTTATACCAGGCATCTTTCCAATGCCGTTGTCGATCTTCTTTTGCCTTTCGGCACGCAGACTTTTGCCGTAAAATATACCAAGAAGCCGTCCAGGGACCCCTGGATCATTTTCGATATGATACTGCGCCGCCGTCTCAATGCCCGGGCTTCGTTGTTCTGTTCGGTCTCGAACCTCTTCAACAGCGAGTATCAGGATATAGAGGGCGTGCCGCGTCCCGGGCGCTGGATAGAGGCGGGGTGCGAGGTGAAATGGTGAGAGAGGGAGAATAGTAGTTATGCGTAAAATCATGCTGGACTCAGGTGTTTTGCTGGATAGAGTGCGGAAAGAGGCTCCGGTGGTGCATCATCTGACCAACTGGGTGACCGTTTACGACTGCGCGCAGATCGTGAAATCATTCGGCGCCTCCCCGGTGATGGCGCACGCCGCGCAGGAGGCGGCAGATATGGCCGGGATAGCTTCCGCGCTGGTGCTGAACATCGGCACCCTCACCGTAGATGTTCTGGAGGCGATGAAGAAAGCCTGCGGCGCCGCCAATAAAAAGGGCATCCCGGTGGTGCTCGACTGCTGCGGGGCGGGGGCCACCCGGTTCAGGGACGACAGTTGTCTGGAATTGGTTGAGGATTTCAGGATAGATATCATCAAGGGCAATGCCTCCGAGATCTGCCGTATGGCCGGCGGCGCCTGCGTCACCAAAGGCGTCGATTCCACTTTGTCCGGACCCGCGGCGGATATCATCGTGACGGCCGGCAAGCTCGCGAAAGATAAGGATTGCGCGGTGGTCGCCACCGGGGCGGAGGATGTCGTCACCGACGGGAAGAGAACTTATGTGATCAGGAACGGGCATCCTTTGATGTCTGACGTCGTCGGCACCGGATGTATGGCGGCCTCGGTGATCGGCGCTTTCGCGGCCGTGGAAAGAGACTATGCCGCCGCGGCGGCCTGCGGGCTTGTCTGCTTCGAGATCGCCGCGGAGCTGGCGGCGCGCGGCTGCAAAGGGCCGGGGAGTTTCAAGACGGAGCTCTTCGACCGCGTTCATTCTTTGAAAAAGGATGTCGTGCGTAAAATGCAGCGGGTTTATACGTCGGATTGATCCGGTTTGACCATCATAAGGAGGCTTGACTATGGAAAATCTTGAGATGTTGAAAGCGAGGAAGAGCGTCCGGGCGTACCAGGACAAAGCGGTGAAGAAAGAGGACCTGGAGAATATAGTTGATTGCGCCAGGTTCGCCGCCACCGCCCGCAACGTCCAGCCCTGGGAATTCGTGACGGTCAGCGAGCCCGGGACGCTTGAAAGCCTGGCAGCTCTCGCCGATAACGGCAAATTCCTGGCGCAGGCCAAGGCCTGCATAGCGGTCTTCTGCAGCGACACTAAATATTACCTGGAGGACGGCTGCGCCGCCACGCAGAATATACTGCTCGCCGCCTCTATGCTCGGCATCGGCTCCTGCTGGGTCGCGGGTGACAAGAAACCCTACGTTCCGCAGGTATCGGCCTTGCTGGGGGTGCCGGCGCAATACAAACTGGTCAGTCTGGTCGCCTTGGGATACCCTCCGCGGGAAGATAATTCAACCCGCGCGGCCAAACGGTCCCTGAACGAGGTGATCCACTGGGAGAAGTTTTAATCAAGCTGCAGAAATCCCCGGCTTTAAAGCCGGCCGCACCTTAGCCTATTGGAAAGCCAAGTATTGCACCTGTGTGCTTATACCCTGGCCAATCGGAAGGCCAGGTATTCGCTCGTGCGAAGATTAATGTAGCGAAGATTACCCTGCAAAGTGCCGGAAAAAACGAAAGAATTTCCCCGGGTTTCTACGACGCAGGGTTATTCATGAAAGAAACCCCGGACGCCTGTCCTGAGCAGTTCGACAAGCTCACTGTGGCGGTCAGTTCGACAGGCTCACTGTACCAGTCAGTTCGATAGGCTCACTGTATCAGTCAGTTCTACAGGCTCATTACTGA
The DNA here is from genome assembly GCA_964488935.1 of uncultured Planctomycetales bacterium. GTDB lineage: Bacteria > Omnitrophota > Gorgyraeia > Gygaellales > Profunditerraquicolaceae > Undivivens. The sequence goes on along the minus strand of CAZAVF010000031.1, from coordinate 4,630 downwards.
AGCTTGTCGAAGGATTAGTCCGGGGAGTATTCATTTACGACTTTTTACGGGGACACTTCTGACGGAACCTTCCGTAACAGCAATGGGTTAGGCGGACCAGGTCCCAACGTAGTGCCAACTTTAAGGAGGCAGGATGGATAAGAAAAGGTCCTTGGGGGTAACGATCACCGCCTGTTGGCTGGTGCTGCGCGGGATACTCGGATTATTCAGCGGCGGACACGCCGGTATATATGGATTTGCCGTTTCCCTGGCAGCCATAGTCATCGGCGCGGGGCTGTTCAGACTGGACAATCGCGCCCGCCTTGCGGCGATCGCGCTTGTCGCCGTCATTTTCGTTGTGCAATTATTATCGGTAATGCTTCTGCACTCCGCCATCGAGCGTAGAATACCCGAGGCCGCGGAGCTAAGCCTCGCCCAAGAAATATACCGTTTTATCGCCGCCTGGTTTATGCTGGGAATAGTTTCTTTTTTCCTGACCCGTCCTAAAGTAAAAGAACAGTTCGGCGCGGGGCAATAGTGCGCTGTTAAATAGGTCCTTTAAAAAACAGCGCACAGATGCCGGGGGATAGGAGTAAAGATGGTGCGGAAGGAGGGAGTTGAACCCTCATACCTCGCGGCACAGGCTTCTGAGACCTGCGTGTCTGCCATTCCACCACTTCCGCATTACTGACCTGCGTATAAATAATAGAATCTTTGGAAGCCGTAATTTAGGCCGGATGCGAAGCGTTACAACGACGGCGTACCCGTTATGGTACGCCGGAGAGAAGTAACGCCGCAGATAGCCGGAATTCCGGCTTCCCCAAAGGGGCCGGTCGCTTTTGGGCTACGACTGCGTCGCTTGTCCTTGGCGTAGTGCTTCGACTACGCCAGCGTCCTCGCTTCTTGTCTCGCTCCAAAATCGCCGCGGCCAAAGGTTCAATTATTCATGCGTAGGTCAGTAGTATATTCCAGCCTTTCGGGTTTGTCAATAATCATTGTCCAACCCTTTTTTTGTTGTTATAATATTTCCCCTCGAAGAGGACCGCCATTATTGGCGGATTTTTCGCTGCCGACGGAGTTTTAAAATATGCTGCTGGAGTCGTTTAAGATGACCGGCCTGGCCATGGCCCAGATATTCCTGTTGGGAGGCATCGGCTATTTCCTCGTGCGCAGGAACGTGCTGGGGGATTCCTGTCTTCTGACCCTGGGCCGTTTGAGCATGGACGTGACCCTGCCGTTGATGATCTTCGTGCAGATCAGCAGGGAGTTCAAGTTCAGCCTTTATCCGGACTGGTGGATATTCCCGCTGATGAGCCTGGGAGTGACCGCCGCCGGGGCCCTGGCGGCGCTGGCCTTTCTGCCTTTGATCGGCAAGGGCAGGCGGATGACGGAGTTCATCAGCCTGGCCGCCTTCCAGAATTCCGGCTATCTGCCGCTGGCCCTGATAGCGGCGATGCTGCCGCGGGAACAGGCCGGGCCGATGTTCATTTACACGTTCCTCTTCCTGATGGGTTTCAACCTGTTGATCTGGTCGTTCGGTGTTTATATGCTCTCCCACTCTAAGGAGAAGAAGTTCTCGCCGGCGAGCCTGTTCAGCGCCCCGGTGGTAGCCACGCTTGCCGGGCTGGTTGTCGCGGGCTTCGGGATTGACCGGTTCCTGCCGGATTTCCTGATGAACCCCTTGAAGATGACGGGGGACTGCACCCTGCCGCTGGCGCTGTTCGTGGTGGGCGGCGGGCTGGCGCGCATAAAGCCGGCCGACGGCACCGGTTCCTGGCAGGTCGTCCTGCTTTGTGTGTTGAAATTGCTCCTGCTGCCGCTGGCCGGGCTGGCGCTGGTGGGATTGTTCAAGATGCCGTATCTGGCCGGGCTGCTGCTGGTGATGCAGCTGGCGATGCCTCCGGCGACCTCGCTTTCGGTGATCGTGATGACCGGCAACAGCCGCGACCTGCTTATCAGCCGGGGCATATTCTTCGGGCATCTGGCGAGCCTCCTGACCATACCGGTAATATTAAGTTTGTATTTCACTTTCTACATGATAAAATGAGTGAAAATATCGCCAAGAACCATAAGGCCTACCGGGACTACGAGATACTCGAGAAGCTGGAAGCAGGCATAGAGCTGAAAGGCAGCGAGGTCAAGTCCCTGAGAATGGGCAGGGTCAACATTAACGACAGTTTCGCGCGTATCGACGGCGGGCAGCTGATACTGTATAATCTGCACATAAGTCCTTACGCCGAAGCGAGTTACCTTAACGTAGACTCCGTCAGGCAGAGGCGGCTCCTGGTGCATAAACGCCAGCTGCTTGCCTGGGCCGACAAGACCAGCAGGCGCGCGCTGGCTATTGTCCCGACCAGGGCTTATTTTAACGCGCGCGGTTTCGTAAAACTTGAGCTGGCCCTTTGCAAAGGCAAGAAACTGCACGACCGCAGGGATGATATCAAGAAACGCGAGACCGACAGGGAATTGAAACGCGTTCTAAAGAGCAGGCGGCGTTAAAGCCGGTGATCCCGTCTGCGGGGATATACGCCTCGTGCCGGCGAAGCAAAAAATACAGGGGCCACGGGCTTTACCCCAAGGGCTCCATTATGATATAATATATAGAAGGGGGTGAAAGGGTTCGACTTAGGGCAGTCGGGTAAAGACAGCATGCCGCGGAAGCAGGGTTGGCCGCGTAAAACAAACCTTGCAAACTACAAACGCTAACAACAGAATCAATGCGTTTAACACCGTTCCGGTAGTTCCTTTCGCGGGAACTATGGGAATGGCCCCAGTCTTAGCTAATTAATTAGCTAAGCCTCTCTGCGGGTTCCGCCTACGGCCTGTAAGAGAGCCTTAGTAGGCTGGCCCGGTTTTTTTGCTCCCGAAAACCGGACGAGATCAGGGAGCTACGGTCCTTCCGGTCGTGTTTATCCGGACGGCTGGACTGAAGTTTAAAAGATAAACTAAGCATGTAGCGGTTTCTACCGGATTACTTAAGGACGCGGGTTCGATTCCCGCCACCTCCACCATCTTTTTTGCCCGTCATGATATTTTGCGCGGGAACAGGCCTTTTCCAGATGCCTTTATATAAAACAGGTACATATTGCCCGGTCCGTTTCCGCAAGGCGGTTTTCTATGCCGCCTGTTCGGCGTTATCGGCGCTTATCATCTCCGGCTGCGCCACGGTTTCCCCTCAAGGCAGATCCGTATGCCGTATTTCTGGAGTCGACTACGTGTCCCTGGTCTCGGTCTGCGCCCCGGCCGGAGTCAGGACCGAATACGACGCTTTTTCCGGTAAGGCCCGCCTTTTCAACGGTAAACATGAGGTAGTCCTGCGCACCGGCGACGATGCCATGCTTTACGACGGCGAACTGCGGCATCTTTCGCGCGCTTTGCAGGCGCACCGCGGTTCACCGGTGATCGCCTCCTGCTGCGTGGAGCAGCTGACGGCGCTTTTCGGCACGGCCGGTCAGGCCGTAACGGAGAAGAAGCCGGTCTTTCACGGCATAAGGAAGGTCGTCATAGACCCGGGGCACGGAGGGTATGACCCGGGGGCAATAGGACGCAACGGCCTGAAGGAAAAGACGGTGACCCTGGATGTCGCCAAACGCCTGGCCTCCATACTGCGCGGCTCCGGAGTGGAGGTGGTGATGACGCGTTCCACCGACGTCTTCATCCCGCTGGAACGGCGCGTGGAGATCGCCAACGCCTCCGGGGCGGACCTTTTCCTGAGCATCCATATAAACGCCAGCCGCCAGCGCAGCCTGAACGGATTCGAGGTTTATTACGTCTCGCCGCAGGTGAACGATTACAAACGCGCCGGGGCAGCGGCAGGGGAGTATTCGCTGCGTCTGCCGGAAGGCGAGGAACAGGATATCCCTTACGAGGCCAAGCGTATACTCTGGGATATGTTCTATACTTACAGCCGCGCCGAATCTTCCGTTCTGGCCGGGCATATCTGCGACAGGATCGGCTGCGAGATGAAAATGAAGATACTCGGCGTCAAGAACGCCCGTTTCCACGTGCTGCGCGGGGCTAACATGCCGGCGGTGCTTATAGAAGCGGGTTTCGTCTCCAATCTTTCAGAGGAGAAGCAGTTGAGGATTTCGCGTTACCGCCAGCGGCTGGCCGAGTGCATCGCGCGCGGGCTGGAGAGTTACACGGTCGAGACAATGGCCTGCTCGGAGTGAGCCGGGTATTGTATTTTGAATTGATCCTCCTGCGCAGAACCGTAGGGCTTTAGCCGGATGGGTTCCTCTGTGCAGGATGAGCGGGGATGTCCCGCTGCATAGAAAAAGGATGGGGACTGCTTCGGAGGGATTTCGCCCAAGTAATGGAAAAGCCAGGGGTTTTCTTCCGGGGAGTCTCATTGAAAGGAATGCGGCAGATGAAGAGGTCCATAGGTGTTTTTGATTCCGGGGTGGGCGGTCTGACGGTGGTGAAAGAGCTCTCGCGGCAGCTGCCGTCCGAGGACATAGTTTATTTCGGCGACATCGCGCGCGTGCCTTACGGTATCAAATCGCAGGAGACGGTGATCCGGTTCTCCATAGAGAACACTCTCTTCCTCCTGAAGCAGAACGTCAAGCTCATCTGCGTCGCCTGCAACACCGTTTCCAGTCTCGCGCTGCCGGTGATCAGGCATCATTTCCGCGTCCCGATCGTGGGCGTG
>CAZAVF010000030.1:0-17613 GCA_964488935.1 uncultured Planctomycetales bacterium | reverse complement strand
GCGCATGTATAAAAGGAGACAAGAACGATGATAAAGACAGTGGAAACAGAGGTCGCGATCGTCGGGTCAGGGCCGGCGGGAGCGACTTTAGCCAAAGAATTCTCCGCGGCCGGAAAAAAGGTCGTCCTGGTCGAAAAAGGCAACCGGGAGATCAGGCTCGGGAGAATGAGAGACGGCCTGAGATTCTACGAAAAGCATACTTTTCTAAGGTCGAAAGAAGGCACTGTGCTTTACGGTACCAGCATGGTCGGCGGGACATCCGTCGTCGCCTCCGGGAACGCGCTCAGATGCCAGCAAAAAGAACTCTTTGACCTCGGGATAGACCTTGAGAAGGATTTCCTTGAAGCGGAACGGGAGATCAAAGCCGCCCCCCTGCCCGACAAATGCATATCTCCAGGTGTCATGAAACTCATTAGAAGTGCGGAATCTTTAGGTCTGGGCCCTAAACGTATCCCCAAATTCATCGACCCGGATAAATGCAGGGTCTGCGGATATTGTGTAATGGGATGTAAATATAACGCCAAATGGTCGGCGGTAAGATACGTCGACCAGGCGGTAAAGAACGGGGCTTTACTTATGACCGGGACCAAAGCGGTGAAAGTGCTCTCGGCCAACGGCAGGGTCAAGGGTATAGAGACCGCAGGGCCTGCCGGTCAGGTCAGGATACTGGCAACTACGGTCATCCTGGCGGCCGGCGGCATCCAAACCCCGATAATCCTGCAAAGATCCGGCATATTAAACGCCGGGAGAAAAATGTTCTGTGACCCCTGGATGACAACCTATGGAATTACCGGGAATCTGAACCAAGTAAACGGAGTAAACGCTCCCTGTTATATCTTAAAGCCGGGAAGATTTGTTTTATTCCCGGTGATAGACCCTCCGGTACAATTCTTTCTTTATACCGGATTAAGGAATCTAACTATGCGGTTTCCCAGGCATAGAGCATTGGGGATGATGGTCAAAATAGCGGACGAATCCACAGGCAGAGTCAATATCAATGGTTCAATTGAGAAGCCCATAACTTCAACTGATAAGAAGAAATTCAAGGAAGGTAATCAAATAGTAAAAGAAATATTGATAAAAGCGGGTGCCGCTCCAAAATCCATCTTTACTATCCGGCCGATACGCGGACCGCACCCCGGGGGGACGGCCGCCATAGGGGAAGTGGTGGATAAAAACCTGGAGACGGAGATGAAAAATCTCTTCGTCTGCGACAACAGCGTGTTTCCCTCGGCACCGGGACTGCCGCCTATCCTGACAATCATAGCTTTAAGTAAATGGCTCTCTAAGAAATTGATCACTAACCCGCAAACGTCATGAGCCCATTCTCGTTTTCCGGTCTACTGGTTATAATTTCCACTTTATTCTTCGGGTTTTTTGTCTTTCTTAAGAACCCGCAGAATAAAGCCAACCGGATTTGGATGTCTTTCTCTATAGCCGTTTCTCTATGGGGATTGGCCGCCTTCAAGATCGGGATGATCCCGCAGGAAAAGAAAGAACTGGCCCTCTTATGGTGGCGTATGACTTATTTGGGGATAATCTTTGTCCCCGTTATTTTCTATCATTTCATACATGCTTGGCTTGGACTAAAGAAAAAGTTATATTTAAACCTGTTCTATTTGTGGGGCCTGTTTTTCTTTATTCTGGAATGGACCCCTTGGGCCGATTTATTTTATGGACCGGATACACTTACCTTCATGTTCTCCTCAGTCTATATCGTACGCCCAGCTACTCCTTTGTTCTCTTTCTTCGTAGCATCATGGATCAGTATCATTTTCTATGGCCATTACAAACTATATCAGGCCTTCAAGAAATCTACCGGACAAACAAGAAATCAAATTAAATATTTTTTCCTTGGCATCGCGATAGCGTTCATCGGGGGCGGCGCAACTTTCTTGATACCCTTTGGTATCGATCTTTATCCCTTCCTCAATTTCTCCGTTCCTCTTTATCCGGCGATCATGGCCTATGCTATCTTAAGATACCGGCTGATGGACATAAAGATAGTTTTCACCCGCGCCGGGATATTCCTGGCGGTATACACCGTTGTCCTGGGCATACCGTTCATCATACTCAAATACACCAAGTCAGGGCTGCTTTCGACCAGTTTCGCGGTCGTTTTTGCGACGATCGGGCCGTTGATCTACCGTTTTCTCCAGGTAAAAGCGGAATCGGTGATCCTCGCGCAGCAGCACCGTTACCAGAAAATACTGCTTCAGACGGCCATAGGCATGGTCACCGAACACAATCTGGACAAACTGTCGAAGCTCATCGTCTATATCCTGAAAAGCGCGATAAGGATCAATTTCGCCGCGATCTTCATCAAAGACAAGACGGACGACTCATACAATCTAAAATCCATACGCGGGGAGCAGAACGTCGGAAAATGCGTGAAAAGCTTCAACGCCGGAGACCCTTTCATCGTGTATCTCAAGAAAAAACTGGAGAGCTCTTTCCCTGAAGAGGCGCCACCGGAGGTGATGAATTCTTCCGGCATAATCTCCCAGGCAAAAGCCATTATCCCCGTGTCCATAGGCAATGAACTCATCGGGTTTGTGTTCCTGGGGGAGAAGATCAACAACCAGCCGTACACCGGCGAGGACATCAATGTCTTCAGAATACTCTCCCGCCAGGCCGCCCTGGCCATAGAGAACTGCGTGTTCTTCGAAGAATCTCAAAATATGCAGCAACGGATGTTCGCCGCCGAGAAACTGGCTTCCATAGGAGGGATGGCCGACGGTATCGCCCACCAGATAAAGAACAGGCTCAACCTGTTCTCCCTGGCCGCCGGGGAATTGAAACTCGAGATACAAGGCTTCGCCGTCAAGCACGCCGCCCTGCTCGACAACTCCCCGGAACTGAATGAATCGTTCAAATACCTGGACGGGATATCCTCCTCGATCATAGACAATGTCAAGCGGACCGACGGCATCATCAAAGGGATCCTTGACTTCGCCAAAGCCGGGAACAAGGAGAACCGTTTAAGCAGTTTCTCCTTCCGGGAGACGGTGGACCTGGCCTCCCGCCTTTTGATGCTTAAACACGAATCCGGTTCCCTGCCCATCACCCTGGAGATCGAGGCCGGAGAGGACATTTACGCGTACAAGGCGCAATTGACGGAGGTTATCTACAACCTCCTGGACAACGCCTATGAAGCCATCCAGGAGAAAAAGGCCCATTACGACCGTAAAGGTCCGTCGTCATTCACGCCCGAGATAAGAGTGCGTTTGACACATACCAGGGAATTCCATATAATAAGTGTGTCCGACAACGGCGCCGGGATAAAGGAAGAAGACAAACATAAAATATTCGCCCCTTTCTTCACCACGAAAACTTCCTATAAATCCGGCTCCGGCATAGGGGTATATGTAGTGAAAAGGATAATCGAAGAGATCCATAAAGGCCGGATCGGGTTCACCTCGACCTATATGCAGGGGACTTCTTTCACGATAGAACTCCCGAGGCCGGCGGCGGCAAGACAAGGAGAGAACGATGAACGTCCTCATAGTTGACGACGAAGCCGAGGCCGCCGACCTGTTCGGCAGTTTTCTCAGGCGCCTCGGCCTGAATGTGGAAAAGGCCAACTGCGGACAGGAAGCCCTGACCGTATTCAGCCGCTGCAAGCCGGAATGGGTATTTCTTGATTTCAAGATGTCCGATATGAACGGCCTTGAGCTCCTGCGGAGAATGAAAGAGCTCGACGCCGGCATAAAAGCCATAATGATCAGCGGAAGAGAGGATGCTTCCATCAAAGACGAAGCGCAGGCGCTGGGCGTAAGCGATTACGTCACCAAACCCATAGATCTGGGGAAAATGCACGAGATCATAAGGAAGCACATCACGGAGAAGGACGCCGCAAATTAGTTACGCTTTGGCCGGGGGATTTCCGGACGAGGTGATTGATCGTTTGAAGAACGGCCTTCCGGTCTATAGAATACAATAAGAAGCTTTTTTTCGGCACGAAAAAACGCATTTCCAACAAAGGAGGCTAAAATTACACCCACACCGAGGGAAAAGAAGAAGATTCTGATCGTCGACGACGAAGTTGAATCGCTCGCTTATCTGGGACAGATACTGCTAAGGCAGGATTACGATGTTATCTATGCCAACAACGGTATTGAAGCCATCAATCTGGCCCAGGAACACCTGCCGGACCTCATTATCCTGGATATGATAATGCCCGGGATAGAAGGAAGCGCGGTCGCCACCGCCCTGCGGGAGATCCCCTCGACAAAAGACATCCCTTTCCTCATTGTCAGCGGAGTGATACTGAGCAAAAAAGACGAACTGGAAAACGACGTGTCGGAACACAACCAGTACGTATTGGCGAAACCGATAACGCCGTCGGAGATCACGGCCCTGGTCAAAAAGATATTCTCCGTTACGCCGCCGGTTTAAACGGTTCTACAGCACTTTTTTTACCGCGTCCAGCAGCTGCCCGATAGTGGAGCCCCTCGGGCTAAAGCCCGCGGCTCCTTCTATTTTCCGGCGAAGCCAATGCTTCGCCGGTACACAGCGTTTATTCGGCTGACTGCTTATTCCGGCGACCTCCCCGAAGCCTACCCCCATTCATCCCCGGGTTAAAACCCGGGGATTCCTGGGATAGGGGATTGAACGGCTTATTGATGTAAATATCCGCGCCGATGACCCTGCCGACGACGCGGTCGGCGTCGGCCGTCTTTCCCGTCAACATTATGACAGGCAGCCTGCCGAGAGCGGGGTCGCTGCGGATATTCTTGCAGACCTCCTCCCCGTTAAGCCCGGGAAGGACCACATCCAGGATCACCGCGTCCGGACGCTCTTGCTTTATTTTTTCCAGCGCTTCCTCCCCGTCGGAAGCCGTGACAACCTCATAGCCGTCGGCCTCCAGCACGCGTTTAACGATCATCAGGGCCTCGGTCTCATCATCAACGGCAAGGATCTTCTTTCTCTGCATTATATGCCCTCCCCGCTCATCCGCCGCTAGAAACCGGCTAAATACGGAACTGTTTGTTCAATTCCTTCTTGAGACGCGATTTCACCGCCGTTCTTATAAGCACGTCCGTTATCCCCAGCAGCAGGACCAATACCCCGATGACGGCCAAAGGCGTGTGCCTGAACGCTGTCTCAAGCGCCGCCACGGCAATACAAAATACGGCAAGAATACCGGCAATAAAATGCCAATTCCTCTTTATGAAACCGCTCAAGACTTTGTCCACGCCGGCGATCAGCCTGTTCCTGACCGCTACCCTGCATTCCAACGGGACATCCTCAATGCTGCCTTTGAGGCCGCCCGATATCGGCGGGATCGGCGGCAATCTGGATTCAATCCCGGAGATATTCAGCGCCAGGCCGCCTTCATCCTCACTCAACTTGACGAACTTCCTGGCGGTAAGGCGTCCGACGTTGAAATCGTGCTCGCGCAGGTCCCTGCACAAAAACCCGCCGAAACTTCCCCAGAATTTCCCGGCCAGAAGCATGCCGTTATCGGGGAAGACCGGCCGGATATCTAGGCTGACTTTCGCGCGCAGCGCCCCTATACATTCCATGACGAAGACGAAATTGACGATGGCCCTGCCGAGATCGGAATTCCTCTCTGGAAGCGGAGGCATGTCCCTACGCTCCTCCCTCACATTCTCCAGCCTCTCCCGCCAGCCCTGCCATATGCGTTCCTCGTTGGCCAGCCGGTATGCCTCCCTCTTCCCGGCGAGCCCGGGCTCGTCAAGCGTCATTTTTTCCTCATGAATAGGCCGCACCTTGAAATCCACCATTCTGCCCGCCGTCCGCGAAAGATCGGCGAGAACGCTCCCCAGCGCCCGGCTCTCCATACCGGAGAAATGCGCATACATATCGAGAAGGAAACGGTCCTGCCAGGAAATGCGCTGATTGATCTTGACCGCGTCGTTCCAGTCGCGGAAATGTGCTTCGCTCAATATTGCCGTCACCAGCCGCTGCCCCACCGCGGCCATATCCGGATCGGTATCGAATTCAGGCGATTCTTCCGGCGGGGTGGGGTCCACCAGAAGGTATATCCTGTCGGACATACCGCCGCCTTGCGGACCGGCTTGTCCTCCATATTCACTGCCGATGGCCAGCGCCAGTTCCTTGGCCCTGTTGACCGGCTCATTATTGAATATCCCCCCGTCGACGTACACGAAATCGATCTCCTTCCCGTTATCCGGCAGGGCCGTGCCAGCATAATCCGCGCGCGAACGTCTCAGGGTACACGCCGGGAACGCGAAGGGGAAAGCCGCGGAGGCGACCGCGGCATTGAACATGTTCTCTATCTGCTTATCGTCCTTTCCGCCGCGCACCAGATCGAAATGCTGCCAATCGGCGAAAGTGGTGAGTTTATACGACTTGTCCTTGAGATGCGGGAAAGACACCATGTACGGTATCCCCGAAAGGTTGGCCAGCGTCAAACCTACTTTCATCCTGGCCGGCAAAGGTCCGGCCAGAGGCGCGCCTACCGCCCCTATTATTCTTTTTTTCAAACGCCTGATCTCCGCGTCGGAAAAAATGGAATTCCTGGAAAAGCTTCCCTGCCCCATCAACTTCGATATATCCAGCCCGTCAAGCCAGACGTCCTTCATGGCGCTGATAAGGGCCGGATTGTATACCGCGGCCAGGCCGTAAATGACGCTGTTGACGGAACCCGCGGAAGCCCCGGCAAGAACGTCTACCTCGAAATCTATATCGTCAATACAGTTCCCGTCCTCTATCCATTGCTCCGCGTAAACCCTGAATATCTCGAACAATTCATACAACACCCCGGCCTCATAGCTTCCCAATGATACGGCCCCGCTCGTTATCACTGCTATTTTCCTGGACATATCGCTTCTCCTCTATTATTGCCGGCGCGGGTTTAACGCCGTTGAAGCATAAAAAAACTTCGCCGGAACTTACCGTCCACAGCGAAGGGGTGATGAATCTCAGGGGCTGGAGTGGCCGGATCTGCCGCTTCTAACAGTCTGTCTTATTGGCAGTTATGACAATATGATAGCTCCGGCCGCAGAGATGTCAATCAAATAATCCGCTTAAATGTACCGCTTTTTCTGCCCTGCCAAAATCTCTTTACCGATAGTCTTCTTTTTAAGTAAGAAACCGCCGACCTGACCGCGACAAACAGTCCTCCCAGGACAGCCCCGGCGGCGAATCCGCCCGCGCACCCCTGCCTGCCGCAGCAGGGACAGGCCGGGAATATCGTGAACACCGCCGCGATCATCAGCCACCAGCGAAGCAAAGACGATCTCAAGAACGACAAAAGCATCTTCATCAATTATTTCCCCTTTGTATGGCCATATCCGCTTGAAAGAAAGAACGCAAGCGGGAACCGCGTAACGGGATACCCTGTACCGTTTATAGGGCGCCGAGCGCGGCCGGCAGATCTTCCTGCCTGGTATACGACTCCAGTGCCGACAGTATCCCTAGGAACCCCGGGTCGGTCTCCTCCGCCGCCGTTTCTTCCAGACGCAGGATCTCCGAAATACACGCCAGGGTCTGCGCCGCCTCAACGCTACAATCACCTTTACGGCAGCAGGACACCAGGTACCGTTTTAATTCCTCAGGTGAAGGGACGCGTCCTTCTTTAGTCATATCCTCTATACGTTTCCACTCCGCCTCCAGCCGGGAAAGCTGGATCGCGGAATTGTCCGGCGGAACGGCCGGATCATTGCTATGACGAACCGGCCCGGGCCGCACCGGCAAATTACGAAAATCTATACCGCCGAGCCGCGATCCGCCGTCCATACCGGACACCCTCGCCGCCATGCCGCCGCTGTCTTTCCGTGTCTCCATTATTCCATCAAGAACGGGGACCCCGGTCCGCTTATTGTCAATATCTCCGGCCGCCCTGGCGACGACATACCGCTGGACCATAAAAGCGGCCACGGGGTTGATTATGGAGTCGTTCCACGACAGCCGCTTATTAACGTTGGGTTCGAACAACAAAGGGTTCCATTCAGACACCGCCAGATACCCTCTTGCGGGATCACGGATTATTTTCCGGTATTCATTGAAATAACGCGGCATACACTGCATGGATGCCGCGAGATAGAAAAGCAGCATATTGAATCTCCTTTGCCTGACGGATTCCCAGCGCCACATTTCCTTCTGCAGGAACGGGTCCATGATAGAAAAAATATCCAGAGAATCCCCTTTGTGCAATTGCAGTTGTTTGATCTCGGAACCGGCCGGACCCTTGAAACCGAACGTGCTTACAAGCTGGATAGGCAAGGCTTCTTTGACGCGGCCGTATTTCAAACCGAAAAGGTCCTCAAGGATGAACCAGAGATAAGTGCGGGCGATGGACCCCTCAAATCCCGTGTCGATCAGCAGGAACTTTTCGCCATTCAATATCGACTCCTTCGTTATCCCGAATTGCCCGAAATAATCTTTCAACGCTTCCCGGTCCCGCGGTCTTTTCAGATATTCAAACCGTATCTTCTCCATAAGTTTAGTGCTGCCCGGGAACAGAACGGCTTTGTTCCCCTCTCCGGAATACGACAGGACCACGCGCATAATGTCATACATCATCTCCCCGTCGCGGCCGATGAACAGGAAAGTGTGCCCTGGATAATTTTTCTTCAAATGACCGGCAAGCTCATATAGATACGGCATCATAGCGCCGATCTCTTTATATAGAGCGCCCATCTGAGGGCCGGAGTATTCTTTTAAATCGTCTATATTTGAGGCGGCGGACATGATCACGGCGTCGCTCAGACCCTCCCGGGACATTTGCAGAATAGATAAGGGATCCGGACGCTCCAGCTTGCCGAGCAGGACGCTGTTCGCTTTATCCGTTATCGCCGCGCCTCCGTCGTATATGCGGTACGGGGCATTACGGTATACCAGCGGAAAAGTCCTCTCGTTCTCCCCTTCTACCTGCGCGCCTTCCTTAAGGAGAAGCTGCAGTTTACCGGAGCCCAGCTCCAGTTTGTATGAAGCGTTCAAACGGACAATCCCCCCGGGTTCCACATGAAAACGGCTCAAGTTGACGTAAAGCGCGTCGCTCCCGTGACGGGACACGCTCCTCTCAACGGAGAGCCGGTAACTCACAGCGTCCGCGGCGGTATCCGCGGGGACCCGGTTAAAGAACAATTCGCGCTCGCCTATGTCATTCTCAAAGGCACGGAGCATCTCCTCCATCCCGCCTGAACTCCACTTCAGGTTGCGCCGGTAACCGGCGCTTTTCCTGCCCAGATAAGTCACTATCTTCCCGATCTTCTCCCGCGGATACGCGCGCGAGTATTCCGCCGCTTTCCCCGGCCGGTCATCCAAGGGAAGAGACCGCAGTTCATCCAGCAAAAGGCGTATCACCTGGTCGTATCCCCGCATCCCGGGCCTGAACGAATACGAACGCAGTTCGGCGACCTGCGGGACCACACCTTCATTCTTTAACCGTTCGAACAACCTGGAAGGCAGCGTATGGCCGCGGGGGAGCTGTTTGTATAATGCAGGTCCGCTCCCCTTCTTCCCCCCGGGAAGTTTCCTGCGGATATGCACTTCCCATCCGTAGCGCAGGATATAATACCAGTGTGCCGTGCTCAATAGACTTTCCGCCGTCTCGTCCTCCAAACCGGAACTCTGGAATTTCGCGGCCTCATCCCTGGCCCGGGACTGCACAAGGGCGGACGCGAACCTCTTCATCCTTTCAGTAGCCGCGGCGTCCATTTCCGAGAACACCGCCGCCGGTATATAGGCGAGCACCGGATCGAGGTCCCAGGGATACGGATTGAATTCTTCCCAGCAGATATCTCCGCTGATGATACTGCCGTTGTCCCGCAGGCTTCGTCCGATCACAGGCATGAACCTGGCATACCCTTTTGGTATGCTGAAGCCGGCCTTCTGATAATATACGTCTATACCGTCCGCCAGTATCCGCTCCAGGGCCTCCGGATAGCTTAAAGGGTCGGCGATGTTCGCGTTGATGAAAGTGACGGAATAAGACCGCGCACTTCCGCTTCCCGCGTAACTCCATTCAAAAGAGACGGCCAGCGGCGACGTCCCGGAGCCTTCCCCGGAAACGACGATATTGGGGGTCCCGTCGGGACGCAGTTTCACGACACCCATAGCTTTCAACTCCAGCATGAACTTCCGTTCCACTCCGCTTATATTATTCAGGGAACCGGGGGTTATTGCCGAGGTGGTATATCCGGCCCTGCGGTGCCTGTCGAGGAACTGCCTGTCCTCCGCGCTCTCCCCAAGGCTCTGCCACTGTCCCAGCGCTTCAAGCAGCGCCTCCCGTGAAACAGGCTGCAGGTCCACAAAATACGCCCTCGGTGCATTCGTCGCCAGGATAAAATCCGACCAGTTGCTTCCCGAGCCGGCGTAAACCGCTGTTATGCCGGCGTCATCCGGATTAACCGCTTTTTTCTGCTCCATTTCATAACCGGCCTGCAAAGGATCCATCAATCCGGCTGCCACAGGCCTGGTATCTACCCCCAGTTCACCGGCGATCCGCAGCCTGTCGGCCGGATCGACCTCCCTCCCCAGGCTGTCGATCAGCAGCACGTCACTCTTTAAGTCCGCGTCCGCCCTGCCGTCCCGCCCGCCGGGCAGGAATACCGTCCTGCCGTCGATAATATTAATAACAAGGCTGTCTTCCCCCAGCTTCACTTCTATCGCGGCGTCCCGTCCGGAAAACCCGGGGAACCGCACCGCCGGCGGCAGCCCTCCGGGCGCCGGCACTGCCGCGGCAGACTGATAAAGCCGCACTCCTCCGGATATATACTGCCTGACGACCGGGCCGTATGCTGAACCGGCCGTCTCCGATTTATTGTATTCCCCTTCCTCGAATGACCGCTTATATTGCCGGAAATACGTCTCTTTTTTCCAGGAAGACCCCGATGACAACCGCGACAGGTCACGGCTGTCTATTAGGCCGCTGTAGGCGTTCTCCTCTTTCCCGAATTCGCGTTTGAACCATTGCGCCATGATCAGCGAATAATACACCTGCCGTAATTCCGCGTAACGCTTGGAGCGATTGACTATTTTAGTCAACAGCGGAAGCATGGACGCGCGGATAAGCGCGGCGGAATACTCGTTCAGTTCCTTCATCCGCGGGTCGGTAAAAGGCGCCGCCGGGGATTTTATCCAATCCTGTTCCAATTCAACTTTTAACGCCGCTTTGTATATATAAGCGCTCCGGTGCGAACGTCCGGCGACTATTTCCCCGGGCACGATCCACGGCCTGGTATATGCCGGAACGTTCACCCGCGGCTGCCCAAAAAGCTCCTGCGCCTTTTGATAAATGCTGTTCCAGTAACGGCGCCCTTCCGGGGTGTCGGGAGAGGTAAGCCGCGCAAGGTCTTTCTTCAGATTGACGTCGGCCTCAAGCATTACTCTCCCGGCATCGGTCTTTTCCAGGAAGGCATCGATGACCCTCTCGGGAGAATCCGGCCTGAGGTTCACCCAGAAGGAATCGTCGGGAAGGACTATCCCTGTCAGGAAATAATCCATAACGCGGGCGGCCGACGCCTTCAACGTCTCTGCCGTAGGAAGCGGAGTGTCCCCTTTATCGAGGAGGATCCTGAACCTGTTTTCCGGGGGATCGAAGGTGAGAGAGCGTAAGTGGACAGGCCGGAATGCGTCCGCGGCGGCATTCACCCCCGCGGCGGGATATAGAGGCATCACCTGCGCATATCCCGCCTGTTGGCAAAAGAGCGCGGTCGTCAGTATGAAAACCGCGCAGCTTCTTAATACCCTGGCCATAGGAGGCTTTTCAGGTTTATTTTTTGAGAGGATTTTGAAGATAGGATCCATTCTACGCGCCGCACGATGAAAACCTTGGTTTGCATATGCTCTTGAGCCTATATCATCCGCGGGCTCAAGGGCGCGGTTTGGCTTCGCCGAAATATAAGAACTTAAAGAAAAGCCGCAGCCTGGAAGGCTTGACGAAAAAAGCGGGGACCTGTTTCATATATTCCCGGTAGGACCGTCCGAAGCGCGCGGCGAGCTCCCGCTCCTCCACGAAACGTATGTGGATGCAGAAGCCGGCCAGGAAAACCAGGTAAAATATGACGGAATAAAGGGTGAAGATGTAAAAGAGCCCTCCCAGTCCGATAAGCAGCGCCCCGGTATACGCGGGGTGCCGCAGCACGGAATAAATAGCGTGGTCCTGCACCCTGCTCTCCTGGGGATAATAAAGATACAGCACGCTCATATAATCGAAACCGAAGGTGAACAAGGAACGAAGGATCATCGCGAGACCGGTGACGGTAAAGAAGAACGCCAGTCCCAGCCTGAGCAGCGCGACCTCCACCCGCCAGAAAGGCAGGAACCGCTCTAGCGGCAGGATAAGAAATTTCAGCGGGGACAATATCCAGAAGGCCCTGGAGAACCACCAATAGTGGACGAACATATTCAGCGCCAGGGAAAGCACGCAGGAAATGCCGGCGAACCCCGCGAGAAATATGCGCTGGTAAGCCAGCGGCCCGTATTTTGCTTTCAACCTCTCCTTCCAGGCCCACATCTGCCCGGCCAGGACGAACCCCAGCACGCAGACCAACAGTTCCCCGGCCAGCGGAGACAAAGAAAGCAGCAGGGGACTTATCCCTTTGAGCCCGAACACTACCGGCAGCGTATCGAACCCCATCATCACCGAAAGGCAAAGGAACATTATGGAAAAAGCGTAAACCGGCAGCAGGATCATCCTCTTGCCGGACAACGCGGGGACTTTTTGAGTGAATACGTCGAGGCCTTTAAGCATAAAAACTGGGCTGTGTTTACTTCTGCGCTTTGCGTTAAAGTATTTTAACTATTATAACACAGGAATAACGGTTGTGCCCCTGGAATTACCGGTCATTTTGTCCCTGTTTGGTCTTTACTGCTCAATACGCTGCTGATTATCTGCTTAAAGAACGCGGTCCCTTCAACCCACTTGGTCAACTTGGTGCCGATCCCCACCACAACAAGAGAAAAAACCATTATGATAACAATCAAGGGTATGCTTAAACTGACCTTAAGACGTTTCAGGAACCAGAACGCAAAGAAGACACTAAAAAGCGCAGTGAACATGAAAAGAATGGTCTCTTTAGTGAGAGATTCCACCGGCTGTTTCTCCGCCCGGTCGGCAAAGTGTTTCTGACGCTGCCGGCACACTGAGATCTCGTTGGCAAGCCACGCGGCGAAGCGGTCCCCTTTGGCGCTTTCGCATCCCAGGAAAGCTAATTTAATCCCCTGCAACTGCGTTAATTCGTCTTCAAGAAGCTTAGCGCAAAGTTTATAGTCGGCGCTATAAGCGGCTTCATCGGCCGCCGCGCGCAGACTGAATGCTTTGGCGAACGGCTTGAAGCCCGGCAAAGCCGCACAAGCGCCGTTCTCTTCTGCTTCTTCCGGAGGCGGCATCAATTTCTCCGAACCATCATACTTGGCGACAGCGCTCTCAAAATATTCACGCGCTCTTACCGTATCACCGATCTCAAGCGATTTACTGCCCTCTCCGAACAACTTATCGCCTTCTGCCGCGAGCGCCTGTGACCTGTAGATATTAATGATCGTATACTTGAGATCATCCGGCAGGCTGCTTTTTTCCGCATAACCGACCGCATTCTTATAAGCGATCTCCGCCTTTTCCATAAAAGTGGTCCCCGATATGTAATCTTTCTCTATCTGCAGCAAATAGAAACCTTTTAAATGCCAAATAAGCCCCTTTTGGGCTTCTATTCTAGAAAAAAGACTGATCCGCGTTTGTTCGGAAAGCTTGTCTTTTATCCTTCTGATACACGCCTCAAAATCACCCGAATACTTTTCTGCCGATGAATAATCCTTCATATCGAGGTACTTATCGATGACCTCGCCGTAAGCGCCGGAGACATCCACCGCCGCATTCGAAACCGCTTTTGTATCCCCTGCCCGTTCGGCTTTCGATAGTTTCTCCAGGGCAGAATCCAGCCTGCCCTGTTCTACCTGAGCGAGAACGGCTTGCGCAAGCGAGAAGATAAAAACAACCGTTAAGAAACTGCGGAACAATCGTTTCATAGATGGCTCCATTCTCTTTGCAACCGGAGATAGCGGTCCGGCTTTCCTCTATCTTGACATTTTGTGGTACGCAAGCCCAACCGCGTTTTCGGCCTTTTTCAGAATCGCAATGCTTCCGCCGGTCTTCCCGGTTCAGCCATTAACACCTTACGCGCTTTTATCCGGGGGCGTTCTCCTTCACTTAACGGCCATTGCCGCATTCCCTGTCTTCACCGGCACTTCGAAGATGTCTATCACGTTGGAATCCGCGTCGATGACTTTCACTTTGACCGCAGTTTTCCCCGCGGTCAGAACACAAAAATGATATGCCTTGGCGAACTTTTGCAGATAGGGATCGTCGCGCTCACGGCCGTAAAGCGTGGAGCCTCCTCCGCCGGTGACGACGAAATAGACCCCTTGGTAGTTGTACCGCTGATAATCGTGCGAATGCCCGCAGAACACCGCCGACACACCGTATTTCTCGATAAGCGGCATAAGCGCCGGACGCAGGTTCTTCTCGTCGGCTTTATGCTTTTCGCTCACGTCGAAGAGCGGATGGTGAAAAAGGAGCGCCTTGACCGCGTCCTTGCCGGAGGCAGCGGACAGATCCTTTTCCAGCCATTTATACTGCTCAGAGCCCGGCGACAGGTCGGAATTACTGTCCAGTATGGTGAAATGTATCCCTTCCCTATCCACCGAATACCATCTGCGGCCGTTCAGCCGCGGGAACTGTTCGAAATACAACGGCGAGTCGAATTCATGATTGCCCAGGGCAGGGAAATATTCGGTTACCGGCATAAGCGGCCCGTGTATCTCGTTGAACCGCCTCCACAGGTCCGGGTCGTTCCCGTCATTGACCAGATCACCCACCCTGAAGACCGCCGCGGGATGAAAAGAAATGATCTCCCGCACGATCTTTCGCTGAGCGTCCTCGTTATGCTGGCTGTCGCCGTAGATGCACACGTTCCCGCAGAACGCCGGGACAGAAAACAAAGCCGCGAACAAACAGGAACCGAATACCGAAACGATCCTCGCGCTACCTCTCAAAATGCGCCTCCTCCTATTGCAGACAGACCCTATCCGCCCCCAAAACGGCACCGGTAATCAATTTCTCTTAGTGCAATAACGGGTTGCGTCATAAACGCCCCACTTCTTTCCACGATTATATGCCTTTATGCGTGATCAGACAAGTAGAAAGCGCCACTTATAGAAGTAGAAAGTAGTGCGTGGGAAAGTATGGAGTAAAAGGAGACGGTATCTCCCCGGAAGCGCCGGTAACTTTATAGTTTCTTGCGCTTCGCAAAACATTCCCTGCAGTACACAGGACGGTCCTCTCTCGGCTTGAACGGCACTTCGCATTCCTTATTGCAATCAGCGCACGTCGCCTTGTGCATCTCTTTAAAACTGTTGCCGTACCCCCCGCTTCCGAATCCGTTGCCTTGATATGCCATTTCTCTCTCCTTTTATGCGGCGGCACTTTGCTCCGCCGCAGCATCCGGTTGAACAGACTGTTTCTTCTTTTCCATCTTCTTTTGCAGCTTTTCTTCTCTTTTCTTTTTCTGCGCGAGCTCCCTCTGACGTTTCCTAAAAGAGTAGTTCTCTGCCATTTTTCCTTTCCCGCGCTCAAACTCCGGCGCGTTCTATGCCGCGTTTTCCTCAATACCGAGACACCGGCGCGCGTCGGTCTTCAATTCGCGCATTAATTCCTTGACGGAAACTATCTTATTGATACGGAACGCGTTGCTTCCGCACATCGCGAACCCCCTATCCATATTGCCCCGGTAGGCATTGATAAGGGCCTTGGCGATGCAATAAGGCACTTTTTGTGGATTACAGGTGCTCAGGCACTGATGCTCGCACATGAAATCATTACGCCCGCCCGAGGATATCTTCCGCACGAACTCGTTGGAAATAACTCTTCCCGGCATCCCCACCGGACTATCGATGATAACGATGTCCTTCTCCTCGGCGTCCAGATATGCCTGTTTGTATTTCGGGGAGGCGTCGCATTCATGAGTGCATACGAACCTGGTCGCCATTTGCACGCCGCTGGCCCCGGACAAACAGGCCTCGGCTATATCCTCCCCGTCGAATATCCCCCCCGCCGCGATCACCGGTATCCGGACGGAATCTTTCTCGAAACCGCGGACGACATCAAGGACTTCCCTGAGGACCAGGCCTAAAGAACACTGCCCGCCGTCGCCTATCTGCGCCCTGCTGTACCCGAGATGACCGCCGGCTTTAGGCCCTTCAACCACCAGGGCGTCGGGAAGACGACGGTACCTTTTTTTCCAGATACTGCAGATTATGTTCGCCGCCCGCCCAGAGGAGACAATGGGGATAAGCTTTGTGCGGCGGTCCTGGACCAGCGCCGGCAGTTTAAGCGGCAGACCCGCCCCCGAAAATATCGCGTCTGCCGACTCTTCCAGCGCTATGGTAACAAGGGCTTCATAATCGGTCAAGGCGCACATAATGTTGACGCCGAACGGATTCGCGGTCTTCGACCGCGTCTCCTTCATCATATCCCGCAGCGCTCTCCGGGAACGGCTCTTAAAATCCGCGCCCTCCGTGCCTTCCTCTCCCAGACCGATCGCGGCCAGAACCCCCAGGCCGCCTTCATTCGACACGGCGGAGACAAGCGAAGAAGAAGAAACGCGCACGCCCATCCCCCCTTGTATTATCGGGGTATCGATAAGCATGCCCCCGATATTAAGATCCTTGAACGCCGGACGCATAAGGTTCTCCCAAAAAATAAAACCGCACAAAGTTAGTAGTCTCTAGACTTTTGTGCGGTTTACCACCTAAAGATTTGCTAAGCTTTTGCTTGTTACGTTATTATACCATCTTTATTTAATAGTAAAGATATAAATCGAAATATTTGGCGGGAGGGTAATTGTCAGAATAGATGTCCAAGAACGGGACAGCCCGCAAAGGGTTTATTAGCAAGCGGTTGCATATCGGTCCGGGTGAAGGGAATGCTCAAGCGGCAAGCTCTTGCCGAAGGATTTCATAAAATCTGTCCCTGGCCTCTTCTTCTATCCACGGCTTATGCCCGCAATTCTTCAGCAGAACAAAACGGAAGTCCTTGATAACCCTGACAAGAGGCTCTCTTACTCCATTTGCCGGATGCGGATCATAATCTCCATGGATCGCGACGACAGGACAGCTGATTTTCTCACCAAGTTTCAACAATCCTCCGCTTTCTCTCAATTTCTCGGCTTCCGGCCAGATATTCCGGAAGATATCCTGCCGGACCTCGATCTTCAGATCACCCCCCGGTATCGGCTTGTATGAATCGGCTTTGGAAATGAGCCCGCCGAATTTCTCCAGCACATCCCGGGCAGACGATCCCTGCCCTTCCAATTCCTTAAGCAAAGATTCGGCCTCTTTCTTCTCCCGCTCATTCAAACGGCACAGACGAGTGGCGAGTATATTTCCCGCGTATTCAGCCTTAAACGGCCCGCTTCCGATGAGAATCAGTTTCTTCACCATCCCGGGGTGCTTTGCGGCAAGTATATAAGACAACCATGCGCCCCAGGAATACCCGGCTAAATTCACCGGCGCCCCGGCGTCCCGCTCCAGGACTTTTTTCAGTTCTTCTACCTGTCCATCGATAGAATCAGCCGTCTGGAGCGGCTCCAAGACCCCAAGATCCTTAGACAATTCCTCCGCTAC
>CAZAVF010000029.1:0-17672 GCA_964488935.1 uncultured Planctomycetales bacterium | reverse complement strand
TCCTTAGTTTCCAGAAGATGCATTCATCTCCTCCGGGGAATTGATGATCAATTTGGGCTTGCCGGTCAGGACTATGCGGCCGTCCGAGGCGTTATACACCGCCTCGTCGCTGTAGGAGACGTTCTCACCCCTGACCACCCTGACGCTGCCCCTGGCCACTATCCGGTCCAGGCTGCCGTTCATGTCACTGCCGCTTTTTGCCGCCTCTGCCTTACGGGAGAAATACACCGTCATTTCGTCGCTGTATACCTGCGCGTCCGGCCTGTCGATCTTGACGTTGTTCCTGAATACGGCGATGTTCTTGGCGTAATCTATGTCCACCGGACCGTCGCAGGTGACGATGACCTTGACCTTGTCCTCTTCCGCGGCGCCCGGTTTGTCCGGGGTTATCTCGGCCTTGACGTTCTTCTTAAGCGTCACCTGGTTCAGGGCCGGCCTGCCGCTGGCCCCTAGGGCGACGGCGATCATGTTCTCCCGCTCGATGTTGACCTCGTCCGGAGTGTCCACCAGCTGGTTCTTCCTGTCCCAGTCCAGGGAATCCGTGGTCAGTTTGACCCCGGAAGCGGTGGTGATGAAAACGTTCTTTTCCAGGTGCACCACGCCCGCTTCCCGGTGAAAAACCCCCTTGTCGGCGGTCAGGCTGACGTCATCGTCCTCGCCGTAAAGATTACCCTTGACTTCCTTGAGATTTATCGTGTCCTCGAGGATGTCCGCGCTTTTGCCGGAGACGTCCCAGGATTTCCTGCCCTTTTCCCCGTAACCGGATATGGAGAAATCGTTTATCTGCTGAGGGACATCCTGCTGCCCGGCGTCGGGCGTCTCCTGCGCCGCGGCCTGGACAAAAGACAGCAGCGATATGAACGCCAGGAGCACGCCCCTATATATCATAATACTTCCCGATAAGCTCGTCCCACCGGCCGCGCGCCTTCAATATAAGTTCCGCCACCTCGCGCACCGCCCCCCTGCCGCCGTAACGCGCGGTAACGTACGCGGCGGAGCGTTTTATCTCTTCGCAGGCGTTGGCCACGGCCACCGGGAACCCGACCCTTTTCATCATACAGAGATCTACCAGGTCGTCGCCGACGAAACAGACCTCCCCGGAACTGCGCCCGTATCTGGAAAGTATCCTCGCCAGCACCGAACTTTTGGGCGAGACGTTCTCGTACACCGCGTCCACCCGCATATCCCTGGCGCGGGGACGGATCGCTTTCGAGCCCTTTGCGGTTATGAGGACCGTCGGTATGTCCGCCCTTTTCAGCATATATACCCCCATACCGTCGTGCACGTCGAAGAACTTGGAATCGCGCCCCCTGGAATCGTAAATGATCCTGCCGTCGGTGAGCACGCCGTCGACGTCCAGCAGCAGAAGGCCGACCCTGCCCGCCTTCTCTTTTACCGTCGAGGGGACGCCGCCGCCCGTTTCCGTCATATCAACCCGGCTTTCAAAAGGTCCTGCACGTCAAGCAGTCCGACCGGCCTGGACTTCCCGTCCACCACCGGCAATTCGTCTATTTTCTTCTCCTGCAGCAGGCGCACCGCCTCCGCGGCGAGCATCTGAGGTCTCACGCTCACCGGATCGCGCGTCATCACTTCCCTGACCGGGGACGCCGAGATCTGTCTCCCCGATTCCAGGTTGCGCCGCAGGTCGCCGTCCGTGAATATCCCGCTCAACCTGCCTTTTGCGTCCACCACCGAAGCGCTGCCGGCCCGCGCGTGCGTTATCTTCAGAAGCACCGCCGAGACCTTCATATTCTCCCGCACTACCGGATTTGCCGGCCCCTTGCGCATGATATCCTCGACTTTCAGCAGCAGCCTCTTTCCCAGCGCCCCTCCCGGATGATAAAAAGCGAAATCCTGCTCTTTGAAGCCGCGCAGGTCCACGAGGCAGACCGCCAGCGCGTCGCACATGGCAAGCATGGCCGTGGTGGAGGAAGTGGGCGCAAGTCCCAGCGGACAGGCTTCTTTCTTGACGCAGGTGTTCAGCACGGCGTCGCTGTATTTCGCGAGCGAGGAGGAAACGTTCCCGGTTACGGCGACGACCTTCGCCCCCATCTTCTTGAGCAAAGGCAGCAACCTCTTGACCTCGTCCGTCTCTCCGCTGTTGGAAAGGATGACCACAGAATCCTCGCGGGTCACCCTGCCGAGGTCGCCGTGGATGGCCTCCGCCGAATGCAGGAAAAGACTCGGGGTCCCGGTGGAGGCGAGCGTGGCGGAAAGTTTCTGGCCGATGATCCCCGCCTTGCCCATCCCGGTGACCACCACCCTGCCTTTGCAGGAAATTATTATCTCCACCGCGCGGCGGAAATCCGCGCCCAGCCCGTTCTTCAATTCCTGGACCGCTTTCGCCTCTATGTCGAAAACCTGCCTTGCCCTTTTCAATACGTCCATTTACCCGCTCTCTTTCAGGCTGTCGCCGATCGCCCTCACCTGCCCTAAAAGGGCGTCCAGCGTGTCAAAATCTATCATGTTCGGTCCGTCGCATGGGGCGTTGTCCGGATCGGGGTGCACCTCCAGGAACAGGCCGTCGCAGCCGAAGGCCACGGCGGCGCGCGCCAGGGCTTCCACGAATTCTCTCTGGCCGGATGACGACCCTCCCCTGCCGCCGGGCAGCTGCACGCTGTGCGTGGCGTCGTAGATGACCGGATACCCGGTGCGGCGCATCACGGCCAGGCTGCGCAGGTCGCTGACCAGGTTATTATAACCGAAAGAATATCCCCTGTCCGTGAGCAGTATCCTCCTGCCGCCGCAGGCCTCGGCCTTGGCTACTATCGGGGCCATGTCCCATGGGGAAAGGAACTGGCCTTTCTTGATGTTCACCGCCCTGCCGCTGCGCGCGGCCTCGGCGACGAGGTCGGTCTGCCTGCAGAGGAAAGCCGGGATCTGCAGCACGTCCAGCACCCGGGCCGCGGGGGCCACTTCTTCACGGCAATGCACGTCGCTCAGGACGGGAACTCCCAGTTTCTTCTTCACCGAGGAAAGCACCTTCAACCCCGGTCCGATCCCCGGACCGCGGAACGAAGTCCCGGAAAGCCTGTTCGCCTTGTCGTAACTTGCCTTGAATACGCAGGGGACTCCGTGCGAGGCCGCGATCTCCTTGATCCTTCGGCCCACGAGAAGACAATGCTTCTCGGATTCTATAACGCAGGGCCCGGCGATGAGCAGCGTGGGGCGTCCTCCGCCAGCCTTGACTTTCCCGCTTATCGTTATCTCCCTCACGGACGTCCTCATTTACCCTCCGCGGCCTCGATAGCCGCCTTCGCGCGCTCCAGGTCCCAGGCGGTATCCACGCCCACGGTCTCGTAACGCGTCTCTATGACCTTGATGCGGCAGCCGGCCTCCAGCACCCTGAGCTGCTCCAGTTTCTCCGTCCTCTCCAGGGATGACGGCGGCATATTCTTGTATGTGAAAAGAAAATCCTTGGTGTAACCGTACATCCCTATGTGCTTGTAATAGACCGGCGCCTCAACCTCTGAATTCGCGGCCCGGTGCGGTATGGGCGAACGGGAAAAATACAACGCCAGGTTGTTCCTGTCGAAAACGACCTTGACCACGTTGGGATCGATTATCTCCTCCTGTTTTTCTATGCGCTTCGCCAGGGTGACCATCGGGACAGGGTCCTCCTCAAGGAGAGCCTGCGCCAGCTGGTCGACCATCACCGGCTGCAGGAGAGGCTCATCCGCCTGTATGTTCACCACCGCCGCGGCGTCCAGAGGATATACCACTTCCGCTATCCGGTCGGTGCCGCAGGTATGCGCCTTCGCGGTCATCACGGCCTTGCCGCCGAACCCCTTCACCGTCTCGGCTATCCTCTCGTCGTCGCAGGCGACCAGCAGATCGTCCAGCAGTTTGGCCTTGCGCGCCCTTTCCCAGACATGGCGGATCATCGGTTTGCCGGCTATGTCTATAAGCACCTTGCCTTCCAGCCTGCTGGAGGCGTAACGGGCGGGGATAACGCCTATAACGTCCATCAACGCACCTCCCGCGAAGCGTATTCTTTTATCTTCTTCAACAGTTCCTCCCGGCTTGTGACCGCCGTGCCGAGTTTGCTGACCACTATGCCCGCTGCGAAATTGGCGATATGCGCGGCTTCGGCTTTAGTGGCCCCGCAGGCCAGGGCCAGGGTGAAGACGGCGATCACCGTATCTCCCGCGCCCGAGACGTCGAACACCTCCTGCGCCACCGTCGGGATAACCATATTCTTTCCGTCTTTCTCGAAAAGGGCCATTCCCTGCTCGCCCATCGTCACCAGTATTGATTCCAGGTCCAGATAACGCATCACCTGGTCCGCCGCTCTCCGGACCTGCTCCGGACTGGACACCTTATCGCTGTTGAGCTTGAAATTATTGGTGGTGTCCGTCAGCTTCAGGTTCCTCACCGCGTTCTCCAGCTCTTTGCGGTTGGGTGTAATGGAAGTGACCTTTCGGTAAAGCTGGAAATTCTCCTCTTTGGGATCGACGTTCACCACCTTCCCCTTTTTCCCGGCCAGGGAAAGCACCCCGGAAAGCAGTTCTTCGTTGACTACGCCCTTGCCGTAATCCTCTATGATTATCGCCGAGAACCCGTCGATGTTGGCGGAGACGAAATCCAGTATCCTGCCGTTCACCTTCTCCGGGAGCGGATGCGTGTGTTCCCAGTCCACCCGCACCACCTGCTGGTGCCCGGCGATGATCCTGGTCTTGACGGTAGTGTGCCTGCGCTGATCCCGCACTATCCCGGAAACATCAACCCCTTTTTTCTTGAGGGCCCCGGAAAGCGCAGCAGCGTTCTTGTCGTCGCCGACCACCCCGGCCACGCAGACCTCCGCGTCCAGGGCGCTGATATTGTACGCCACGTTCGCCGCTCCTCCCGGGACAAAACTGTGTTTCTCGGCCCAGACCACCGGCACCGGCGCCTCCGGGGATATGCGGTCCACCTTGCCCTGTATGTACTCGTCCAGGATAAGATCACCTATGACCAGTATGCGGGCCTTATCGTATGCGGAGATTATCTTTTTGTACCCCGAGATCTTCATAACCGCTCCACCACCGCCTGCGCGAACAACGGCAGCATTATCTCATGATGCCCGATTATATAATATCCTTTGCCGCCGGGCAGGACCGGGCGGCAGACGATGTTCTGGGCCGGCCGGTACTGTTGTATCATGTCGAAATTTGCCGCCGTGAAATCCCTGACCTCCGCGCCAAGGTTCCTGGCCAGGTTCAACGCCTTCAGGAACACCTCCGGCATGATCACCGCGGAGCCGAAGTTCAAAAGCACGCCGCCCTTGTTGAGGCCGCGTATCTCCTCCACAAGGGTGAGAAAATCCGCGTAACTAGCCTTGCCGGCGGCTGCGGGGTCGAAAGACGGATGCTGATGTATGATGTCGGTGCCCACGGCCACGTGCACGCAGACCGGTACGCCGTGATCATAGGCCCCGCGCAGCACGCTCAAACGGCTGTGGGGGAATTCCCTGCCGCGGATGCGCGAGCCCACGGCATAACCGAACCCCTGTCCGCGGGAAACTCCTTCCTTCACGGCGTTATTTATGAACTCCGCCGGCTCCCTGCCCATGCCGAACCTGCCGCCGGCAAGACCGGCCGCAACGTCCTCCGAGGTCCTACCCTGCAGGGCTATCTCGAAATCGTGGATCACCCCCGCGCCGTTAAGGCATACGCAGGAGATCACCCGTTTCCTGATCAGCTCCATTATCACCGGCCCGAGGCCGCACTTTATCACGTGCGCCCCCGCCATGAAGATCACGGCTTTTTTCCTTCGCCCGGCGGAAGCCGCGGCTTCCGCCGCCGAACGCAGGTCGGCGGCGCGCAGGATGTTCGGCAAAGAGGAAAAGAAAGCGGAAAACCCGGCGCCTTTGCGCGGAGGCCGCGCGAAATCCCCGGAGGAAACTTTGCTTTTCCTGGTCTTGACCGAATATGTCCTGACCCTGTTCAAATCAACCACTTTCGACTCTCCGCCGCAGCCTGCCGGGACAAACAATTCTCTCTAAATGAAGTATTAACTCTATCACAAAATAAAGCGCCAGTCAATCACCAGAGTGACCGTTCCGCGTGCTTGTATTACGTGCGGGAGTTTGCCTCGAGCCCTCAGAAGAACTCCGGACAGGCCGGTGCGGATCAGTCCGCCCCGTCTTTACCTTCTTCTTCCGTCCCGCACTGCGGCGGTCCGGGAAAGAACGAACGTCCGTATCCCTTCACCAGGTAGAAAATGACCCAGGAATTCCAGAGGATGGAAATAGACAGCAGGAAAACAAGAATACCGGGCAGGGAAGAAACGCTGACCCGGCGCGATTGCTCCAGCTTCTGCAGGGCCTCCTGCCGGTATTCGTCTTTATAACGCTGCATGACCTCCTGTTTCTGCTCCTCATAATTCTTTTCCGTGTATTCCTTCAGCGAAACGAACACGTTGCGGCCGGAAAAAGGCACGAAACTGACCGCCACCAGGATAAGATTGAGCAGGCATACGGCGAGTATGAAACGCCTGCCCCATTCTTTCAGCTTCAGCAGGTATATCCCGCCTACCAGGGACAAGACCGGCAGCAGTGAATCGGTGAACAGCCGTATGTGCGAATACGGGAAAGGGAAAGCCCCGGTATTGTTCAGGTAGAATGCGCGCATATCCAGCAAAGAGAACACGCCCGCTGCTCCCGATACGATGAACCATATCCCTGTGACTTTTATCCCCAAGGCGACGTCTTTACGCATGATCATAATCTCCGATATCTACCGCCAGATCCCGGCCTGCCGCATAAAGCAGGCGCCGGCGGTCGCTTTTATGCCGTAAGCGGCGGCTTTCCCGACGGCTTCCGGCGATTCCGAACCGGGCTGCATCCATATCTCCTTTACTCCCATCGACCTGCATTCCTCGATGATCTCCAGCGTGACCTCGGGAGGAACGACCGTGATCACGATATCCGGTACCATATCCAGTTCCCTCAAGCTGCGCCTGATCTGTCTGCCGAGGATGGTGCCGTTACGCGGGTTTATACCGTGCACGTTGAACCCGTGTTTTATCAGGTCCTTGAATATCCGGTAACCGGCTTTATATTCTTTGTCGCTGACCCCGACCACCGCGATCTCCCTGCTGTGTATGAGACGGAAATCGGCGCCTCCGGCGTCTTGATATTTGTGTTTTCTTCTGTCGTATAAAGGGCACATTTCAGGTTTTGGGTTATAGGTTCCGGGGCCGGGAAAGACGTAATTGTATTTTGCAGCGGTATAACACACTGCACTTTATTTTAACTTATAAAATGACGTTTTCAAGGATTTTTAACCGGGATTGCGTAGTATGGAACGGTTTGAAACCGTTCCATACTCCCCTACGACGTCGCCGAAATGAATTAAACGCCGGATAATATCTCCAGCGCCCTGCGCAGGACCTGCTGCGGGCGGATCGCCTTCATGCAGCGGTTGTCCGGGCAGGCGGTCTCATAACATGGTATTTTGCAGCCGCAGGAACCGCGCAGGACCTCGCATCTCTGCGCCGGCCTGGGGCCGGTAAGCACGGGATCGGTGGGACCGAAAAGGGCTATTATGCGCCCCTTGCCTCCTGCGCAATTGGCGATATGCAGGGGCCCGGAATCGGCTGAGATGAAAAGGTCGAATCTGCGGCTTAAAGCGGCGAAATGCCGTATGTCCGAACGGCCGCAGGCGGCTACCGGGGCGGTCCCTCCGCGCACCGCGGAAGCGATCTCCCGCGCCAGAGGAGAATCCTGCGCTCCCCCGGTGATCACGATCCTGCATCCGCTTTCTCCGGAAAGCGAAGCCGCCAGCGTTTTCCAGTGTTCAAGCGGCCAGCGTTTGGGCATCCAGTTCCCTCCCGGGTTTATGGCCACGAGCCTCTCCCCGGGGCCGACGCCGCTCTCCTCGAGAAAGAGGGCGGCGGCGCGTTCTTCCTCCGGGAGAACGAAGATCTCCGGGTCCCTTACGGCAACCGGCAGCCCCGCCCCTTCCAGCACCCCGAGATAATAATCTATCCGGTGCACTTTGAACGGGTCCGGAGCCGAAGGAGCGCGCGTCAGAAGGAAACCCCGTTTCGGCGTGTAATAACCCACCCGTTCCGGGATGCCGCAAAGCCTGCAGAGCAGCGCGCGGCCGAAGGAGCGGTGCAGCAGGAAAACGGCGTCGAAATGCATCCCCGACAGTTCCGTCACGAACCTGAACTTGCCGGACAGCCCGCGCTGCGCTCCTTTCTCGTCGAAAGCGATGAGCCTTTCAATGTTAGGATTGCCCTGCAGCACGGGAAAACATCTCGGCGGGACGATACAGGAAAGAGCGCTTCCGGGAAATGCCCGCTTCAGGCTGGCGATCACGGCCGTGGAGAAGAGGGTATCCCCCAGCCAGTTCACGCCGAAAACCGCGATCCTGCCTTCTTGACGCACTTTTAGCCCGTCCATCTTATCTATGCCTGCGCTCACGTATGAAGTTATAGTAACCGCTCGCCTGGAACCAGAAAATGAACGAACTCCCGGAGTGCCGGGAAATACGGATGCGTTTCAACGCCATCAGGTCGTTGTCCGCCGTCTTTATCCTGGGATTGGTGGCAAAGGAGAAATCGTACCCCGCTTTCCTTACCGCCTCCTTTATCCTCTCGTCGAAGAAACCGCAGGGATAAGCGAACATACTCACCGGAACGCCGAGGCCCTTCTCCAGCACCGCTTTGGATCCCGAAAGCTCCCTGACAAGTTCAGCCGGAGAGGCCACTTCCGGAAGTATGCAGTGGCTTATCGTGTGGCTGCCGAAGGAGATCAGGCCGGAATCCCGCATCTGCCTGATCTCATCCCATGAAAGCCGGTCTCCCCTTCCCACTTCACCGGTGATGACGAATATGGCCGCGGGCAGGCCGTATTTCTTCAGCACGGGGAAAGCGCAGGTATAATTGTCCTTGTATCCGTCGTCGAAAGTGATCGCCACCGTATGCAGCGGCATCTTTTTCCCTTCTTTTACATTACGGGCCAGTTCCTCCGCCGGGATGACGTTGAAGCCGCGCGTTCTCAACAAACGCATCTGTTTGTCGAAAAGTTCCGGGGAGACCACGAGACGGCTGGAGGGCGCCGCTCCCGGCGCTACCGAATGATACATCAGTACCGCAGGGGTATAACTCAACCGCAGCGTTAAAACCAGTGAAATAACCGCCAGAGCTATCAGGACAACCGCTGTTACCGCGGCGCGTTTTATCAATTTATACATTCTTTATACACCTCCTCCGTGCCGGAGACCATCCCCTCGATGGAAAAACCGGCGATCATGGATTCCCTGGCGCGCGCGCCGAGTTCCGTCATTCTGCGTTCGTCCGCCAGCAGTGTTTTCACCGCCCCGGCCAGCGCACCGGGGTCCGCGGGCTTCACCAGCAGGCCGTTGTCGCCGTGCCTGATCAACGTTCTGATCCCCCCCACGTCGGACCCGACGGAGGGGAGTGCGCACGACATCGCCTCCATCAGGCTCAAACCCAGGCCTTCCGACAAAGAGGGCATCACGAACAGATCCATGGCCCGGAGAGCCTGCCTGGTATCGGAGACCGAATCCTTCAGATAAAGCCTGTCGATGATCCCCAATTCCCCGGCCCTGGCAAGTATCTTCTCCTTCATCCTGCCCTCTCCGACTATCAGGAAGGCCGCGTCCGGGAAGGCCCCGGCAATAGCCGGCATGGCTTCCACGAAATAGATATGCCCTTTGACGTCCGAGAGCCTGCCGATGGTGCCGATTATCCTGCCGCCGGGCAGGCCCAGGCCGCGCCTGAGGTCGCCGCGGGCGGCTTTTTCCGAGCCGCGCCGCAGCGCCGGAGAGAAGAAATCCGTGTCTATCCCGTTGGGTACCAGCCGGACGATCGAAGGATCGGCGCGCAGATCGCGCACCAGGTGCTCCCGCACCTGCGCGCTGACGGCGATCACCCTGGCGCCGAAGAACGGCAGCGACCTCCGCAGGAATCCCGCCCGGAAGAAACCGTGGCAGGTGGAAATATACGGTCTGCCGCCGAACATTCTCAGGCCGGCGGCCAATGCCTGGGTCACTCTGGTGTTGGCGTGCATTATATCTATCCCGCGCTCTTTCATCTGCGGCAGCAGTACGGACAGGCTGGAGACGATCCGCGGGCTGAAGCTTGATTTCGTCCTTATCGGTATGTCTATAAGAACTATCCCCGCCCGCAGGAACCGCTCCCTGTTGGAACGCTCTCCCGCGCAGGCCGCCGGGGCGCAGGCCAGGAAGACCCCGTGCCCGCGGCGCTTCAGCGCCGAGCCGAGGAAGAAACAATAGTTGGCGATCCCCCCCACGTTGATATGGTTGGCGAGCAGCAATACGTTCATGACATCAGCCTGCAGACGGCGGAGAAAACGTCCTCCGGTGATATGCCGGACATGCACGGCGCCTTTTTCCGGCAGACGGGTTTATAACATGGAGAACATTTCAGTTTCTTCAGGACCACCTCGCATTTCCCGGAAGGCGGCAGGTGCCTGCGCGGATCGGTGGGGCCGAACAGCGCCACCAGCGGGACGCCCCGGGCCGCGGCCGCGTGCAGGGCGGCCGAGTCGCAGGAAACGAACACCCTGCATTTCCCGATAAGACAGGCCAGCTGGTTCATATCCGCGGTCCTTCCGCAGGCGTTGATCACGGACTTGGGAGACCTGACGGAGGCGATTATCTTCTCCGCCCGGCTTTTCTCCTCTTCCGTCCCGGTGAGCACGACGCGGATGTCGCGGCCGCAAAGCAGGTTTATCAATCCGGCGATCTTCTCCGGCGGCCAGTTCTTGCTGGTCCAGCGCCTGCTGGCGCTTATGTTTATGCCCACCAGCGCCTGGCTGTCCGCAACCCAGGCCCGGGAAAGCACGTCCCGCGCGGCATCATCGTCGGAAACGTCCGGCCAGAACTCAAGTTTGTCGCCGGAATACGCTATCCCCAGCGGCTCCAGGACGCGGAACTGGTGCTCGACCGGACCGCCGCAGATCTTGTCGTCCTTCACGCCGCGGTTCAGCAGCCGGCCGAATTTGCCGTTGCGGTAACCGAGGCGCTGGCCGGCCGCGCTGAACCAGCTCAAAAGATGGCTTTTACGGTTGTTCTGGAAATCTATCACCATATCGAAACCCCTGCGCCTGAGAACGGCTCCCCATTTCAGGAGACCGCGCAGTCCTTTATCCTTGTTCTTGAGGTCGCAGACCATCAGGTCGTCTATATAAGGACAGCGCAGGAACACCTCCCGGCACGGTTCCCCGGTAAGCAGGCTCAGACGGAAACCCGGGCCCAGCTTGCGTTTCACCGCCGCTATCGCGGCGCTGGAAAGGACCGCGTCGCCTATGGAGCTCAGCTTTATGATCAGGGCCCGGCGTTCATTGAGGCACTCTTCATACACCTGCAGCGTCGCCGCCGCCATGGTCTCCGCCGTATATTTGCTTTTCACTTTAACGTAAGCGGCTTCGGCCAGCCTGCGGGCCAGGCCGGGGTCCCTGTAAATACGCGCCGCGGCCAGGGCGATGGACGCCGGGTCCGCGGGAGGTACCAGCAGCCCCGTCACCCCGTCCTCGATGATGTCCACCACTCCGCCGACCTTGCTGGCCGCCACCGGGACACCGGAGGCCTGCGCCTCTATGACCACCCTGCCGAAGGCCTCGGGGGTGGTGGTGGCCAGGACCAGCAGGTCCAGCCCGGAAAGGACGGAAGGGATATCTTTCTGCGTCCCCAGGAAATTCGTGCAATTCCACAACCCGAGACGTTTGGTCAAAAGCAGCAGCTGCTCTTTATAAGCCGCCTTCGACTCCGGCGCGTCGCCCACCACCCATATCTTCAGATCAGGGACGATCCTGGCCAGTTTTGCCATACCTTTGATGAAGAACATATGGCCTTTCAGCGGCGTTATCCTGCCGATTATGCCGACGTTGAAGGAATCTTTCCTTTTCTCGTCGGGCGGGGTGTATTTGAACCGGGAGAGGCCCACGCCGCGCGGCACCAGCCTTATCCTGTCGTGCGGCACTCCGAAATCGTCCATCATATGGCGCCCGATCACGTTGCCCGGGACTATCACGCGCTTGCCCCAGCCCATTACCCTGCTGAAAAAATGTTTGCCGTAATAACCGTGGCAGGTGGTCACGAAAACCGCGCCGGTCCTGCGGCAGGCGAAGAATGCCGGCCAGGCGGGGGCGCGCGAGCGCGCGTGCACTATGTCTATCCGCTCTTTCCTTATTATCTCCTCTATCGGACGTATCATCCGCACTATGTTGAACAGCGATTTCTTGTGCACGGGAAGGCGGTAATGCACGGCCCCGCGGGATTCCAGTTCTTCTACCAGCCGGCCGCCGGCAGAGATCACCACCGCCTTATGCCCCAAAGCCGCCAGGCGTCCGGCGAGATCAACCGTGCCGGTCTCCACTCCTCCCACGTTCAACTCGGGCAGAATCTGCAATATATTCATAGTAAAGCGTCCAGTCTTATCAATATCTCTTTCCTGTCGTCCCGCCGCTCCCCGGCGGCCGCGCCTGCGGCCGAGGAACAAAGAAGCGCCCCGATCTCTCCGGGCCCGGCGAGCTCTATCAGCCCGCGCGAAGACAACTCCCTAAGGAACCGCCTGTGCTTTACGGGCAGCAAAGGGGAATCCATCACCAGCAGGCGTTTTCCGGATGCCGCCGCTTCGGAAACCATGGATATGCTTTCCGGGGTGATCACCACCGCATCGCACAAAGCCAGTATCCCGCCCACGGTATCTGGAGGATTGGACTCGTTGGCGATCACCAGCAGCGCCCTGCGTTCATATGAGGAAAATTCCCTGCGCAGCAGCGCCTCGACGGCCGGCGGTGTCCTGCGCGAAGAAGAGACCATCACTCCGGCATCAAGGGACAGCGCCGCTTTCTTCAACCCGCCGATCGCATCCGAGACCGCCTTCTCATCAAGCTTGAACCCCCTGGTGTCGCCTCCGACCAGGAACCCCAGATTAAGCTTATGAGACTGTTGAACGGCGAATGGACGGATCCCTTCGGCGGCCCGTGCCAGATATTCCGGCCCGACCGGGCTCAACGCGCAGCAGGTGACGACAACGTTACGGGCTTTGGCCGGACGGTCATGGACCGGGACCGCCGCGAGCCTGAAAGCGCTCAAGGGGACCCAGGAAGGCCGCATCACCGTCATGCTGGCGCAGCGGTTGTCCCTGCCGAGCAGGACGTTCAAAGCGCCCAGGGAAGAACCGGCGGATATTATAACATCGTATTTCTTTCTGCCCAGGCGGTCGTATAAAGAACGCATACCCGGCAGACGCCGGAGCCCGCCGCAGGCAAAATCCTTCCCGCCGAGCAGGACCGCCAGCGAAAGAAAGAACCGCTGCCGCGTACCGGTCTTCACTTCCTCCTCGATCACCTCGGGAGAATATCCTTTGCCGCGCATTGCTTCGCAGACCAGGAGCGCCAGTCCCTGAGACTGACGCAGGTGCCCGGCTTTGCCGTCGCTGAGAATAAGGACGCGGCGCTGCCTGCCGTATTTCCAGACCTTATACATCCAGAGATATTCCCTCGGCGCCGAGGTTATGAGCTTTTCGAAAACCGACACCAGTCCCTGCAGGTTGTCCCTGAGGTCCTTTTCATCGTTCCCGCCGCGCTTGATCTCCAGCGGCTGGAGGATCCGGATCCTGGTGTAAGGACCGCGCAGCCGCTCATAGAACACCGGGATGACCGCCGCGCCGTATTTCATGGCTATCCTGACCGCACCGGCAGACATGGAGGCCTCCCGGCCGAAGAAATCCACCCGCACCCCGCCGCGGCCTCCCTGGTCTGCGCTTATGCCTACCGCCTCGTTGTTACGCAGCACCCCGAGCAGCCTGCGCAGCTCCTGCCCGCGTTCGATTATCCGGCAGCCCTTCTGCCTGCGGTATCCGTTAAGAAGTTTACCAAGCAAAGGGTATCTCTGTTCCCTGACGAAAAGATTGAAAGGCAGTCCCAGGACGGCGCAGATTATATTGGAAAGCTCCCAGCTGCCTTCATGCACGCCTGTCAGGAGGACCCCTTTGCCGGCGGCGAAGGCCGCGCTCAGGTTCTCCATGCCTTCCACTGTGATATATCTGCGCAGGTATTCCCCGTCTATCAAAGGTATGAGAAAAAGTTCTGTCAGGTTCTGCCCGTAACTGCGGTAGAATCCGCGGCATTCCCGTCTTATCTCTTCCGGGGAGAGACGCTCCCCCAGAGCGGTCCTGATATTGTCGTACACCTTGGCCCTGTGGCCGCGGTCGAGAACGTAAAAAACGTCGCCCAGCAGAGCCCCGGTCTTCAGGCATTCTTCCGGCGGCAGCAGCCTGAACAAAGGCCCCAGCGCCTTAAGAACGGTATATGCCAAGCAGTCTATCGCGTAATCTTTGATCTTCATCGTTCTCAAACTCCAGCTCTATGCGCATCACCCATATACCGTCCGGCGGCCTGCCGTCATACAGAACGGAGAGCCTGGCGGCGTCCTTCTCGGTGGTGACCACCGGTATGCCGCGGCTGCCGGCGACGATATCCTCTATCTCGTTCCTGCCGTAGATATAGTGGTCTGGGAACCTGCGCGCCGCCGTGACGCGCGCGCCGGTATTCTTCAAGCTCTCCTCGAAAGAACGGGGAACGGCTATACCGGAAAACACCGCGACCTCCTTGCCGGAAAAGAACGCCGGTCCCGTCATCGCCTGAGCGGTTTCCCCGGTAAAGGGATAAAAACCGGCCACCCGGTGATCGCAGCAGAATATGCGGGCGCGCGGATTAATGGAGGACAATCTCTTTTTAAGATGCGCCCTGTCCGCGCCTTTGTCACAGCGTGTCAAAACGAACACATCCGCCCTTTTCAGGGCCGATAACGGTTCGCGCAGCATACCGGCGGGTATAACCCGGCCGTTGCCGAAAGGATTACCGGCGTCCACGGTCACTATATCCAGGTCTTTGACGATCCCCCACTGCTGGAACCCGTCGTCGAGGATGAGCGTGTCCGCGCCTGCCTCCATCGCTTTGCGGGCGGAACGCAGCCTTTTCCTGTCCGCGAGCACCGGTATTCCGGGCAGCCGGTTCCTCAGCATCAAAGGTTCGTCCCCGTCCGCTATCCTGCCCGAAGAACCGTATCCCCGGCTCAATACCGCGGGATTGCGGCGGTTCCGTTTAAGGAATAAAGCGATGAACTCCACCAGCGGGGTCTTCCCGGTCCCCCCCCAGGTGATGTTCCCCACGCTGATGACGGCGCAGGGAAGCTTCCTGCGCCGCGATGAACGCAGAAAAGAAAGCAGCCGGATACAGCCGGAATAGAGCCTGGAAAAAGGCAGAAGCAGCAAGGTGACGGGCAGCGCGGTGATGCCCCGGCGTTTCCCTTCGGCTACGGAACGCAAATAATCGGCGAGCGCCATCATATCACCTTCCCGTCCATAAGCCCGGCTACGGCCTCCAGGGTGCGCAGGCCCGCCCCGCGGTGCCTGTCTATCACTGCCCGGGCCTTCCTGCCGGCTTCCTCGGCCCGGCCGGGATCATCGAGCAGTCCGGCCCAGGACTTCGCCAGTTGTTCAACCCCGTCCACGACTATACAGGCGCCGCCGCGCGAGAATATCGATATTATCTCCCGGAAATTAAAGGTGTGCGGACCGCAAAGTACCGGTTTTGACCAGCTCGCCGGTTCTATGATATTATGACCGCCCCTCGGCACCAGGCTGCCGCCTACGAAGACCGCGTAAGCGGCCCCGTAATAATCGAATAATTTCCCCACGCTGTCCAGGACAAAGACCGCTTTGGCGTCTGTGCGCCCCTCTCCGCCGCCTTTCTCCAGCTCCGAGACCGGGAGCGGACGGAAACCCCGCGCTCGCAGCAGTCCGGCGACCTCCGCGGCGCGGCGGGGATGCCTGGGAGCGATCAGCAGGCGGACGTCACGCCTTCCTGCGGCGGCAATTTCATACGCCCGCAGCACCGGTTCCTCTTCCCCCTCATGCGTGGAACCGGCGACGAGAAGACGCTCCTCCCCGCGCAGCCCCAGGACCATCCTGCAGGCGCCGGCGGCGGCCGCGGAGACGGCGGATATTCCGGAGTCGAACTTAAGGTTACCGGTGACGCTTATCCTGCCGCGTTCCACTCCCAGAGAGACGAGCCTCCCGGCGTCCTCTTCGGTCTGCACGCAGAAAAAACCGACTTTACGCAGCAAAGGGGAGATCAGCAGCTTCAATCTGGTGTAACCGCGCAGCGAACGGTCCGAGATCCTGCCGTTGACCACCGCGGACGGGACTCCTGCGGCGTGCAGCGCGCTCAACAGGTTCGGCCAGAACTCGGTCTCCGCCGCCAGGAAAAGCCTGGGCCGCATGCGCCGCAATACCGGACGCACTATGAAGCTGAAATCGAAAGGGAGATAAATGACGGCGTCCCGCGGCTGCGCGAAAGAACGCACCACCTGGCTGCCCGTGGGCGTGACCGTGGAAAAAACCATCTGCGTTCCCGGATAACGCGCGCGCAGCCCTGAAACCAGGTCCTTGACCGCCATCGCCTCCCCCACGCTCACCGTATGTATCCATATCGGGGAGTTGAACACGGTCCCGCCGGGTATTATGCCGAGCCGGCAGAAGAACCCGGAGTGCAGTTTCCCCTTTATCAGGTAAAGCGGCAGGAAGAAAAGAAATATCAGAAAAAATATGAGATCATACAGGAAAACCATATCTTTCCATTCCTATGCCCTGGGATGGGCCTTGTCGTAAACCGCCTTCAGGCGCTCGGTGGTAAGATGCGTGTATATCTGCGTCGTGGAGAGATTGGCGTGCCCAAGCAGTTCCTGCACGCTCCTCAGGTCGGCGCCGCGGTTCAAAAGATGCGTGGCGAAAGAATGCCGCAGGGTATGCGGGGAAACCCCCCGCCTCATGCCGGCGAGCCTGAAATACCTGTCCACCACCATCCTGACCCCGCGGGCGGTGATCGGGCCTCCCCGGGAATTCAGGAAAACCTCGTCCCTCCGGGAATCCCTCTTCTCCAGGTAAGCGTTAAGTGCGCGCAGGGCCGGTTCGCCTATGGGAACGATGCGTTCTTTCCTGCCCTTGCCGAGGACTTTCACCACGCCGCCGATGAAATCCACGGCCGCCAGCTTCATCCCGGCGAGCTCGGAGATGCGCATACCGGTGCTGTAGAACACTTCGAGTATGGCCCTGTCCCGCAGGCGGGCGCTCTCCGTCTTTTCCGCGCCGGGGGAAGAATCGAAAAGACGGGTCACCTCCTCCTCTGTGAGGAATTCCGGCAGATGCCGGTCCAGCCGCGGAGTGGAAACGCCGGAGACGGGATTGTGTTTCACCAGCCCTTCCCTGCAGAGGAAATTGAAGAACGACCGCAGACAGGAAAGCCGCCGCGCCACGCTGCGGGCAGTAAGTTTCCGCTCTTTCAGTAAGGCGAGATACTTCCTTATTTCCAGGTAACCGACCGCGCCGGGGTCCTGCCCGGCGCAAAAAGCGCCGAAGTCCCGCAGGTCTATCCGGTAATTCAACAGTGTGTGCGGAGAATAATTCTTTTCTATCTCCAGATAACGCAGGAACCTCTCCACGTACCTGTCCGTCATTTGGTATCTCCCGGCAGGGTGCTCGATACGTAGCGGCACTCGGGATAACGGCTGCAACCGTAAAAAACGCCCCTGCGGGAATGTCTCTCTATCAGTTCGCCTCCGCAGCCGGGCTGGGGACATTTCACCCCCGTGGTGATGGACTTGGCGTGTTTGCACTCCGGGAAACCGGAA
>CAZAVF010000028.1:14003-18557 GCA_964488935.1 uncultured Planctomycetales bacterium | reverse complement strand
TCGAGGCTGATGAAAGACAACATCGGGGAAGGGATGACGAGGGAGGACCATCCGGCCGTGGCTTCGCAGCTCTTCTCCTGTTACGCCAAGGTCAAGGACATCCGCGCCCTGGCAGCCATCATAGGCGAGGAGGAGTTGTCCCCTCTCGACAAGCTTTACCTGCAGTTCGGCGAGGCCTTCGAGCGCAGGTTCCTTTCCCAGAAATACGACGAAAGACGGACGCTGGAAGAGGGGCTTTCCATCGGGTGGGAGGTGCTTTCCATGCTGCCCAAGGAGGAACTGCTGCGCATACGCGACGAATACATAGAAAAATACTACCTGCGAAAATGAGAGTAAACGTAGCCGCGACGAAAACCAACCTGTTGAAGATGCGCAAGAGCCTGGAGCTCACCCGCGAAGGCTATGAGCTGCTGGACGAGAAACGCAGGATATTGATCAACGAGCTCACTTCCCTGGTGCGCGTTATGGACCGCCTGCAGCGCCAGGCTTACGAAAGCCTGCGCTTGGGATATGCCGCGCTTGAACAGGCGGTGGTGGCCATGGGGCGCAGGAAGGTGGAGGAGTTGAGCCTTTCAGTGGAGACGGAGCAGACCATCCGCATCTCGCAGCGCCGCGTGATGGGGGTGAGCCTGCCGGTGATAGACGCCAAGGTCAGCCAGAACGCCCCATATTTCAGCTGCCCGGGGGTGAGTTTTTACGTGGATGAGACGATAACCAGATTTTCCTCCTTCGTCGAGATACTCGCTTCCCTGGCGGAGAAGAAAATAGCGGTCCTGCGCCTGGCCCGCGAGGTAAAGAAGACCATCCGCAAGGTCAACGCCCTGGAAAAGATATACCTGCCTTATTACAAGGAAGGCGTGAAATACATAAACGACAGGCTCGACGAGGAGTCCAGGGACGCCTTTTCGATGCTGAAGATAATAAAGAAGAATCTGGCGCATTAACGCTGTATTTGAATGTTTAGGGGGTAGAGATGTCGATCAGGACCATAGCTTTAGCGGTTGCGGGGGCGGCATCGGGAGTGCCGACCGCGAAATACGCCGTTTATCTTGCCAAACTCACAGGCGCCAGGGTGGCCGGTATTTACGTTATCGACGAGCGCAGCGTGACGGAATTGCTGCGCAACCGCGTGTTCGTGGAGGTGGAGGCGCGCGAATACGAGAAAGAGCTCCGGGACCAGGGAGGTATACTGCTGGAGAGGATCGGGCGCATGGCCGAGGCCAAAGGGGTGGCTTTCGAGCCGTTCCTTCTCTCCGGTGACGTCCACCGCATGGTCGTGGACAAGGCCGCCGAGATCGGCGCCGACCTGCTGGTGCTGGGGAAGATAAAAGAGTGGGAGTCGCGCAAGGAAATCTTTTACGACCCCGGCGAACAGATCTTCCGCGAGTCCCCCTGTCAGGTGGTCCTGGTGCAGAACACCGCGGCTGCGGAGGCGCTGTATAAAGAGATATGATTTGAGCATAGAGTAGTCAGTCCGGAGTATGAAGAAGAATCGCAGGAAGACGATAAAAAGCTGTTTTGGGGAGGGAGAAATGCCCGTTAGATCTGTTAAGAAAAAGAAGGGCGCGGTGAAAAGGAAATGGGATCCCATATACAAGGGTATGGGCAAGGATGCCCTCAAGACTTCCTTCAGGAACAACCGGCAGTATACGCTGGCCAAAGATAAATATACCGCGACCGAATACGATAATTTCATGGCCATGGCGATAGCCACCCGCGACCGCCTGGTGGAACGCTGGATACTGACCCAGCAGAACTATCACAAGAAGAACCTGAAAAGGGTCTATTATCTTTCCATGGAATTCCTTCCCGGCCGCCTGCTGGCGGATAATATCATCAATCTCGGGATGCAGAAGGAGGCG
Organism: uncultured Planctomycetales bacterium; assembly: GCA_964488935.1. GTDB lineage: Bacteria > Omnitrophota > Gorgyraeia > Gygaellales > Profunditerraquicolaceae > Undivivens. The sequence continues at coordinate 16,695 of CAZAVF010000028.1, read as the reverse complement.
CAAGACGCGCTGAAGGACCTGGGAATGAATTTCGAGGAGCTTATCGACCAGGAGAGGGACGCCGGGCTCGGCAACGGCGGACTGGGCAGGCTGGCCGCCTGTTTCCTGGATTCGATGGCCACGCTGGGTATCCCGGCGCACGGTTACGGTATCCGTTATGACTACGGTATATTCAAACAGCGCATAGTGGGGGGGTGCCAGGTAGAGTCCCCGGACGAATGGCTGAAACACGGAAATCCCTGGGAGATAGCCAGGCCGGAATACACGGTCAAGATCAAGTTCTACGGCAATACATATATGTCGCACGACAAGGACGGCCGCCTGCGCGTGGAGTGGCGCGATACGCAGGACGTGCTGGCCATGCCTTACGACATACCCGTCCCGGGATTCGAGAACAACGTCGTCAACACCCTGCGTCTCTGGTCGGCGCGCGGCACCGAGGAATTCGACCTGGGGTATTTCAACGACGGAGATTACGAGAAGGCGGTCTACAGCAAGCTTTTCTCGGAGAACATCTCCAAGGTCCTTTATCCCAACGACGGCGTGAGCCAGGGGCGGCTGCTCAGGCTAAAGCAGGAATATTTCTTCACCGCGGCCTCCATCTCGGACATCATCCGGCGCTTCAAGGTCGAGAACACGGATTTCCGCGCCCTGCCGGAGAAAGTCGCCATCCAGCTCAACGACACCCACCCGGCCCTGGCCCTGGTCGAGTTCATGCGCATACTCATAGACGAGGAACGCCTGGAATGGGAGACCGCCTGGGACATCACCGTGCGCACCTTCGCCTACACCAACCATACGGTAATGCCGGAGGCTCTGGAGTGCTGGCAGGTGCCGCTCCTGGAGAGCCTGCTGCCGAGGCATATGCAGATAATTTACGAGATAAATTCACGCTTCCTGCGCCGGGTGATGGCCCGTTTCCCCTCCGAGCCACAGAAGCTCTCAAGGATGTCGTTGATAGAAGAGGGGGAAGTCAAGCGCGTGCGCATGTCTTACCTTTCCATAGTGGGCAGCCACTCGGTCAACGGGGTGTCGCGCCTGCACACCGAGATATTGAAAAAACAGCTTTTCCGCGATTTCTTCGAGTTTTACCCGGAGAAGTTCAACAATAAGACCAACGGCATAACGCAGCGGCGCTGGCTGAAGAAATCCAATCCCGGCCTGTCCGACCTGATCACCGGAGCCATAGGGAAGAGATGGCTGACGAATCTTTATGAACTGAAGAAACTGGAACGCTTCGCCGCCGACGCCTCTTTCCGCAGGAAATGGCAGGAAGTAAAGGCCCAGAACAAGCGGATGCTCACCGAACACGTGCGCCATATGACCGGGATAATCATCGATCCCGATTCGCTTTTTGACGTCCAGGTCAAGCGCATACACGAATACAAGCGCCAGATGCTGTTCTGCCTGTATATAGTTTCCCGGTATCTTGATCTCAAGAAGGGCCGGGTGAAGACCTTCGCGCCGAGGACGTTTTTTTTCAGCGGCAAGGCCGCCCCGGGATACTTTATGGCAAAACTCATCATCAGGTTCATCAACGGCGTTGCGGCCGTAATAAACGGGGACAGGGAGATGGAAGACAAGATGAAGGTGATCTTCCTGGAGAATTACGGGGTTTCCCTGGCGGAGAGGATATTCCCGGCCAGCGATCTTTCCGAGCAGATATCCACCGCCGGCACCGAGGCCTCCGGCACCGGGTGCATGAAATTCATGGTCAACGGCGCACTGACCATCGGGACCCTGGACGGGGCCAACGTGGAGATAGCCGAGGCGGTCGGCAAGGAGAACATGTTCATTTTCGGCCTGCAGGCCGAGGAGATAGGCAGGATACGCGCCAGGGGGTATAACCCGCAGGAATACATTTCCCGTTCTTCATCGCTCAAGGAGATACTGAAACTGGTGAGGTCGGATTTCTTCTCGCCGTCGGAACCGGGAACGTTCGAGCCGCTGGTGCAGAGCCTGATGAATAACGATCCTTTCCTGGTCTGCGCCGATTTCGATTCCTATTGCAGAACGCAGGATGCGGTGTCCGGAACCTACATCGACAGGAAAGACTGGACTCGGAGGTCCATCATCAATACCGCGCGTTCCGGTAAGTTCTCCAGCGACCGCACCATAGAGGAATACGCGATGGACATCTGGAAAGTTCCGTGCGAAAAGAGGTAGGAGGGAATATAACGTTCTGCTATAAGGAAGACCCCGCATGTGCGGGGTTAAATTCCCCCCATTCTTGCTTTCGCAAGAAAGCATGGGGGTCCTTCAAGGAGGTCAAGAAATGCCGTATGACAGCAGTCTGGATGAGAAGATATTTTCTAAGTCGCTCGACGGGGCCAATGGCAGGGTAACTGTAAGCGTGTTCTCCTACAATAAAGGCGCAAAGAAGCTGCAGATCACCCGGGAGAACGGCGACAAAGATGGCAACCTGCGTTTCACCAAGCTCGGCAGGTTGTCGATCGAGGAGATCGAGGGGATACTTCCTTTCATACAGGAAGCCGTTCAGAAAATGAAATGAAGCTCCGCGGGCTGATCCTTCGACAAGACCCGGTAGTGAGTCTGTCGAACTGACCGCTGCAGTGAGTTTGACGAACTGGCTGCTACAGTGAGCCTGCCGAACTGGCTGTTACAGTGAGCCTGTCGAACTGGTTGTTACAGTGAGCTTGTCGAACTGGTTGTTACAGTGAGCCTGTCGAAC
>CAZAVF010000028.1:0-13903 GCA_964488935.1 uncultured Planctomycetales bacterium | reverse complement strand
TGGTTGCTACAGTGAGCCTGTCGAACTGGTTGCTACAGTGAGCCTGTCGAACTGGTTGCTACAGTGAGCCTGTCGAACTGGCTGTTACAGTGAGCTTGTCGAACTGGCTGTTACAGTGAGCCTGTCGAACTGCTCAGGACAGGCGCCCGCGGTTCTCCGGCCGCGCATATATAAAGGCCGGGTGAATCCCGCCGGGGGCCGCCCCCGGAACGGAGAATATTATGAAAGACGCTGTCTCCCGCGCGCTGCCGGGTAAGATGAATCCTGCGCTGCGGTTGATACTTTACCTCGGACTGGTAAGTATGTTCGGGGACATCATTTACGAAGGCGCGCGCAGCGTCAACGGCCCTTACCTGGAAGTGCTGGCAGCCAACGCCGCCGTGGTGGGGTTCGTCGCCGGAGCCGGGGAGTTCATAGGTTACGCCCTGCGTCTGTTGACCGGGTACCTTTCCGACAGGACGCGTTCCTATTGGCTGCCGGTGTTTGTTGGATACGGCCTTCTCGCCGCGGTCCCGCTGCTTTCACTGGCCGGCGCCTGGCAGGCCGCCGCGGTACTGATACTTATGGAACGTATCGGCAAGGCCGTGCGCAGCCCGGGCCGGGACACCCTGATCTCCCATGCGGGCTCGCAGGTCGGCACCGGCATGAGCTTCGGACTGCACGAAGCGCTGGACCAACTGGGGGCGTTGAGCGGGCCGCTCATCTTCACGCTTTTCTTCGCCTTTGGCGTTAAAGGCTCCGCCGGGGTCCAGTCCTACCGGCAGGCTTATTCGTTGTTATGGGCGCCGTTCGTCCTGGTCGTAATCCTGCTTATCGTTGCTTTCCGGAAACTGCCGCGCCCGGAGAAGCTCGCGGCAGGCGGAGGCGGTCCCGCCTCCGACAAGCTCTCCGCCGTGTTCTGGCTTTATACGGTCTTCATTTTTCTCTGCGCCTGCGGTTTCGCCAATTTTCTTATTATCGCTTTTCATTTCAAATCGGCCGGAGTGTTCAGCGACGCGGGGATACCCCTCATGTACGCCCTGGCCATGGGGATCGACGGTATAGCCGCCCTCGCCATAGGCAAGGCGTACGACGCGATGAAGAAAAAACGGGGGAACGGGAACGCCGGCCTTGAACTCCTGTTCTTTGTGCCGTTTTTGTCGGCCGCGATACCGGTCCTGGTATTTTCCTCCGCGCCCGCCGCGGCCATGGCCGGCATGTGCGTCTGGGGCATAGTGATGGGCGTGCATGAGACCATAATGCGCTCCGCGATCGCCGATATCACTCCTTTGAAGAAAAGGGGCCTCGGCTACGGGATATTCAACACTAGTTACGGGCTGGCCATGCTGGCAGGCGCTTCATTGCAGGGATTGTTGTATACGCGTTCAGTCCTGCTTATCCTTGTTTTCACGACTCTTGCGCAGGTCGCAGCCATGGCGGTTTTCTTCATGCTGAGAATGCGCATAAAGAACTTGCGCGCGGCGGCTTGAGCGCGCGCGGTAAATGTGCGGGGAGATCTCGCCGCGGCCCCGCGAAAGTATCAATGAAAGCCGGAAGGAGGCCCGGATGGAAAACAATGTAGGCAATAAACTGGAACAGAGTATCAATAATCTGCTCACGGCCGCTGAAGAACTGCGCAAGCTTTCCGGCCAATTGGGCGGTGCCGGCACTGACGACGGGATCCGGGACCGGCTCAACGAGGCGCAGTGGTACCTGGGGGAGGAAAAGTCCAGGCGCCAGCAGCTTGAACAGTCCCTGCAGGATAAAGAGAACTGCATCCGGCAGATGTCGGAGGAAATACGCAATCTTAAACAGCAGCTGAACGAGGCGCAGTGGTATCTGGGCGAGGAACGCGCGAGGCTGCAGCAGATTGAAAGCCGTATAAAGACTTCCTGAGATTACGCTGTGCCGGGTCAGGCACCCGAGGCGCCTTTTAATGTCCAAACACATTTTATTCTTCTTTGCCGCAGGCGCACTGGCCGCGGCCTCTTTCCCGGGCTGCGCCGCGGACCGCGGCCTTGTCAGAACGGATTCTCTCTCCCGGTCTGAGAGGGTGTATTCCGCCGCTCCCTCCTTGCTGCCGGGAACCACCGTGGAAATGAAGACGGCCGGATACTGGATATCCAGGCATCCATATCCGGACAGGCTTATTATGGGGGCGGAGGAGATTTCCGGTTTCAATTCCCTTATCGGCAGGCAGACCGGCGTCATGGCCGGCGTTTCACTTTTTCCTGAAAGTATTTCCCGCAAAGCTTTCTTTGATTCTCTGCGCAGGCAATTGGGGCGTTTCAGCCGCGGCCGTTATTACCGGCGGGACGGCAGTCCTGCCGGCGCCGGATTCTATTCCCGCATAGAGGATAATATGGACCTCTCCGGGCCGGGTTCCGGGGAAATTGCCGTGCGTTTCGCCTATGTGGCGCACAACGCCGACCAGCGTCTCCTCCCGGTGAAGGAAAGCCTGAACGCTGCGCCGGGCGACGCCGATTTCGACGAATTACAGAACAGTTCTCTCGGCCCCGGGACGCCGGTGGCTGTCCTCCATGCCAGCCGCGACGGGAAATGGCAATATGTCTCTTCCGCGGTTTCCGAGGGCTGGGTGGAAGACGCCAAACTCGCTTTCTGCGGCAGGGAGGAAATAAAGGACCCGGACTCCTCGGGAGTTTTCGCCGTGGTGACCGCGGCCAGGGCGGACATCTATCTTGACGCCGGGCTCAAGGAATATTACGATTATGCCCGTATGGGCGACAGGTTTGTCCTGAGATCGGCGGGTCCGGCGGCCGCGGAGATCGAGCTTCTTCTCCGCGGTGAGGGCGGGCGTATGAAGAGAGCGCCGGGCTATATGTCCATTGACGAGATAAACCGCGGTTACCTGTCTTATACGCCGCGCAACGCCATCAGGCAGGCGTTCAAGATGCTGAACACTCCTTACGGCTGGGGGGGGATGTACGGGGAACAGGACTGCTCCCAGTTCATCAGGGAGGTCTTCTCGGTGATGGGCATAAAACTGCCCAGGAATTCCTCAGTCCAGGCGCGGGTAGGCAGGCTTCTCGCAGGCGAAGGGGCGGCGCAGGATGAGAAGAAGTCGGCATTGATGAGATCTCCCGGCGGCCTTACCGTTATCTGCCTTGACGGACATATCATGCTTTTTCTCGGTGTTGACGGGGGGCGTCCTTACGCCATACATGACGGCTGGGCTTACCGGGTCGCGGATGCCGGTGGAGAGGACGGGGTCAGGCTGTTCAACCGGGTGGCTGTGACCGGTCTGGACCTTGGGGAAGGCTCGAAAAAAGGATCGTTCCTGGAGAGGATAAAATGTTTAAGACTTATCGCCGACCATCAACCGTGAAACAGTACGGCAGCGCGGACGAAGAGCCGGCGGAAAGGACGTAAAGATGGACCTGAGACAGCGTATCAAGCGGAGTTTCAAACTGCGTTTCGCCCTGTTGTATCCTTTCGGGGTCTTCCTGATGCTTTACGCCAGGTCCAGCGACGTCTCCATAAGATACGGGCTCTGGATGATCGTCCTCGGTCTGCTCATAAGGTCGTGGGCAAACTGTTACGCCGTCAAATCCGAGAAGCTTACGACCTCCGGCCCGTACGCTTTTGTCCGCCACCCGCTTTACCTGGGGACGATGCTTCTCTTCTGCGGTTTCGTTATAATGTTGAATATGTATTATCTGGGCGCGGTCTTCTTCATAGGTATGATAATCGTCTACCGGCGTACCATAATGAAAGAGGAGCAACTGCTGGAGGCCAATTTCAAGGATGATTTCATCGATTACAGGAAGAACGTTCCGGCGATGATGCCGTTGTCCCTGCGGCCTTATCCCAAAGGAGAGAAATGGCCGTTCAGCATCGGGCGCTGGATCCGCAGCCAGGAATATAAACTGCTCATATGGATGATCGTGCTGGCGATAGTCTTCCACCTTAAGGACGAACTGCTGGTGGAGAAGGAGAAACCCGACACCCGCATAATATTGCTGATAACCGTCGGCTTCCTTCTCGGTTTGACCGATCTTCTCGGGGAGTTCATCAAATGGCTGATAAGGAAGAAAAAGAAATAATGACTTCCGGACGGATGTGATGGACGGGTTCCTGCCCGCGTATATTTTTGTGACCTTGGCGGAGCTGGGGGATAAGACCCAGCTGCTGGCAATGGCTTTTGCCGCGAGATATTCCCCTTTGAAGGTCTTGTCCGGGGTCCTGATCGCCACCCTGCTTAACCACGCCGCAGCGGTGGCCGCCGGACGTCTGATCTCTTCATTAATACCTATGGCGGCCGTCTGCCTGCTGGCTTCCTTGTCGTTCATCGTTTTCGGGCTATGGACCATAAAGGGAGACTCTTTGGAGGCGGAGACGTCCGGGGCGCCGCGTTACGGCCAGGTCCTTACCGTGGCCGCGGCGTTCTTCCTCGCCGAGATGGGTGACAAGACACAGCTCGCCACCGTCAGCCTGGCGGCGCGTTATACCGGAGCGCTTGCGGTGCTTTGCGGTACCACTCTGGGAATGCTCACCGCCGATGCCGCCGGCATAGGGATCGGCGTAATGATGCGCAGGCGGCTTCCCGGGGGAGCCGTCAAATGGATATCCGCCCCGGTGTTCGCGATGTCCGGACTCGCCGGCGTTTTCAGGACGTTAACTCCCGCGCTTGGCCCGGCCCGGTCCGGAGCGGTTACACTTGCCGCTGCCGTCCTGACGGTATTTCTGGCTTTCCTCGTATACAGGAAGGCCGCGGCGCATAAAAAGTTTGACAAGACATCCGGCTAAGTGTATAAATAAGGGCATAACTATAGGCGCAGGGAAATCCGTTTAAAGCGGATGCGGTCCCGCCGCTGTAAGGGTGGACGAAAGCTGCAAACGTCACTATCCGGTGATCAAGGATGGGAAGACGCAGCCGGTAGAACGATCCCCGAGCCAGAAGACCTGCCTATAAACACAATAACGCCTCGTGGAATGGGCCAAGTACAACAACAGGGTGCGACCCGCCATATGACTTTCTGCATGGCGGGTTTTGTTTTGAATCCCCTAGCCCAGGAATCCCCGGGTTTTAACCCGGGGATGAATGGGGGTAGACTTCGGGGAGGTCGCCGGAATAAGCAGTCAGCCGAATAAACGCTGTGTACCGGCGAAGCATTGGCTTCGCCGGAAAATAGAAGGAGAGGGGCTCCACTTTGTTTTCCCAGAACCCAGAACCTAAAACCCGGAACCGGTTCTTAAAATATTTGTTGCAAATTACGGTCTGCGGGCTATGGACCGCCTTCTCTCCAGCGGCGGGGTTATGTTCCGGCTCCGGATACGTTTCTCTCGCTCCCTCCACCACGGAGATACTCTTTGCCCTGGGGCTGGAAGAGCGGATCTCCGGGGTCAGTTCTTATTGTAATTATCCGCCCCGGGCCGCCGACAAGACCAGGGTGGGCGATTTCAGCCATCCCAACCTGGAGGTGATACTGGCTTTGAAGCCGGAATATATCTTCTGCACCGGGCTGGAACAGGCGCCCACGGTAGCGCGGCTCAAGGCGCTGGGTTTCCGCGTTTACTGCGCCGACCCCGCGGGCGTCGAGGAACTGCTGAGGACGATCAGGGATATCGGGGCCATAACGGGAAAAGAGGCGCGGGCGCGGGAGGTCATAGCGGAGATCCGTTCCGGGCTTGCCGCGTCCGCTGAAAAGGCGGAGCTTATCCCGGAGCGGAACAGGGTGAAGGTATTTATAGAGATATGGCACGACCCTTTGATGACCGCAGGAAAAGGGTCCTTCGTGGACGAGTTGATAAAACTCGCCGGAGGGGTGAACATAGCGCACGGCGTGCGCAGGCCTTATTGTAACTTTAGCGCTGAACAGGTCGCTGCCCTGGATCCCGGCTGCATCATCCTGGCATATATGGATCAGCGCGACGCCGTCAGGATCATGGAAACCAGGTTCGGGTGGGAGAATATAAAAGCGGTCAGGAACAGGCGGGTTTTCAACGATATCAATCCCGACCTGATATTGCGTCCGGGGCCGCGGGTCGCCGAAGGGGTGCGCGAACTATACAAAAGAATGTATCCCGCCGCCGGGGAGGGGGAAAAGTAAATGCGTCCGCGATTCAAGTTTCCGCTCTTGCTTTTGCTGCTTGCGGCAGCGGCGGCCCTGGGTATCGGCCTGGGGCCGGTGCGCTTGTCGCCCGCGGAACTGTTTTCTCCCGGGAACCGGGCGATCCTGGATATGCGCGTCCTGCGCGTGCTGACCGCTATGCTCGCCGGCGGGGGGCTGGCGGTCTCGGGAATCGCGCTTCAGGCCATACTGCGCAATCCTCTGGCCGAACCGTATCTGCTGGGGACCTCGAGCGGGGCCGGGCTGGCGGCGGTCATCGCGCTGGTCTGCGGAGTGACCAGGCTGTATCTGCCTTTGTTCGCTTTCGGCGGGGCGGTGGCGAGCATCGTCATCGTTTACCTGCTCGCCTGCTGCGGCGGGCGGATGCAGGAAAAATCCCTGATACTCTCCGGCGTCATCGTTTCCGTAGCCTTCTCGGCGCTTATCGTTTTCTTTGTTTCACTCTCCGGGGAGAAGGTCCTGCATGAGATGACCTGGTGGCTCTGGGGCAGCCTGCAGGTCTACGACCCCAGACTTATCGCCATAGTATCGCTGCCGGTGATCATCGGGATCGCGGTGATCTATTTTTTCTCCCAGGACCTCAACGCCTTGAGCCTGGGGGAAGAGGAATCCGTGCATCTCGGCATAGACGCCGACAGGATAAAGAAGCTTTTGATACTGGTCAGCGCTTTCATTACCGCCGGACTGGTCTGCGTCTGCGGCATTATAGGGTTCGTGGGGCTTATCGTGCCGCATATGATGCGCCTGCTGGCCGGGCCGGACCACAGAAGACTTATCCCGCTTACCTGCGTCTGCGCCGCGGTATTCATGGTGGTCTGCGACATCGTTTCGCGCACGCTTTTCCCTCCGCTTGAGGTCCCCACCGGGGTGATCACCGCGATAATAGGGGCCCCGGTGTTCATCATACTTCTGAAACGCGGGCGGAGGGTTTTATGAAACCGATGCTGGAGATAGAAGGGTTGAGCGGCGGTTACCGGGGAGTGGACGTGTTGAAAGACGTCGATCTGAATGTGGAGGAGGGCGGTTTCCTCGGTTTGATCGGCCCGAACGGCTCCGGGAAGACCACGCTGCTGCGTTTCTGCACCCGTTTGTTAGAACCGCGCAAAGGCACGGTGCGTTTCCAGGGCAGGGATATACGCGGGATAAGCCTTAAGGAATTATGCCGCGAGACGGCATTCGTTTCGCGCGACCTGCCGGGCGGGTTCTCCTTCACCGTTATGGAGATGGCGCTGATGGGCAGGATCCCGCATCTGGGGAGACTGCAGCGGGAGAGCAGGCGCGACATCGGCACGGCCGAGAAAGCGCTGCAGCTCACGGGCACCCTGGAGTTCAGGAATAAATACATGGACGAATTGAGCGCCGGGGAGCGGCAGAGGGTGATGATCGCCATGGCCCTGGCGCAGGAGCCGCGCTTGTTGTTCCTCGACGAGCCTACCTCACACCTCGACATAGGGCACCAGGTGCAGATAATGGACCTGCTCAAGAGGCTTAACCGCGCAAGCGGCCTTACCGTGGTGATGGTAATGCACGACCTGAACCTTGCCGGGGCTTACTGCGGACGCCTGGCATTGATGGAGAACGGGTCTGTTTTCAGGGAAGGGCCCCCGCAGGAAGTGCTGACTTACCGCAACATCGAGGCGGTATATAAAACCATAGTGCTGGTGGACGAAGGGGCCGCCGGCGGGAAACCGCACATAATACTTGTCCCGGGGGAGAAGTGATGCCTGCCAGAATAATACTGATACGTCACGGGGTCACCGAATGTAACAAGAGGAAGAGATACTGCGGGTGCAGGGACGTGCCTTTGAGCCGGCAGGGCAGGCTGCAGGCCGGGCGCCTGCGCGAGCGCCTTAAAGATACGGCGTTCGACGAGGTTTACGCCAGCGACCGGAAACGCGCGCTCGAGACGGCGCGCATCGCATTCGGCGGCCGCCGTGTAAAGAGGGTCAAGGGGCTGCGCGAGATAAATTTCGGGGTCTTCGAAGGACTGACGCACCGGCAGATACTCAGGAAATATCCGGAGGTTTACTCCCGCTGGCTTTCCGATCCTTTCGGCTGCCGTATCCCGCGCGGCGAGAAGCTGTCGGATTTCGGCGCCAGGGTGGTCGCGGCGGTGGAACTGATCGCCTCCTGTCATCACGGCCAGCGTGTCGCCGTGGTCTGCCACGGGGGGACCATCAGCATGGTGGTCTCCGCCTTGCGCAGGAGAAAGGACTTCTGGGGATATATCCCGGATTCCACCGGCGTCACGGTGGTGGAATACAGGAACGGCAGGGGGAAATTGAAGCTCTTCAACTGCACGGAGCATCTAAAGTAAAGTATCGCGTATGGAGTCATGAGTATAAAGAAGAACAGCGAAATGCGGCATATCAAATAGTTATAATAGCGGATATTTTACTACCTGTAACTCTGCATTTTATATTTTAACAGGGTATATACCATGGGCCGGATAACACTTATATTGGGCGGGGCAAGGAGCGGCAAAAGCACTTTTGCCCGCGTTCTGGCCGGCAGGTATAAAAAAGTCGCTTTCATCGCCACCGCCGAGGCCCGGGACGCGGAGATGAGCCGGCGAATCTCCGCGCATAAAAAGGAACGTCCGGCCGGCTGGAAGACCCTTGAGGAACCGCGCGGCATCCCGCGCGTCCTGGCGCAGGCCGGGGCCGTCAACGATTGCGTGATAGTGGATTGTCTGACGCTGCTTGTCTCCAATCTTTTGCTGGATAGAAAGAGCGAAGCGGAGATCTGCGGAGTCGTTTCCGCGGCGCTGGACGCCGCGAAAAAATGCAAATCCCGGACGATCCTGGTTTCCAATGAGGTGGGACTGGGGCTGGTGCCGACCGGCAGGCTCGGCCGCGCCTTCAGGGACGCGGCGGGGCGCGTGAACCAGCTCGCGGCCGCCTCCGCCGACGAGGTGTATTTTCTTGCCTCCGGAATACCGCTGCGGATCAAACCGGGGAACGTATGCGCAATGCCGGGAGGAGGGAAGAACGGATGAACCTGCTCGAAGAGACGATAGCCGGGATAGAATTGCCGGACGCTCGGGCCGCCGCCGCGGCGAGACGCAGGATGGATTCCCTGACCAAACCGCGCGGGAGCCTGGGCAGGCTGGAAGAGCTTGCGGTGCGTCTCTGCGGCATCAGCGGCGGGACCGCGCCGGTGCTGAAGAACAAGGTGATCTTTACGCTTGCAGCCGACCACGGAGTCACCGCGGAAGGTGTGAGCCCGTATCCCAAAGAGGTCACCGCGCAGATGGTCTATAACTTTCTCAACGGCGGCGCGGCCATAAACGTGCTGGCTGCGCATTGCGGGGCGAGGGTGGTGGTGGCGGATTTCGGAGTCGCCGCCGACTTGAGGGCGGACGCCGGACTGGCGCGGAAAAAGATAAAATACGGGACCGCCAATATTGCCGAAGGACCGGCGATGAGCCGCGATGAAGCGCTGCTTTCGGTCTGCCGCGGCATAGAGCTTTTCGAGGAGGAATTCGGGAGGGGGATAGACATCGCCGGGACCGGGGAGATGGGCATCGGCAATACCACCGCTTCCAGCGCGGTCGCGGCGGTGCTTACCGCTTCCGCCGTGGAGAAAGTCACCGGCCGCGGGGCGGGACTGGACGAAAAAGGCCTGGCTAGGAAAGTGGAAGTGATAAAAAAAGCCGTCGCCGTCAACGCCCCCGATCCGTCCGACCCTTTGGACGTGCTGGCCAAGGTCGGCGGGCTGGAGATAGGCGGTCTGGCCGGGGTGATACTTGCTGCCTCGCGCAGGAAGGTCCCGGTGTTGATAGACGGTTTCATCTCCGGAGCCGCGGCCCTGCTGGCTTTCGCCCTGGAAGCGAAGAGCGCCGCCTTCATGATCGCCGCGCATAATTCCGTGGAAAGCGGGCACGCGGTGATATTAAAACATATAGGTCTTGAGCCTTTGCTCGACCTGGGGATGCGCCTGGGCGAGGGGACGGGCGCGGCCCTGGCCATGGGGCTGGCCGACGCTTCTCTGAAGGTGCTCGGCGGAATGGCCACTTTCGGGAGCGCGGGAGTCTCGGAGAAAAACGATGTTTAAAGAAATATCCAGCGCCCTGGGGTTTTTGAGCATATTCCCTTCCGGCCGCAGTGCGGCGGGGGAGGCTCTGTCCCGGGCGGCGGAGTTCTTTCCTTTTGCCGGTCTCTGCATAGGTGTTTTTCTTTTTCTGCTGGACCGCCTGTTCTTTCTGCTGGGATTGCCGGCATTGCTCTCGGCCGCCCTGCTCGTCTGCGCGCTGGCCTTTGTCACCGGCGGTATGCACCTGGACGGCCTGGCCGACACCGCCGACGGTTTTTTCAGCGGTAAAGATAAAGACGGTATGCTTGCGGTTATGCGCGATCCGCATACCGGCTCGATGGGAACGATCGCGCTGGCCGGCGCTATGATAATGAAAACGGCCATGCTGGCGTCATTGAACGGTCATTCCCGTCCGGCCGCCCTGGTTTTGATGTGTGTCTTGAGCCGCTGGTCGGCGGTCCCGGCCATGGCGTTGTTCCCTTACGCCCGTAGAGAAGGAAAAGCCGGGGTTTTCATCGCTTCCTTGCGCAGGCGCGCCCTGTATTCCGCCTCTTTGCAGGCATTGCTGTTTTCACTGCTCCTGCGCGGTGCCGAAGGGGCGCTGTTTTTTGCGGGAGTGTTCTGCTTGACTTTCATTGCCGGACGTTTCTCGTTGAGGAAGATCGGGGGGATAACCGGCGATACCCTCGGCGCGAACATCGAGACAAGCGAACTATTCGTTTTGTTCACCTTGTGTATGGCGGAAAGCCGGCCGTTACCAATATTTTAAGGATATATCTATGCCCGGATACGACGTGATCTCTTCCTGGAGCGGCGGCAAGGACGGCTGCCTGGCGCTTTACCGCGCCCTGGAACGCGGGTATAAGGCAGGGGTCCTTCTGAATTTTGTCTCCCGCGGGACCGGACGCGGCTGTTTCCACGGTCTGGAGGGGCGTCTGCTGCGTCGCCAGGCGGAACTGCTGGGCATTCCGCTTGTGCAGCGGGAGGTGAGCCCGGATATGCGCGAATACGAAGAGGAATTCAAGGCGGCGGTCACGGAAGTCCGCGGTAACAGTATAAATCATATGGTGTTCGGCGACATCTATCTGCTTGACCACCAGAGCTGGGTGGAGAGGGTCTGTTCAGAGATAGACATAACTCCGCTGGAGCCTCTCTGGAACGAACCCGTGGACGAGCTGATAGACGGATTCTGCGACGCCGGTTTCAAGGCGATCATAATCAGCTGCCGTTCTGATCTGATGGGACAGGAATACCTGGGCCGTTACGTGGACAGGGAACTGGCGGAGGAATTGAAAAAGAAAGGAATATGTCCCTGCGGGGAGAAAGGAGAATACCATACGCTCGTGGTTGATGGGCCGATCTTCAGCCGGCCGCTGCGCATTATGAATGCCGAAGCGGTGCTAGAAGATAGCTTTTGGCAACACTGGTTTCTTGATATAAAGAAATACGCTTAAACTAAGGTAGGACGAGTTATAGCCCTTGAGAATCGAAATTAGAAATTTGACCGTAATCGAAAACTATATTTGTTTGTCTAATCTCTAATCTCGATTTTCGATTGCTCTGTGCGCTGGTAAATAAATAATTGACCTACAGCGCACTGGTTGATGGGCCGATCTTCAGCCGGCCGCTGCGCATCATGCGCGCCGAGCCGGAACTGAAAGAGAGTTTCTGGAAACACTGGTTCCTGGATATTCAACAATTCGAATGATCCCGGTCAGGCTGCTGCCGGCCGGGAAAGAACAAAAGTAATTGAAGGGTGGAACACCGACCTGGCGAAGGAAGTCCGGGTGCAATCCCCGGCACTGTCCCGCAACGGTAATCCTGGAAACAGGCAGTCCGGTCGATCGCCAGGCGCGGTAAGTACTCTCGCGGAAGAGAAAGGAAAATACCGATGAGAAACAGTCTTGTGCGGATCTTGTTTTGCGCGTGTTCTTTTTTTATGTTTTTTAACGGAGTCGTCCTGGCGGAAGGCGTGAATCTGGAACAGATAGTGGTCACCGCTTCGCGCTGCGAAGACGACGCGGGTGAGCTTAGCCGTAATCTGGATGTGGTCACTCCTGCGCAGATAGCCGGGGCGGGATACCAAAATACGGCGGAAGCGCTTGCCGGAATCACTTCCGTCAATATCAGCGATTACGGCGGCATCGGCGCGGTCAAGAACGTGCGTATGCGCGGTTCTTCTTCGGGGCAGGTGCTGGTTATGGTCGACGGCAGGCCGGTGAACAGCCCGCGCGACGGCGAAGCCGATCTGAGTTCCATCCCCTTGGACAATATAGAAAAGATCGAAGTCCTGCATGGCCCCGGCTCCAGCCTTTACGGAGCGGGCGCTATGGGCGGCATCGTGAATATCATTACCAAGGCGCCGCCTAAAGGTAAGGCGGAAACCGGGCTGTATTCCGCTTTCGGCACTTTTCACACATATACCGAGCGTTTTTCGCACGGGGCAGGCCTCGGCGGGTTTTCATATTTATTAACCGGCGGTTATATAGACAGCGAAGGCGCACGGACAAATTCGGATTTCAATTCGCGCGACCTGAACGCGAAACTGCAGTATGAACTTAATGATTTTAATGCCCTGTCTTTGAACACCGGAGTATACCGCGGCCGTCTCGGCGTTCCCGGGAGCGCAGGCTATGAAGATATTGATGACAGGCAGAACGACCTCAAAAACTTCTGGGACCTGGGCTGGAAGTTCAAACCCGATGATAACAGCGGTATATCCGCGCGTGTTTACCAGAATTACGAGAGACTTTCTTTTTTGGAGAACAGCGCCGGGGCGTATTACGAGACTGCCGGAGCAAAAGACGCGCACACCACACGTACCGTAGGCACCGATATACAATACGACAGGCAGATCACGGATATTTACCGGGCGCTCTGCGGCTTTAATTACGCTTCCAACTCCAACGACAGCACTGCCTCCGGCAATCACGAATACTACCTGCGGGCTTTTTATCTGGAAAACAAGCTGGATCTGGGAGAGAAGATCAGGCTGGACCTGGGCGCCAGGGTTGACGATTATTCCAATTTCGGTTCGGAGCTCAGCCCTTCTGCCGGGGTGCATTACGCTTTACGGGAAGATCTGAAATTGCGCGGTTGCGTCAGCCGTTCTTTCCGCGCGCCGACTTTCAATGACTTATACTGGCCGGATCAAGGGTATATTAAAGGGAACAGCGCTCTTAGCCCGGAAAAAGGCGTGACTAAGGAAATCGGCATAGATAAACAGTTTACCAAGAGTTTTTCCTCCGGGATGACCTTTTACCGGAGCGATTACCGGGATCTTATCAACTGGGTGGATGACGCTGGTGTATACCAGCCGAAGAATGTCGGCTCTGCGCGTATTGACGGAGTGGAGTTCGCCAACCGTTTGAAATTCGGCGATTCCTGTGGTCTTAACCTTGCGTATACCTTTTTGCGGGCAAAAGACAAGGATACCGGTAAGTATCTTGTATATCAGCCCAAGGATAAGGTGGATATAACATTGTATTCCAGGGATCTGAAAGGTTTTGATTGCGAGTTACAGGGGCATTTCACCGGCAGCCGGTTCTACGATCAGGCAAACAGCGTTTCTCTGCGAAGATTCGTTACCTGCGATCTCAGCGTATCCAGAAAGTTCAGCGAGACCCTGACCGCTTTTATCGTAGTTAAGAATATCTTTAACGCCGAGTATCAGATTATCAGAGATTATCCGATGCCGGGATTTTCTTTTACCGGGGGGGTGAAAATGAAGTTTTGACAGCCGGATAAAAATCTTGCAATGCCTCAGTTGTCTGCTAAAATAAAACGAAAGGAGGTTC
>CAZAVF010000027.1:13697-18562 GCA_964488935.1 uncultured Planctomycetales bacterium | reverse complement strand
GTGAAGAATGTATTATAAAGTTATATGCCATGTTTGGAAAGACTTTTTTTGTCTTTGCCACCACCGTGCGCATTATGGAAGCCAGCGGCATCCGTTCGTGCTCCGGCATATTGCAAAAGTAGCCGTTGTGGACTTTCGGCATGACCCATATCTCGAACGGGAAACGGGAGACGTAGGGGCAGAAAGCCAGGAAATGCTCGTTTTCCGCGACTATGCGTTTTTTCTCCTCTTTTTCCTGCAATATGATATCGCAGAACAGGCAGCGCTCGCGGTAATCAAAATAATTCTGCGCCCCCTTGATCTCCTCCATGACGTTCTTGGGCACCATAGGCAACGCTATGATCTGACTGTGCGGATGCTCGATGGAAGCCCCCGCCTCATGGCCGTAGTTCTTGAAGATCATTATATATTTGAACCTTTTATCCAGCATAAGGTCCTGCGACCGGCGTATAGCCATGGAAAACACCAGCGCGACCTCGCGGTCTGTCAGATCGGGGAGATCCTTGAAATGGTACGGCGTCTCTATCAAGACCTCATGCGCGCCCACCCCGTTGGACATATCGTACATACCGATCCCCCGTCTGCCTATGTCACCCTCGATATGCAGCGCCGGGAACCTGTTGGCGACCACCCTGACCCCCCAGCCGGGCGTATTGGGATTGGTGGACGGCTCGCGGCAGACCTCTATCTCCGGCGGGGTCATGGACTCGCTGCCGTAACAGAAAGGACAATCACCGTCGCCTTTTATAACGTTTGGTTCGTAAACGTAGTCGCCGGGCGCGTCCGGATTCTCCGTCTGGACGATTATCCAGCGTCCGGTTATGGGATCCCTGCGCAGTTCCGCCATTTAAACCTCCACCCCTCTCAAGAACGACGCCGAATCCTCCGGGGATATCGGACAGATATAGAATCCCGTCCCCCATTCAAACCCGGCGATGCGGGTCAACCTCGGCATTATCTCTATGTGCCAGTGATAATCGTTGTCGATAGTCCTCCAATAACCGGTCTTCTGTCTGCGGAAAGGCGCGGTGTGGATGACGTAGTTATACGCCGGATCATTCAACCCCTTTTTTATCTTCAGCAGGGTCTTCTTTAATACCCCGGACAGGGCGTCCCGCTCGTCCTGCTGTAATGAGGTGAAATCAGGGCTGTGCCTTTTAGGCAGTATCCAGAGTTCGAACGGGAATCTTGCCGCGAACGGAGTGATGACCAGGAAACCGTCTTCATCAAGTATGACGCGCTCCCCGCTTTCCGTCTCCTGGCTGATTATATCGCAAAAAATACAGCGTTCATGATATTCGTAATACTGTCTGGCACCGGAAAGCTCTTCTTTGACTCTCTTGGGATTAACGGGGGTGGCTATAAGCTGGGAGCGGGTATGATTGATATTCCCCGCCCCGGCGCTCCAGCCGTGGTTCTTGAAGACCAGGACGTATTTAAGTCTTTTATCCTTCTCCAGGTCGTTTATCCTGGAGATATAGGCGGAGATCACTTTGGCGATCTGCTCTTTAGGCAGGTCGGCCATGTTTGCGACATGCCTGCTGGTCTCTATTATGCGCTCATGGGCCCCTATCCCGTTCATCAGGTCGTAAAGGCCCTTCCCGCGGCGTTCAAGATTGCCCTCTACGCGCAAGAAAGGCGAAATGCTGGAGACAACGCGAAGCTCCCATCCGGGAGAATTTGCCGGGGTGCCGTGGGCGCGCACCGCGTATATTTCCGGCGGAGTGTCCGCTTCATGCCCTTCGCAAAAAGGACAAACCTCCTCCTGCGGCAGGAAAGCCCCTCTGGAAGCGAACTGCTCGGGCCGCTTGGCACGCTCTGTGGAAATTATAACCCACCTGCCGATAACCGGGTCTTTGCGTAATTCTGGCATAGTTTAATACTCGTCTTTCTGTTACGTAGTCTCGCCGGCGCTTCAGTGGCGGACGTAGTCTCGCCGGATCATCAATGGCAAACGAAAAGGAAATTATAGAACTTTAACGAAAGCATTATAACAAATATTCCGTCTGAAAGCAAAGCTTACCGGGATCAATCAATTCGCGGTTTTAGCGCCGTCAAAGCACAAACACCGCGTGCACACAAAAAGGCCGGCAGAATTGCCGGCCCCTTTGCATTTTTGTTCGGCGGGAAACTTAATAAGATACCCAGGTATCCGCCTTGCCGTCCTTGTTGCTGTCCTTTTCCGCTTTTACCGGTTTTCCGCCTTCATAATAAACCCATTCGTCGATTTTGCCGTCGCCGTCGGTGTCGGCTTCCACCCGGACAAGCTTGCCCTGGGCGTCATAAACCATACCCCTGTCGGCCTTGCCGTCGTTATTCGTGTCCTTCTCTCCCTTGACCGGGACACCGTTCTCGTAATAGACCCATTCATCCATCTTTCCGTCGTTGTTGGTATCGGTCTCCACGCGCAGGATCGTCCCCTTGGAATCGTAATACTCGATCCTGTCGATAATCCCGTCATAGTTCCTGTCCACTTTGACTTCTTTGGGTTTCATCGCCGGGGCTTTATCCGTCGAAGCCGCCAGGGCCTGTCCGGTCACGGTCATTGTCATCAGGGCTGCAGCCAGTACTAAACTCTTCTTCATGTTTACAGTTCCTCCTTATCGGACCATCTACCTGATCGAACGGATCACGTAGTAATCCATCGGTTTCTGCATATCGGTATAAAGCATCGGCAGATTCAACAGGCTCGCGTCTATTATTGACGGGGCATCGCTCAGAAAATCATTGTCGATCTTGGCCCCGCCCGGCAGCACCCACTGCAGGAGCAGCTTGTATCCCCACGGCTCTTGCAGGACGCGGGCATAGACCGGATCTATCATATCGCTCCTGACGAGATCAATATAACCATAACCTCTGCTCAGGATACTGCCGTTGGCGCTTCCGCTGCCGTAATTCGCGCCCCCCATCAGACGGCTGTCCAGGATCACCAGCCCTGGAGGCGCCGGCTCGAATATCTCCACCCGCTCCGTATCTGCGGAACTGACCACTATGCCGCGGATGTTGGCGGAAACCTCCCTCTCCTGGGAACCGGCCCAGACCCATAACCCCCCGGATGTTATGTTAACGTCATACGGATTTTCGATGGTCCCGATCAATCCGCCGGCCCGCAGCTCCGTGGTGTCCGAAGCTGTCAACACACCGCCTTCCACGTCGATAAGGTCGCCGCCGGTGGAATTCATTTTTATGGAACCGCCGAGGGCGTTTACCGTATTGGTGGTGATGGTCCCCGCGGCTTCGACCTCGATCGAACCCGCCGCGTGGTTCACCACCGTGCTCAAGAGTATGGAATCGCTTTCGTTTATTTTGATATTACCCGAGACGGTATTGTCCGCCTCCAGGGAATATATCCTGGTCTCCAGGGCATTATTGCTGCCTATACCGGTGGCGGCGTCAAGATCCACGACAGCCCCCGTTGAATTGGCGTTTATCTCGATGTCGCTGTCCCCGCCGTCGATTATCCCGCCGGCTGTCGATGTGACCGCAACCGCGTCATCCCCGGCATTGGTGGTGGTCACGCCGCCGAGCGTTATGTCCCCGTAGGCGTTCATATCCACTTTTGCGGAGCCCGCGTTTATCACCGCCCCATCGGCCATGGTGATGGCGCCGTTCGCTCCGCCGTCGGCGTCGGCAGTGACCGTAACGTTGCCGCTGACCGAGGTGATGTCGCCTTCTGCGGCGAAGATCACGTCGTTATCCGCGGTCAAAGTTATGGCCCCGGAAGCGCTGGATATCCCGTCGTTGACCACGATGTTGGAGGCCGCGCCGTTGGCGTCCAGGTATATCGTGCTTGCGGTCAAAGTGCTCACCGCGTTCGCAGGAGAACCTGCCGAATCCACGGTCAGCGTTCCCCCGGAAACTATAAGTATGTTGCCGGTGGTGGCCTGTACCGCCTTGGCCACGGTAACGGCGTCGGTCTCATTATACACACAGCCCCGGAACTTGTCAATGTTTTTTTAGCGGGATGTAAAATGTTCTTCCGCCAAGGGGTTATAGCCATTTATGAATTCCCGCGCCGTCATCTCTTTTTTACTCTCCGGCTGGAGTGTTTTCACCCTGAGCATCCCTTTCCCGCAGGCGATCTCCAGTCCTTTTTCAGTCGCCGAGATTATTTTACCGGGAAGAATGCCGGCCGCTATGGCCCCGGCAGTCTCCGTTTTTATTATTTTTATAGCCTTGCCGCGGAAATACGAAAATGTCCCCGGCCAGCCGGCGCAGCCGCGCACCAGGTCATGAATGGAAACTGAAGTTTTATTCCAGTCTATCCGGCCGTCCTCTTTTTTCAGAAGCGGCGCGAAAGTGGCCTCTTTATCATTCTGCGGGACTTCGCTCAAATCCCCTTTTTCTATGGCGCGCAGAGTCTCGACCAATAATTCCGCCCCGGCGGCGGAAAGGCGCTCCCCAAGGCTGACGGCATCATCCTCCCCGCCGATGCCGGCTTTCACGGAACGCAGGACCGGACCGGCGTCCATTTTCCTGACCATCCTGACCACGCTCACCCCGGTGGAGCTTTCCCCGTTTATCAGAGCCCAGTTCAAAGGGGCGGCGCCGCGGTACTTCGGCAATAAAGAGGGGTGCAGGTTGACCGGGATTATTCCGGGGATGGACAGCACCTCACCCGAGAAGATTTGCCCGTAGGCTGCCGTTATGAAAAGATCCGGGGCCTGATGTCTTAAAAAAGACACCGCCTCCGCGCTGTTGATATCATCCGGCTGAAAGACATCCAGGGCGAGGCGTAATGCCTCATCTTTTACCGCGGTCCCCGCCAGGGCCATTCCGCGCGCTTTACGCTTATCCGGCCTGGTTATCACGCATACCGGCGCGAATCCCGAACCGGCCAGCGCTTTCAGCGGCTTCAAAGCGAA
>CAZAVF010000027.1:0-13597 GCA_964488935.1 uncultured Planctomycetales bacterium | reverse complement strand
TATTATACCCGAATGGCGGAAATCCTTCAGGATTTTTTTCAAAGCCGCGGATATCTTTTCCGGGGATATCCCTTTCAGGATGATCCGGCGGTAGAAATTACCTCTTAACTTCGGCGGCATGCCCGGGCCGCTGGAGAATATCTCATACGTTTTCTTCTTCCCGCTTCGTTCGGCGAGCAAAAGGGATAAAGCCTCCTGCGCTTTTACCGCCCTCGCTTCATCCGGACCGCGCAGTTTTACCTCAACGAAATGGCAAAAAGGGGGAAAACCAAGCTGTTTTCTCTGCCTTAATTCCTCTTTATAGAAGACCATCGGGTCTTTACCGGTAAGCCAGGAAAAACAATGATGTTCCGGGAAAGCGGTCTGTATGATCATCTTCCCCCGGGTAACGGAGCAAAGCCCGGCAAGCAGGGAGAAGACTTTCTCGGCGGAGCGGAAATCCAGACGGTTGAGGGCCCCGTCAACGGAAAGCACACCCGTCAGATCGAATTTAACGTTTTCCTGCCGGGTAATGGCGGAGGTGGCGATCACTATCCGGCTGCCCCCGGAAAGATTACGGGAAGAGGCGTCATCCCAGCGGCATATTCCCGCCCTCGGGAAAATACGCGCTATTTCACTCTCTATCTTCTCCGTTCCGCTGCCGGCATAACGGATATAATCCTTTCCGCAGGCCGGGCAGAGACCCGGCGGAACGGCCCGGAACACGCATCTGGGACAGCGCAGCAGGTTTTCCTTATAATAGTAAACGAGATGAGTATCACACCTGGCGCACTTCATTTCATGCCCGCAGGAAGGACAGAAAGCGAACGTTGAGAACCCGTGGCGGCTTATATACAACAGGACCCTGCCGCCTGCTTCCAGGGAGGCCCCGACGGCATCCTCCATCAGTCTGGAAACCGCTCTCTTGGCGGAATTTATCCTGTAGAAAGTGCTGGTGGTATCTATAAGCTTGACCTGGGGAAAAGTCTTCTCTTCACCCTGCCGGTCATAGACGTACCCGGCATCCTGTCCGGCCGCGCCGCTGCCGTCTCCGGCCAGGCGGATACTCTCCAAAGAAGGAGCCGGGCTGCCGAGGATCAGCCGCCCCCCGGAAGAACGGACGCGCAGCACCGCAGCCTCGACCGCGTGATAATGAGGCACCTGGTCCTGTTTGTAAACCGGATCGTTCTCATCCTCGATGATGATCAGGAAAGGAGCGCGCTGCAATGGGGCGAACACGGCGGAACGCGTGCCGACCGCCGCAACGGCCCTGCCGGAGCGGACCTTCAGCCACTCCGAAGTCTCATCGGCCCTGTTCCTGCTCAATACCGCCAGTTTTTCCCTGCCTAACCAGGCTTCCAGCTTTTGCGCGGCGGATTCCATGGAGGGGACATCCGGCAAAAGGATTATCGCGGAGCCGCCGGCGTCAAAAGTCTCCCTGAGCGCCTCAAGATAAAATTTCCAGCGCCGCTCTTTTTGCAGACAATGAAGAACGGTCATGCCTCCGAAATGGCTCTTGATATCCTGCGGGGCGGCGATCACCCCGTCACCGGGTTTAAGCTTCCTGCCCAGACGCAGGGACGGCGGCAGCGCCGTTTCTATCATCTCCCCCCAGGAGGAGCAATAACGCGACGCCAGTATCCGGGTAAATTCCAGCAATTCGGGGGACAATAACGGGGACTCGTCCAGCACTTCCGACAGAGGCTTGACGCTGCGCACCCCGCTGGAAGAAGAGACCCCCACGATATAACCGCATTTCTTCAGTCTCCCGAAACTGACCTTTACCCTGCTGCCGGGCAAGACCGGGGAAACCCCGCATTCAGGAATGGAATAATCGAACGGCCCTTCAACAGGCAGTCCCAGGACTACTTTGGCAAACGGCATCGCAGATATCCTTCAGTACGTTTATTTTCCTTATCCTCCCGATATTATCTTTCAGGCGGACAAGCTCTTTTCTGTCGTTCTTAAGACGCAGCACCAGTGCGCGCAGACTGTCGATATCCCGCAGGTAGAACCCGGCCCGGGAACGGCTGATAAAACGCGCGTTCTCCTCTTCCTGCCCCGGAATGGCCATGATGAAAACCGGCACCACTTCCATTATCAGGCTCTCTGAAACGGTCAACCCCCCGGGCTTGGTGATGATCAGGTCGGCTTCCGCCATAACGTCGTACATATTATCGATCATCCCCATTACCCTCACCCCGGGATAATTCCTCGCTTTCAAACGTTCGTATAAACGCTTGTTGCCGGCGCATACCACTATTATCCCGACGTCCCTGAACAGGCTGCGTATGATCTTCTCGAACGGGCCTATGCCGAAGGACCCGGTAGCCACCAGTATCGTGAATTCACCGTTGCGGACCGCGCCCGGACTGCGCCGGCGGCCGTAATCTATGAACTCCTCGGCCACGGGAATACCGGTGACCAGGACCAGTTCCGGGGGGACTCCCAGGGCGGAAAGTCCTGCGCGGGTATGCTCGGAAGCCGCGAAATAAAGACCGGTCCCCTCGGCCGCCCATAATGGATGCACCCCGAAATCGGTGACCACGGTGAATATGCGCGAACCGATCAACCCCTCCTTCTTCATCTGCGCGCTTATCTCGGAACAAAGGAAATGGGTGTTTATCACCGCCCAGGGGGATTCCCGCAGGATATGCGCCCGGAAACCTCCGGCGGCGAAACGGTTGAGCGCGCGCAGGGGATCCAGATAAAGAGGCAGGATGCCGCGCATCCGCGCGGTGAGCACGAAAATGAAATTCCAGAGAAAAGGGAAATATTTGACCAGGAGCAGATACCCGTAAATGTAGCCGAAGCGGAACCAGGGCGCGCTGAGCTGCAGTATATCCACTTTACGCGCTTCGCATTCCGGATAATGGCGCTGCAGATAACTGAAAAGGGCCTCGGCGGCCTTGCGGTGTCCGGCCCCGGCCGAAGCGTAGGCGATAACGACCTTTTTCTTTCCGCTATCCCCTTCCCCGCGTTTCTTGAGTTCCAGGATCAACCCGGCTGCTTCCCCGGCGTCACTGGCCGTATAATGCGGCGGCGTCTCCCATGACCGGCGGTTATCCTCTTTTTCCCTACCGGAGAACACCAGGACGGTCGTAAGTCCGGCCTGCCTGCCGGTCTGCACATCTATTATGCTGTCGCCGACAAAAAAACTCCCGGGCATATCTATCTCCGTCCCGGATGCCGATGAATCGCGCACCACCTGTTCCACCATGCCCGTCCGCGGCTTGCGGCACGGGCACCCGTCTTCCTGCAGATGAGTGCAGTAATAAACCCCGTCTATGAACGCGCCTTTCTTCCCGAGCTCGCGGCGCATAAGCGCCGTTATCTCATCCAACGCCTGCCTGCTGTATATACCTTTGGAAACGCCGGCCTGGTTAGAGACCACGAACACGGCGAACCCGGCCTCTTTCAATCTGCGCACCGCCCCGGCCGCCCCCTTGAGCAGATGGAACTCCGCGGCGGATGTCACGTATTTAAAATCGCCGGGATACCTGTTTATCACCCCGTCCCGGTCTAGAAATACCGCTGGCTTTTTAATCATATAAATAACAAATTCTCAATAACGGGTTCCCGGTTCCCGAAGATACAACGAGAACCCGGTATTGGATTTTTTGTCTTTCCCAGGACCCAAACCCAACACCCGGAACCTGAATATTATTTAATGCAACATCCCTATATTTTCCCTCGTCCACCGTAACAGCCTGTCCAGCCCCTCATCCACTCCGACCGACGGTTCCCATCGCAGCATGCGTGCCGCCCTGGAAGTGTCGGAGACGTATATCTTCTGGTCCGACCGGCGCCAGGGGGCAAAACGCCTTTTTATCCGCCTGCCGGAAAGCGCCTCCAGTTTTTTCAGCATTTGCAGCAGGGAAAACGAATTCCCGATCCCTCCGCCTATATTATAAACGTGCCCGCGCATACACCGTTCCCCCCTGCGCAGACAATCATCGAAAGCGCGCGCCAGGTCGGATACGTATAAAAGGTCCCGCACCTGTCTGCCGTCGCCGTAAATGGTGATCTTTCTGTCCAGGAGCGCGGCCGCCGCGAACCACGCCACCCAGCCCTGGTCCTCGAAACCGAACTGCCGCGCCCCGTAGATGCAGCTCATCCTGAACACCGCGGTCTTGAGACCGTATATCCTGCCGTATTCCTGCGCGTATAGATCGGCGCAAAGCTTGGAAACCCCGTAAGGAGTATGCCCGGTATTGTCCACCGGCATGCTTTCCGTGATCCCCTTGCGGCCGTCCGCGTAAACATATCTTCCCCCCAGCCTGCGCAGCGGCAGCGCCGCGGCGTTCTCCCCGTAAACCTTGTTGGTGGAGCAAAGAATGAACCCGGCGCGCGGACTGTATTTACGGACGGCCTCAAGCAGACACAGTGTCCCGGCAGCGTTGAGGGAGAAATCCGCTTCCGGCGTCCTCACGGAAGAAGGAACGCCGGGCTGCCCCGCGGCGTGGATCACCGCCTCCACCCCGCCGCGCATGGCCGCTTTGACGGCGTCCCCGTCCCTCACGTCCGCCTTGATCCTGCGTATGTTGGGAAAACGGCGCATATAGTCCCAGTTGAATTCCACCGACCTGCGCCGGCTGCCGAAAAGACTGGAACGGCAAAGATTATCCAGCACCGTTACGCGGTTGCCTTTGCGGGCGGCGAAATACTCCGCCGCGTTGCTGCCCACAAGTCCCGCTCCCCCTGTGATCAATATTCTCATTTATCCCCTTTTCCGGCACCGGACCTTGACATCTCAACGTATTTGAGATAACTGAGGAACTGGTAAAAACTGTCGGTGAACGCGATCACGAAACCGTAGAATCCGTCAAGAAAACCTCTCTTGCCGACATAACGGCGGAAAAACCTGTCCACTGTCCTGTAGAGGAAATGAAAAAGCCGCATCTTCCTGCCGGAACGCAGCCATTTCCTCGCCTCCAGGGTGGTCTGCCCGTTATTTGAGGCGATCAGCTCCGCTATGTCCCGGTAGCTGCGGTGTATGATCTCGTGCTTAAGTATCCCGGTCCCGCCTTCTATGAAAACCCGCGGATGGACCTCCGCCTCCTCGTAACGGAACTTATCCTTGAGGAACATCCGTACCTTATAGGCCGGGTACCAGCCGCCGTGACGCACCCAGTAACTGCCGATAAAATTCCGTAACGGAACGTTGTACGCGCTGCAGGGCAATTCCCCGCCGGCGGTGAGCATCCCGGAAAGTTCCTGTCTCAATTCCGGGGTGAAACTCTCGTCGGCGTCCAGGCTGAAGACCCAGCGGTTGCGCGCCTGCGAATAGGCCCAGTTGCGGAATCTGCCTTCGACATCCCATTTGGCGCGTATAACCCTTCCGTGGCGGGCGGCGATCTCCGGTGTCCTGTCCGTGCTGTAGTCGTCGATGATCAGCACTTCCTCGGCCCAGCCGGAAACGCTGGCCAGGCATTCTTCGATGCAGGATTCCTCGTTCTTGGCTATTACCACCACGGACAAAGGGACTTTCCCCGGCATTTTACCTCCCGTTTTTAGAAAAAGATTTGTTTTGTCCGGCTCCGGAGCGCACCAATCCGGCCGCCGCCTCGAAAACCTCCCCGACCTCTACGCCTCCCAGACACTCCCTGGAACAATTCCCGCTGCGCAGCCGGAAACTTTTATAACAGGGCCGGCAGGAAAGCTCCTTGCCGACCACCAGATGCCTCGCGGTTCCCGCAGGATACGGCCCGTAAACCTTCTCATCCACCGGCCCGAATATGGAGACGCTCGGCGCGTCCGCCGCCGCCGAGACGTGCATGGGGCCGCCGTCGTTGGTCACCATCAGGTCCATCAGGGAAATAACGGCGGCAAACCCCTGTAAAGAAGTCTCCCCGGTAAGATCGGCGTTTATCCGCGGACAGGCCGCAGCCACGGCGGCAGAGACGGCCTTTTCCGCCGGATCCCCGAGCAGCACCACCTGCATCTTCAATTCCGCGCTTATCCTGGCAGCCAAAGCCGCGAATTTCCCCGGCGGCCAGTGCCTGGAGGCGGCGTCCGCTCCCCAGCTTGCCCCTCCGCCGGGGGCTATGCCGGCCACGGGCAAAGAAAGGTCGATGCCGCGCGAACGAAGCAGCTCACGCGCGCGCGCCTTCTCTGGCTCCGGGATGAACAAAACCGGAGCCCCGGGAACGGCGCGGATACCAAGCGCGGCCAGGACCCTGGAATAATGCTCTATGATATGCGCCCCGTCAAAAGCATCAAGCTTGACCTTTTTAACGAGGAACCGCCCTCTGCCGCGGTAGTCAAGCCCGGCGCGCAAAGGTATCCCCGCCAGCATGGACAGATTGGTGTAGCGCCAATCCAGGGAAAGATCTATGGATGTATCGAAATGTGCTTTTCGCAGCGCCCAAAGCAAAGCGGCGGTCTTCTTCATCCCGGCAAAAGCCGAACGGGAGGATATTTTCTTGATGTCGCCCCTGGAAACAGGGAACAAAGACTGCACCCGGGGATCGGAACGGAACAGCTCCGCCGACCGTTCGCTGCACCAGACCCCCGCGTAAACGTCCGGGACCGCCCTCCTTACCGCGTCCAGCAAAGGAAGAGTGCAGATGACGTCCCCTATGCCGAAAGGATTAATGAAGAGTATTCTGCGCACTCAGGATTCCTTTCACCGCTTCGAACACCTCCTCAACGCTTATCTCCAGAAGAGACTGCTTCGCCAGGACCGCGTGGCCTTCCCCGAGAGGCCCCCAGCGCCTCGGGCTTTTGCCGGGGATATCGCTGCGGAACAGCGCCGCTACCGGGGTGCCGGCGGCCGCCGCCAGGTGCATCGGTCCGCTGTCCCCGGAAACCAGCAGGCGGGAAACGGACAGCACCTTCAATAACTGGGACAAAGTGGTCTTACCTGTAAGATTAAGGATGTTCTCCCCGGAAAGCCCGGAATAGAACTCCGGATACACCCTGCGCTCCTCCGGACCGCCGATCATCGCCAGGTTCATGCCCAGTTCCCCGGAGATCAGACGCGCCAGCCGCAGGAAACGGTCATGCGGCCATTGTTTTACGCCGTCGCTGGTCCAGGGATGAAAAGCCGCAAATCCTTCTTTAAGGAACTTTTCCGGCAAAAGAGATTCCGGGCTTTCGGGACTGTCGATGCGGTGGTCTCCGGCGGACGGTTCTCCGGCCCCGGCCAGGGCCGCCAGTTCCAGATTGCTTTGTCTTTCGTGTTTGAGACCCAGGTCGCGCGTGTCGCGCAGCTTACCCGTCAGCAAAAAGCCCCATTTCCTGGCGTATCCGATCCTGCGGGGTATGCCGGCAAGATACGAGGCGATATGCATTTCTTTTGTGGGATTGAATATGATACAGGTATCGATGTCTTCTTTTCTAAGCCCCAGTGAAAAAGAGAATATTTCCGGTAAAGAATGCCTCCTGTTGGAGAACGGGATGACCCGTCCGCCGTTCTTCACGAGCAGGCGCGCCAGACAGGCCACATGCGGATCGCAGGCGATATGGAAGTCCGCTCCGGGATATGCCCTCTGCAGGGAACGGAAGGCGGGGACGTTCAACAGGAATTCTCCGAAGCGGTCCGTGCGGCAGACGAGTATCCTGCGCGCCGGTCCTTTCCCCTCCTTCTGTCGGCCTCTATCCTCTTCTTTCATCTCTCCCGTTCTCCGCGTACCGAAAGCATTAATTGGTCTTACGCTTTCCAGTTTTAAGACGTGACCGTCACCGAAAACCGGAACCGGCTTCCTCGCCGTAACCGTTGCCGACTAAGGGGATTAAAATACCCTGTATCTGACCACGCTGAGCAGAACGCCTATCCCGTCCCAGAAACCTATCTTTTTGCCCTCGGAATATTTACGCGGCGTGTAAGAAACCGGGATCTCGCTTATTTTCAGCCCGCGTCTTATGGCCTTTGCCAGGAATTCTATCTCTATGTCGAACCCGCGGGCCTTCAATCCGAGCTTTTGTATCACGCTTCTGCGCGCCAGCTTGTAGCAGGTAAAACAATCCCGTATATTGGTGCCGAACAGGGCGTTGAACAGCCCGGTCAGCGTCCCGTTGCCGCAGCTTTGCACCAGCCCGCCTTTCCTGCCGGAATAGAACCGGTTGCCGAGCACGATATCCGCCCCGCCGTTCTGTATCTCCCCGATCAGCTTCATATAATCCGCGGGGTCGTATTCAAGGTCCCCGTCCTGGATAATGACCAGTTCTCCCGAGGCATTGGCGATCCCGGTGAGTATGGCGGACCCCTTACCGCGGTTGGTCGTATGGTGGATCAGCTTCAGATTGGACGCTCTATGCGTCCGTAGTATGGCCCCGGTCTCATCGGTGGAGCCGTCGTCCACCACTATCAATTCTTTCTCCAGCGGGATGGCGTCGACCTTCCCCAGAATATCCCCTATAGTGCGGGATTCGTTGAAAACCGGTATGATCACTGATAAAAACGGCATGATTTTTCATCCTTCTTTACGTATTTGCTCCGCCGCGCAGCCCATCTCTCTCCGCCGTTCTGAAGCGAAAATACAGATAAATGAGCAGCAACAGGGACAAAAGGGTTATTACGTTCGCCGCGACGATGATGACGTCGCGGCGGTATATTCCATAGATTATCCATAGTGCCACGCCGGAGCCGAGCTGCAGCAGCGTCACGATACTGACGTCCCTGGCGGAACGGCTCACCGCCGTCTTGATTATCTGCGGCACGAAAGAGAACATTGTCAGCAGGGCGGCCAGCGCGCCTATGAACTGCCAGAACATTATTCAAATCCTTCTTTTTGTATGGAGTCGTGCGTATCGAGTTATAACAGAACGCGCCATACCGGATGACCGGCGGAATACGACCATAGTTTGTTCTCACTCTATACACTATACTCGATACTTGGCACTATCAACTACTAGAAATCAAACTCCACCCCGGCGTTGACTGCCTTTTCGTCGTTTTTCAGGACGAACTCCGCGAAGGCCCTGGCCTTATTGTCCGCCGCCATGAATTCACGGGAACATGATATGGATATCCCGGAAAAACCGCCTTCTTTCGTTCTCAGCCCGAAGCTTAGCGAGCCACCGCGCGCGCTCTTGAACCCGGCGTCAAAGCACATCTTTTCCGTGTTTCCCGGACCGTATTCCATCTCGAATGCCAGGTTGAAGT
This sequence comes from uncultured Planctomycetales bacterium, assembly GCA_964488935.1. Classification (GTDB taxonomy): domain Bacteria; phylum Omnitrophota; class Gorgyraeia; order Gygaellales; family Profunditerraquicolaceae; genus Undivivens. The sequence continues at coordinate 4,509 of CAZAVF010000027.1, read as the reverse complement.
TCCGGCCGAACTTCCACTGCCCGTATAAAGTTATCTCCCGCCGGCGCGACACGCCGGCGCCGATGCGGTATTTTATCTTCCCTGCAGCCGGATAAAGATTGGGCGTCTGCAGATGCGCCTTGAAGGAGAACCCTTCGCGGCTGGAGCCGCTCAAGGCGTATTCTATCTTTCTGCCGGAGACTATCCGCCAGCGGCCGCTGAAAACTACGGACACCGTTTCCCTGGTCCCGGTTCTTTTCAGACGTTCACGCGTGTACTTATATACTATCTGCTGATCATCGTTGATCTCCCAGGAAGCCTGAAAAACCAATCTTCCCCGGGAGCCGGCGTTCCCGCGCACTTTAAAGGCCAGCCTGCCGGATTTATCGGCGTGCCATTGGCCGTGCAGCTCGAACACCCGCCATTCCACCATCCCGCTTTCGTTCACGCCGGAGGCCTCGAATCCCAGCGCGCCGGAACGCGCCGAGATGATCCGCCCCCGCAGGACGATGCGGCCGGAGTCCCCGCCTTGATCCTTTACGGAAAGAACCAGGTCGTTCTTATCGTTTAAGCTCCACTCCCCCCGGAAATCTATGCGCCCGCCGCGGTCAAGAACATAAGAAAGACGGTTATCCTTCACCGAGAACCTGCCTGCCGGTGCGGGAAGCAAAGCGCCGCCGCGGCCGGTAAAAAGCCGGTTGCCTTCACCGGTGGAATAAAAGACCTTCCCGCGTTTTACATCAGATCCTGACCCGCCGTCTTCCCCCATCACCCGCGTTTTTACGCAGCCCTCCTCCAAAGTCCCGGTTCATCCTGCCGTCCCCTTCCCGCTTTCCTGAGCAGCCCGGTCAGCACAGCCGACAATACGAACGCGTTGACGCACATCGTCTGCTGTATGTTGACCAGGGAAGCGTGAAAGAGCACGAAAGCGGCGGCCTGGGCGGCGGCCGACAGGAACAGGTATTTCACGAAACGGAAATCCTGCAAGGCTATGAAATAAATTATGAAAACGTATACCACGGCGAAAAGGCTCATCGAGAGGCTGAAAAAACGCCCCAGGAGGACCACGGAAGGAACGGAGGTCCCCGTCAATATGTTCAGGAAGAAACCGGGCACGATGTTAAAGATCCCCGCCCCTGCGGCGCCGATCAGGACCGTGATTATTATCGATTTCCCCAGGATGATCCCGCTGTCCGCCTTGACCGCGGCCATCCCGCTGGTCTTGGGCAGCATGACCAAGGGAACGGCGGAGGGCAGAAAGAGGAATATCTTGCCCGCCATCTGGGCGAAGGAATATATCCCGGCCTCGGCCGGTGAAAAAAGAGATTTCACGAAGATCATGTCCGCCGTCACCAGGAAAGTGAAGAGAAAAAGACTTACGGCGACCGGCATCAAATATGAGGAGAACATTCTGCGCACAGACACGGCGGCCTCATTGCGCATGGCCGCGGAAAGCCTTTCCCTGCGCAGGGGAAAAAGAGCGGCCTGCGCCACGAGCACGGTCGTAAACAGCGACAGGCATACCGCCAAAAGGACCCCGGGTACGCCGGCGCCGAAATAAATGAAAAGCGCCGCCGATACCACCTTGACCAGGCCTGTCGCGCAGTTTGCCGAACAGAACCAGCCGAACATCTCCAGCCCTTGCAGCATTCCCAGCGCCACCGGGCTCACCCAGGAAAAGAACATCATCAAAGCCAGGAAACGCACCTGCACGGACGAGGACAACTGGAGAGCGGACTGTATATGCCGGCCGGCAAAGAAAACCGCGGCAAAACTCACGGCGCCGGCTATAAGGGACAAAAGGATATATTCCCGGAAAAGCGCCTTTATCTGCGGCAGACCCAGGCTGCGGGCGCGCGCCGAAGCGGTCTGGGAGACAACCGCGGTCTGCAGGGTGCCGGCGGGAATGGCGACCAGGAAAAGCACGGACAATAACGAATTGACGGCCGCGAAGTCCTCCGGGGAAAGTTTATGGGCGGCTATGATCTGGTAAACGAGATGAAAGGAATTCGCCACAAGCGTCCCCATGAAGACCAGGGCTATGCTAACGAAAAAAGAACTGTTTATGGAAAGGAATAAGGAAGAGGCCAAAGCGCGGATCGAAAAAAGGATCGTTTCCAGTTTCGGCATTTTCTGGCCTGTATGTGATGAACGGATCTATGGCCCGGGGATAGCGCCGGGATCACGGCCGTTTACTGAAGTTTTAGGAACCGTCTCTTTCCCACTTTAAGGATACCTTCTGCGCGCAGAAAGGCGTCTTCCGAAGATATCTTCTCGCCGTTAAAACTCACGCCGCCCTGTTCGAACAGACGCCTGGCCTCGTTCCTGCTGGCGGCAAGGCCGTTGGCGATGATCACGTCCATTACGCGCTCCCCGCCCGGGGCCAGCTTATGCGACGGCGTGTCCTGCGGCGCTTCCCCGCGGCTGAAAACGCGGCCGAACTCCTCGGCCTCCCGCTCTCCGGCCTCCCTGCCGTGGTACTGTCCGGTGACGGTCTTTGCCAGCAGCACCTTGGCGTCGCGCGGATGCATGGCCCGCACGGAAGCCATGTCCTCGTCCGTCAAAAGCTCGAAATACTTGAGCATAAGCTCGTCGGAGACGGACATCAGTTTGCCGAACATTTCCGGGGCCGGTTCGTTTATGCCTATATAATTGCCGTAAGACTTGCTCATCTTCTGCACGCCGTCCGTTCCTTCCAGAAGCGGCATGGTGATCACCGCCTGCAAAGGCTGGCCGAAATCCTTCTGCATATCCCGCCCCACCAGCAGATTGAATATCTGGTCGCTTCCCCCCAGCTCGATATCCGCTTTCAATTCCACGGAATCATATCCCTGTAAAAGCGGATACATGAATTCCAGGAGCGAGATGTCCTGGCCGCCGGTATAACGGGCGCGGAAATCCGATCTCGCCAGCATCTGGGAAACGGTGGCGCGGGAGGTAAGCTCGAGCATATCGTTCATCTTCATTTTGCCGAACCAGTGGGAATTGAAGACGACCTCGAGATTATCCATATCGAGCACGCGGGAGACCTGGCTGCAGTAAGTCACGGAATTCTCCCTGACCTCCTCCTCCGAAAGCCGCTTTCGCAGCTGGGAGCGGCCGGTGGGATCGCCGATGCGCGCGGTAAAATCGCCGATCAGGAACTTCACCCTGTGACCCAGTTCCTGGAACTGCTTCAGCTTGCGCAGAAGCACGGTATGCCCGAGATGCAGGTCGGCGGCCGTGGGATCGAACCCCGCCTTGACTATAAGCGGCCGGCCCTCTTTGAGTTTCAGGCGCAGTTCCTCCCCGGAAACGATCTCCACCGCCCCGCGCCTGATGACCTTCAGCTGTTCGTCGATATTCATAATGATCAGCGTATCGAGTAGAGAGCCGTGAGTATAGAGTAAAAACACATTACTGTATTTAGCACCCGATACTCACAACTCAATACTCTATACGTCTATTAGACTCTATACTTTTATTACACTTTCGACGTGAGCCCTATTTTCCCCTGCTCGGTGTCGACTTTTATTATCTTGACCTGCAGTTTGTCCCCGACTTTAAGCTGGGACGAAACCTCTTTCTCGATCTCATTGGCGTAGACCAGCCCCTCCAGCTCCTCCTCCAGCTTAACGAAAACGCCGAAATCGTTGATGGTAACGACTTCCGCCTCCAGCGACGTCTCCAGAGGATACTTCGCGGCGATCTCCGGCCAGGGATTATCCTGCAGCTGTTTAAGCCCCAGGGTGATACGATGGCTCTGGGTGTCCACGGAAAGGATCACCACGTCCACTTTCTGCCCCTTTTTCAGAAGGTCCTGGGGATGGCTGATGCGCTTGGTCCAGGACATATCCGATATGTGTATCATCCCTTCCAGGTTCCCGTCGAGCTCTATGAATGCCCCGTAGTCGGTAAACCCGCGGACCTTTCCCTGCACCCGGGTGCCGGCCGGATATTTGCTGTCGGCGTCCGTCCAGGGATTCTGCTCCAGGTGCTTGACGCTCAGGGATATCCTGCGCGCGTCGCGGTCTACGTTCAGCACCTGTGTCTCGACCATATCCCCGACGGCGAACAATTCCGCGAGGTTCGTCACCCTCTTCGACCAGGAGACCTCCGAGACGTGTATCAGGCCTTCGATGCCTTTTTCCAGTTCCACGAAGACCCCGTAAGGCAGGATATTGACTATCTTGCCCTTGAGCTTGTCGCCGGCCTTATACTTGGTATCCACGTCCTGCCACGGGTCAGGGAACCTCTGTTTAAGACCAAGGGAGACCTTGTTGGCCTCTTTGTCGAAGTTCAGGATCATCACGTCTATCCTGTCGCCGATCGCGACCACCTCGGACGGATGGCTGATCTTCGACCAGGACATATCGGTGATATGCAGCAGTCCGTCCACTCCGCCAAGGTCCACGAAGGCCCCGAAATCGGTGATGGCCTTGACCGTGCCGGTGTGTATCCCGCCGATCTTTATCTCCTGCCAGATCCTGGCCCTGGCCTCTTCCTTCTCTTTCTGGACGGCGTCGCGCCTGGAAAGTATTATGCTCCTGC
>CAZAVF010000026.1:0-19469 GCA_964488935.1 uncultured Planctomycetales bacterium | reverse complement strand
TTGCGCCCTGCCGCAGGGGGCTTTTTACGCCTTCGCTTCGGTGAAGAAGAGCGGCCTGTCCTCAATGGAGTTCTGCCGGCGGCTGCTGAAAGAGGAGAAAGTGGCCGTCGTCCCGGGCACCGCTTTCGGGGCCAACGGCGAGGGATACGTGCGTATCTCTTACGCCGCGGCCATGGACAAGATAAAAGAAGCGCTGGGCAGGATGCAGAGGTTCCTTGAGAGGAACGGTAAATGAACCGGACGCGCGGAGGACAGTTATGGCTGGAATGACCCGGAAGGAAATAATGAAGCTGGTGAAGGAGAAGGACATCGGTTTTGTCCGGCTCTGTTTTACCGACGTCCTCGGCTTTCTAAAGGGCTTTGCCATAACGGTGGATGAGCTGGAGCGCGCGCTGGAAGAAGGGATGGGGTTTGACGGCTCTTCGGTGGAAGGGTTCGCCAGGGTGGAAGAATCTGATATGGTCGCAAGGCCCGACCCGAATACATTCTCCATTATCCCCTGGAGCGCCCAGGATAAACATCTCACCGCCGGCATGTTCTGCGACATATACGAGCCCGGCGGCAGGCCGTTCGAAGGGGACCCGCGTTATATCCTCAAGCGCAACCTGGCGGCGGCAAAAGAGATGGGCTACACTTATTACGTCGGCCCCGAGCTCGAGTATTTCTATTTCAATAATTCCTCGCTCCCGCAGCCGCTCGATAAAGGCGGTTATTTCGACCTTGTCCCGCTGGATGTGGCCCAGGACCTGCGCAGGGACACCATCTCGGCCCTGCAGTCCATGGGCATCGCCGTGGAATACAGCCATCATGAAGTAGCGTCCAGCCAGCACGAGATCGACCTGCGTTACGGGGACGCCTTGAGCATGGCGGACAACGTGATGACCTACCGCCTGGTGGTCAAGGAGATCGCCCGCAAGCACGGCGTATACGCGACCTTTATGCCCAAACCGATCCACGGGATCAACGGCTCCGGTATGCACGTCCACCAATCGCTGTTCAAGGGGGGCAGGAACGCCTTCTTCGATCCGTCAGACAAATATCATCTGTCGCCTGCCGGCAAAGCGTATACCGCCGGACTGCTGAAACATTCCAGGGAGATCGCTTCCGTGACCAGCCAGTGGGTCAATTCATACAAAAGACTGGTCCCGGGGTATGAGGCCCCGGTGTACATCTGCTGGGCGCAGATGAACCGCTCGGCCCTTATACGCGTGCCGATGTATAAACCCGGCAAAGAGAAGTCTACCCGCATAGAATACCGTTCTCCGGACCCGGCCTGCAATCCTTACCTGGCTTTTTCGGTCATGCTCGCCTGCGGCCTTGAAGGGATCAGACGCGGATACAAGCTGGCGCCTCCGGCCAACGACAATATTTACCGTATGGAGGAAGAGGAAAGAAAACAGCAGGGCATAGATTCTCTTCCCGACGATCTGCTGGAAGCCATACACGTCACGGAAAAGAGCAGGATAGTCAAAGACGCCCTGGGGGCCAAGCTTTTCGAGTTCTTCATCCGCAACAAGAAACTGGAGTGGGATGAATACAAAGCCCAGGTCACCCAGTATGAGATAAACAAGTATCTGCCGATACTTTAAACCGGCGCGGAGGGCCAGTCCCGTCCGCTACAACCAGGGAACAGAAAGCGAAATGACCGAGAAGAAAAAAGAACGTTCGTCCGCGGGCAAGAAAGATAACTACCAGATCTACCTGAAACAGATAAACGCCCTGGCCCGGGTGGCCAGCCTGATAAGTTCGGGGATGTATCTCGAGGAACTGCTTAAGCTTATAGTCCACGTCACGGCCGAGGTCATGCAGTCCAAGATATGTTCTTTGATGCTCCTGGATCCCGAGACCAGGGAACTGGTGATCAAGTCTACCCAGTCGGTCTCGGAGAAATACAATAAGAAGCCCAATGTCAAACTCGGCGAGGGAATAGCCGGGCTGGTGGCCAAGGAGAACAAGCCGATCTGTTCCAGGGACGTCAGGCAGGACAAGAGGTACGTGAACCGGGAAATAGCCAGGAGCGAATCCATCGTGTCCCTGGCCAGCGTGCCTCTGGCCGTGAAAGGCAAGGTTATAGGGGTGTTGAACTGTTATACTTCCGAGGAGCATGAGTTCAGCCCCGCCGAGCTGGATATCCTTACTACCGTCGCCGCGCAGGCAGCCGCGGCCATCGAGAACGCCGAGCTCGACCTGAGGGCGCGCAGCGCGGAAGAGGCCCTGCAGACCCGCAAGCTGATCGAGCGCGCCAAAGAGATACTTTCGCAGGACGCCAATATACCGCCTTCCGAAGCGTTCAGACTGATACAGAAACAGAGCATGGATAAGCGTAAGACAATGAAGGAGATCGCCGAGGCCATAATACTCGCCAAGGACATCCGTTCCTGAAGAGGCGTAATTTCCCTTGACCGCCCGCCGGTTAAGGCATATAATGAAAATCCGCTGGTTTCAGCCCGCGGTTTTCCGTAATCATCCTTCTTCAACAATTACATAAAAGGAGCATGGTTCAAATGTCCAAGATCAAGAAAATATTCGCGCGCCAGATACTGGATTCGCGCGGTAATCCCACGGTGGAAGTGGACGTGACGCTTGATTCCGGGGTAATGGGCCGGGCCGCGGTGCCCTCCGGGGCGTCCACGGGAGAGAAAGAGGCCCTGGAACTTAGAGACGGAGACAAGAGCAGGTACCTCGGCAAGGGCGTATTGAAGGCCGTGGGGAACGTCAACACCGTTATAGCGAAAGCCGTGAAGAACTCCCCGGCCGACTTCAGGGCGGTGGATAAGATGCTGATCGGTCTGGACGGCACCGAGAACAAAGGCAAACTGGGCGCCAACGCGGTCCTCGGCGTCTCCATGGCGGTGGCCAAGGCCGCTGCCGCCGACGCCGGCAAACCTCTATACAAATTCCTGGGCAAGGGGAAAGGCGTTACCATCCCGGTCCCGTTGATGAACATCCTTAACGGCGGTATGCATGCCGACAACAACCTGGACATACAGGAATTCATGATAATGCCGGCGGGCGCGCCGTGTTTCAGCGAGGCGCTGCGCATGGCCACCGAGGTGTTCCACGCCTTGAAATCGCTCCTGAAATCACGCGGGCTGTCGGTTTCGGTAGGTGATGAGGGCGGGTTCGCCCCTTCGCTGAAATCCAACGAAGAGGCGCTTGAATTGATAATGCTCGCCATAGAGAAAGCCGGTTATAAGCCCGGCAGGGACATTTACCTGGCGCTTGACTGCGCTTCAAGCTCATTTTACAAGGACGGCAAATATTCTTTTGAGGGCGGTCTGAAGACCTCCGCGGAAATGATCGGTATTTATTCCGGCTGGCTCTCGAAGTACCCGCTGGTCTCCATGGAAGACGGCCTTTCCGAGCATGACTGGGACGGCTGGCGCGAATTGACGGCGCGGCTCGGCAGGAAGATGCAGCTTGTGGGGGACGACGTGTTCGTGACCAATCCCGCCATTTTCGCAAAAGGGATAAAAGAGCGCATAGGCAACGCCATCTTGGTGAAAGTCAACCAGATCGGTTCGCTTTCCGAGACCCTGCAGGTCGTCGAGATGGCGGCGAAAAACAAATACGGCGCGATAATCTCCCACCGTTCCGGGGAGACCGAAGACACGACCATCGCCCATATCGCGGTGGCCACCAACGCCGGCCAGATCAAGACCGGTTCCCTTTCCAGGACGGACAGGGTATGCAAGTATAATGAACTTCTGCGTATAGAAGAGGAACTCGGCTCAAAGGCGGTCTTCGCGGGCAGGGCCTGGAAAAAGTGAAGCTGTATGTTGAGAAAGGCGTTTTGTCTATTCGGGATCACGGTCTTCCTGGTCATACTCTTCCTGCCCGGGTATACCAGGCTCCAGGAATTGAAGGATAAGAACCGGGACCTTGGCGTCAAGATCAAGCGGTTGACCATAGAGAACGCCTTGCTGGAGGAAGAGCTTAAGCGCATAGAAAGCGACCCTGTTTACCAGGAGAGACTGGCCAGGGAGAAACTCGGGGTGGTGAGGAAAGGCGAGGTGCCGGTGAAGATAGTCCCGGACAGCGGGCAGCCGGCAGGTCAATAAAGATAGATTCGCGGGGTGGAGCAGTCTGGTAGCTCGTCAGGCTCATAACCTGAAGGTCAGAGGTTCAAATCCTCTCCCCGCAACCAATAATAAAACACCCGCCCGGAAAAAGGGCGGGTGTTTTTCTTATCAGCATGGTTTTCATAATCAGATTGGCGCTTAACGTGATATCTCTTGTCCTGGCGGCGCAGCTCTGCCCGGGCATAAGCGTCACCGACTGGCAGGCGGCCCTTTCCGCCGCGCTGGTGCTGGGCCTTTTCAATCTCTTCCTTAAGCCGGTACTTGTGTTCCTTACCCTCCCGATCAACCTGCTCAGCTTCGGGCTGTTCACCTTTTTCATAAACGGCCTGCTTTTCTACGCCGCCTCGCGCGTGGTGGCCGGTTTCCAGGTGGACGGTTACGGAAGCGCCCTGCTGGGGGCCTTCCTTTACAGCACGATAAACCTTCTGCTGGGGATATTCTTCAACCGCGGCGGCAATAACAAGGGCGGGCGCCCGCGCAAAGAGCGCAGACGCGGGCGCGACGTGATAGACGTGGAAGCGAAAATAGAATCTTGACAAAAAGCGGTAATATGATATAATTTAAATACATTACGAAGACGTAATAGACAAAGGCGTTTGCTGAAATGACTGCAAATGCCTTTTTTGTTTTCCCCCGGGATAACGCGGTCCTGAAAGCCGGAATACGGCCTTCAGGATTTTTTTTACCCGCCCATAGGCGGGGCAGGGATGGTCCAATACTTCGGCGGAGATGAAATAATACGGGCGCCGTCCGGGGTTTATCAGGAGCATGAGCAAACCACGGTCTGAAGGCCGTGCAGGGGCGAATTAATCATGGAAAAGATCGCATTGGCACAGATCAATTGCACGGTAGGGGACCTGCAGGACAACGCGGCCAGGATAATTGAGTTCAGCCGTCTTGCGGCCGCAGGGGGGAATAAAATGGCGGTTTTCCCCGAACTGGCAGTCACAGGGTATCCCCCGGAGGACCTCCTGTTGAAACCCTCTTTTATCGCCGGCAATCTGGAGCAGTTCAAGAGAATAGTCGCTTCCACGGGCGAGATGATCACCGTTTTCGGGTTCGTCGATACCGATGGGGAAAGATTATACAATGCCGCCGCCGCGGCCGTCCGCGGCAGGCTGGCCGGAGTATACCGGAAGGTCCTGCTGCCGAACTACGGTGTGTTCGACGAAAAACGTTATTTCGCTCCGGGCAGAGAGGCCCCTGTTTTCCGCATAGAGGGGTTATCTCTGGGGATAAGCATCTGCGAGGATATCTGGCACGCGTCCGGCCCGGTATACGAACAGGCCCGGGCCGGGGCGGAGATGCTGGTGAATATCAGCGCTTCGCCTTACCACATCGGAAAGATCGGGGAGCGCAGCAATACCCTTTGCCGCTGCGCCGCGGAATGCGGGACGCAGATAGCTTACGTCAATCTGGTGGGAGGTCAGGATGAGCTGGTATTCGACGGCAGGAGCATGTTTATTTCGGCTTCGGGAGAGGTGCTTTCCCGCGCCGCGGCCTTCAGGGAAGAACTTTTCAGCCCGGATAGCGCTGCCCGGGAACAACAGTCTTTGACGGAGGAAGAAGAGGTATATTCAGCCCTTACTCTCGGCCTGAAGGATTATTTCCGCAAGAACGGTTTCAAAAAGGCGGTGCTGGGCCTGAGCGGAGGGATAGATTCCGCCCTTACCGCGGCGCTGGCCGCCGACGCCCTCGGCAGCGAGAACGTCACCGGCGTCTTCCTGCCCGCCCGGTATACTTCCAGGCAGTCCCACGACGACGCTCAGGAACTTGCCCGCGGGCTGGGCATAGGCTTCAGGCGCATATCCATCGAACCGCTGTTCCGGCTTTATCTCTTGAGCCTGGAAGAACAGTTCAGCGGGCTGCCTCGGGATTGCACGGAAGAGAACCTGCAGGCGCGCATACGCGGTGCGCTGCTTATGGCCTTGTCCAATAAATTCGGATGGCTGGTGCTCGCCACGGGCAACAAATCGGAGATGAGCGTGGGATATTCCACGATCTATGGAGACCTCGCGGGCGGGTTCGCGGTCCTGAAGGACGTGCCCAAGACCCTCGTTTACAGGCTGGCCGCGTACCGCAACAGCCGCTCCCCGGTCATCCCGGAGAGCGTTATATCGCGCGAACCCACGGCTGAATTGAGCCCCGGGCAGAAAGACAGCGATACCCTGCCGCCTTATGACGTGCTTGACCCTATATTGAAGATGTACGTCGAAGAAGAGGCTTCGGCGCAGGAGATCACCGCCGCAGGCTTCCGGGAAAAAGACGTGCGCAGGGTGATCTCGCTGGTCGACGGCAGCGAATACAAACGCCGGCAGTCCCCGCCCGGGATAAAGATCACGCCCAGGGCTTTCGGCAAAGACCGCAGAATGCCGATCACCAACTCCTACAAGGGGGAGAGACCATGAATTACCTTGAACTGCTCAAAAGACTGTCCCCGCGGCTTAAAGGGATAACGCATAAACTTAACGGAAAGTTCACCTTTTTCAACGAGGACGACCTCTTCCAGGAGGCGGCGGTCAGGCTCTGGCAGGAATTCGAGCTCGGGCGGCTTGCCGATAAGACCGACAGCTACATACTTCAGGGATGTTATTTTCATCTCAAGAATTACATAAGGAAGAAATACGACAAGAGGAGCACCCTGAGTCTTGAGGAACTGCTGGTAGACGAGGACGGCGCCGAGGACCGGCTGTCGTGCCTTGCTTCCCCTGAGCCGTTCGAATCGCTGCACGCCGGGGTCGTGGAGGAAGAGATGCGGTCTGCGTGCCGCGATAAGAGAGAACGCGAAATATTCCGCTTGAGCCTGCAGGGGTTCACGGTCAGGGAGATCGCGGCCGAGCTCGGCGTCTCGCACGTGCTGGTGGTGAGGCTGCGTAAAAGAATGAGGGAAAAACTTTTGTCCCTCGCCTCCTGGGGATAAGGTGTTACCAAGAAGCAGGTTTTTTTACTTGTATAATCAATGCACAGCGGAGTGCTTAACCGGCGCGGATATTAGAACCGTGCCGGTGTTGAAATAAGACAGAGGCGTCTTGCAGCCGGTGACCCAAAGCCGGAGGCAAGGCGTTTTTTTATGCTTCGACGGCGCTGGGACCGCGTCCTTGAGGACGCGGATGATATGGCCGCCGTTCGTACCGGGATAATGAACAAATCGCGGCCTGTTCCGGCCGTGTGCGTAAAATGATCCTGACCGGCCGCGTCCCGATTAAATGTATCAGCGCGGTCTACCCGGGAGGTGCGGGATGAAGAAAATAGAAGCGGTGATAAGATCGGAAAAAGTCGGAGACGTGCGCAAGGCGCTGGATAAGACATGCTTCTCAGGATTGATGCTTACCCAGGTGGACGGGCACGGCAAGCAGAAGGGCACTATGCAGGAATGGCGCGGAGACATCTACCGCGTGGGTATCCTTCCCAAGACCAAGGTGGAGATAGTGGTGGAGGATAAAGATCTCGACGCCGTGGTCTGCGCTATCATGGACGCCGCCAGGACGGGAGAGATCGGCGACGGCAAGATATTCGTCTATCCGGTTGAAGAGGCCTACCGCATCAGGACGGCGGAAAAGGGGAGCGCGGCATTGTAACCCGCTATGATTTTCTCGCCTGTCCGAAGGCAGGGTATTCACTTGTGTAAAATAATTGAAAGGAGATGAAATGAATTCCGGAGACACGGCATGGGTTTTGATTTCTTCGGCTCTGGTAATGTTGATGACGCCGGGCCTGGCTTTTTTCTACGGAGGTATGGTGAGGAAAAAGAACGTCCTCAGCATCCTGATGCAGTGTTTTATCGTCCTCTGCCTCTTGAGCGTTCAGTGGGTGCTTTACGGTTACAGCATTTCTTTCACTCCCGGGGAGGGCTTCTGGGGCGGGTTCAAATGGGCGGGACTTGCCGGAGTGGGCCTGGAGCCTTACGCCGATTATTCGGCCACCATCCCGCACCAGGCTTTCATGATCTTCCAGGCGATGTTCGCCATAATCACCCCGGCCTTAATACTGGGCGCGTTCGCGGAGAGGATGAAATTCTCCTCTTTCCTGGTTTTCATTCTGCTTTGGGTTACCTTCGTTTACGGGCCGGTCTGTCACTGGGTATGGGGGATAGGCGGCTGGCTGAGAAAACTCGGCGCTCTTGATTTCGCCGGCGGAACGGTAGTGCATATCAACGCAGGTATAGCGGCTCTGGCAACGGCAATCGCCATAGGCAGGCGCAGGAACCTCGACAAGAATGTTCCGGCACCCCACAATATGCCGTTTGTAGTGCTGGGGACGGCTCTTTTGTGGTTCGGCTGGTTCGGATTTAACGCCGGTAGCGCCCTGGCGGCCAACGGGCTTGCGGTAAACGCCTTCGTGGTGACCAACACCGCCGCCGCGGCCGCGGGCTTGAGCTGGGCCTTTATAGAATGGATAAAGAACGGCAAACCCACCGTTTTCGGCGCGGCCAGCGGAGCGGTCGCCGGTCTCGTGGCGATCACCCCGGCTGCGGGTTTCGTGAGCGTGATCCCTGCAATTATCATAGGGCTGCTGGTGAGCCTGTTCTGTTTCATTTTCGTGAGCGTGATCAAACCCAAATTCGGTTATGACGATTCCCTCGACGCCTTCGGCGTGCATTGCGTGGGCGGTGTCTGGGGGGCTCTTGCGACCGGATTGTTCGCCTCCAAAGCCGTGAATCCGGCGGGGGCGGACGGCCTGTTCTTCGGCAATCCACAGCAATTCCTGGTGCAGATCGCGGCGGTAGCGGTAACGTTGATATACTCTTTCGTGGTCAGTATGGTCATTTACAAGATAGTCGATTTCGTTATGGGCGTGCGAGTGGGGGATAAAGAAGAGGCCATGGGCCTTGATCTTACCCAGCACCGTGAAAGAGCATACACAATATTGGAATAATTCCTTATAAGTGTAAGAATAAGGAGGATATAAATGAAACTGGTAATAGCCATAATCCAGCCGGATAAGCTGGAGGAAGTCAAGGAAGAGCTTTACAGGGCGGAGATAAACCTTATCACCGTCAGCGAAGTGCTCGGCCACGGCCGCCAGAAGGGCGTCACGGAATTCTACCGCGGGGCAAAGGAGACCGGAAACCTGTTGAGAAAGATACGGTTGGAGATAGCGGTGAACGACAGTTTCCTGGAACCGGCGATAAAGGCGATAGTGACGGGTGCCAAGACCGGGGAGACCGGGGACGGTAAGATCTTCGTGCTGGATATGAAGGAATGCGTGCGTATCCGTACCGAAGAACGCGGCTCCACGGCTATAGGGTGAGAAAACAGGGATACGCGAAGCACGATCCGTAACTGTAAGATATAAAATATCCCTAGTCTGGAAAATCCGGTTTTGAGATAATTTGTTCTAAGTATTTACGAGAACCCAAAACCCGGCACCCAGAACCGGTTTTATACATGCGCGGCCAGAAAACCGCGCCATTTATGGCGCGGATGAGATTTGGCCGCTCAGTATTCCGCTTTGGGAAACCGCGGGCTTCAGCCCGCGGAGCTTCATTTTTATATGCTTGACAGTAAAGGCCCGGGAAGTTATAATAACATCCGTTCAGCGGCATTGGAAAATAAAAAGAAACTGTTACCAAGCCCGAACGATATTTACTTGTATAAATAAGGCACATCGTGGTGCCGCAAAATTAAGCGAAATATGAACAGAGGCGTTCAGGATAATCGCCGAAGGCGGTTTGAATGGACGCCTCTTTTTACGTCCGAACTCAGTAATGCAAGGAGGAAGCAATGAGCATAAGGCAGAAGGTTTTACTCAAGATCGATAACGTGTCCCTGGAGAAAGAGGGTTCTCCCAAGACAGTATCTTCTTATTTCGGCGAGAACACTTTCAGCCTGGAGACGATGAAAAAGCACATTCCCGGGTCCACCTTCGAGGCCTTCAAGACCTGGATGAACGAGGGCAAGACCATCAGCAAGGAACAGGCTGATGAGATCGCCAACGCCATGAAGGACTGGGCCATCTCCAAGGGCGCCACATATTACACGCACTGGTTCCAGCCGATGACCGGGCTTACCGCGGAGAAACACGACAGTTTCATCTCTTTTACCGGCCCCGGCAAGGTGATAGAGAAATTCTCCGGCAGCAAACTTATACAGGGAGAGCCCGACGCCTCCAGTTTCCCTTCCGGAGGCATCCGCGCCACCTTTGAAGCCCGCGGTTATACCGCCTGGGACCCTTCCAGCCCGGCTTTCATCATCGAGAGCACGCTCGGCAAGACCCTTTGCATACCGACCATATTCATCTCTTATCACGGCGAGGCCCTGGACAAGAAACTTCCGCTTCTGCGTTCCGACGAGTCCCTGAGCAAAGCGGCGACCGGACTGCTCAAGCTTTTCGGGCATAAGGACGTAAAGAAGGTATTTTCCACCTGCGGCCCGGAGCAGGAGTATTTCCTGATAGACAAGAACTATTACAACCTCCGGCAGGACCTTATAATGTCCGGCAGGACATTGATAGGGGCGCCGTCCCCGAAGGGACAGCAGCTGGAGGACCAGTATTTCGGGACCATCAAGGAGCGCGTGGTCAATTTCATGTTCGAAGTCGCCCAGGAGGCATACAAACTGGGCATACCGGTGGTGACGCGCCATAACGAGGTCGCCCCGCACCAGTATGAATTCGCACCCATCTTCGAAGAATCCAATCTCGCCGCCGACCACAATCAGCTGCTTATGGACTTGATGAAAAAGGTGGCTTTGCGCCACGATATGGTCTGTCTCCTGCACGAGAAGCCGTTCGCCGGAATAAACGGCAGCGGTAAGCATCTCAACTGGTCGCTGGCGGACGACAAAGGCAACAACCTGCTTAACCCCGGACAAACCCCTGAGGATAACCTGCAGTTCCTGGCGGTGCTGGCCGCGGTATTGAGGGCGGTTTATATGCATTCCGACCTTCTGCGCGCGTCGGTGGCCATGGCCGGGAACGAGCACAGGCTGGGCGCCAACGAGGCGCCTCCGGCTATCATAAGCGTTTTCCTGGGGGAGCAATTGACCGCCATACTGGATATGATAGAGAAAGGCGTGAAATCGAAGGTCTCCAAGGGGGACATCATAGACCTGGGGATCGGACGCCTGCCTAAGTTCAACAAGGATACCACGGACAGGAACCGCACGTCGCCTTTCGCTTTTACCGGGGCAAAGTTCGAGTTCCGCGCAGTGGGATCCTCCCAGAATATCTCCACTCCTATTGCGGTGATAAACACCATAATCGCCGAGAGCCTGGATCATGTGGCCGAAAAGATCGCCAAGGCGTCGGCGGGGGGCAGGGATTTCAACACCGCCGTGCTGCAGGTGATCTCCGAGATAGTCAAGGAGACTAAGAACATCCGTTTTGAGGGCAATAACTACGCCCCGGAGTGGGTCAAGGAGGCCAAGAAGCGCGGCCTGCCGAACGTGGCCAGCACCTACGAGGCCCTGGAAGCCCTGACCGAGGAGAAGAACATCCGCCTGTTCGATAAATACAAGGTCTTCTCCAGGGAGGAAATGGTCGCCCGTTACCACATCTGGATCCATACTTATAATCTGACCCTCGAAATAGAGGCGAACACCCTGAAGGAGATGGTGAACGCTTCCGTGGTGCCCGCCGGTTATAAGTATGAGAAACTGCTCGCGCGCACGCTGCACGAGCTGGTAAGCCTCGGCAAGACGGCCGGCTTGAAACTTGACCCGTCAGCGATGAAGGACAAGAAGGCCCACCTGGCAGACATCGTAAGCAAGATATATTACGTCAGACGCAATACCCTGGAGATGGATAAACTGCAGGGGAAAGCGGCAAAAGTCAGCGATGAAGCCCGCGCCGAACTTTACTTCAAGGAGCTTAAGCCTTTGATGGAGCACATCCGCAGGCATGTGGATGAGCTGGAGTGCGTGGTTTCAGACGACTCCTGGGACCTGCCTAAATACCGGGAGATGCTGTTCATAAAATAACTTCCGCTTCAAGATTGCGCCCCGTGTTTTACGGCACGGGGCGCAGTCTCACCCGGGACGTCCCTGCTTTCCGGATTTTTTTTAAACACAGATGCCCAACTATTAGGCATTACAAAACGCCGATGGTCAAAATGATTGCATTGCTTATTTCCGGTAATGAAGAGAATGTCCTCGAGGCCGTTTCCGACGCTTTGAGCCGGACCGGGAATACCGCCATCAGCGTGGTCAAGCAGGAGGGGGTGGTCAAGATCCTGCAAAAGGGGGATGTGACCACCCTGGTTTCGCTTGAGGACAAGGTAAGGGAATTATCCAGGCAGGTCTGCAGGGACAACAAAGGCAGGGCTTACAAGGTTTTCCTGGACGCCGTGGAAAAACCTTTGTTCGAGGAAGTGCTCAGCCGCACCGACGGCAACCAGATGAAAGCGGCTAGGATATTGGGGATAAACAGGAACACGATGCGTTCAAGGATAAAAAAACTTGGTCTTACTCCCGGAGTGTACAGGCAATGAATAAACGTCAGAGAGCGGAAGAATACGGACTTTACGACAGCAGGTTCGAACACGATTCCTGCGGAGTGGGTTTTGTCTGCGATATAAAAGGCAGGCCTGCCCATAAGATAATCAGCCGGGGGCTGGAGATACTGCGCAGGCTCTCCCACCGCGGCGCCACCGGCGCCGACCCGCTCACCGGCGACGGGGCAGGCGTGCTGCTCCAGGTCCCGGACGGGTTCTTCCGGGAGGTCTCAGGACTGGCGCTCCCGCCGCCCGGTAATTACGGCTGCGGGATGATATTCTTTCCCCGTTCGGAGAAATTGAAAGGGATGTGCAGGGAGATCGTGAGCGAGGAGACTTCCGCCGCCGGATTGCTTCTGCTGGGCTGGCGCAAGGTCCCGGTGAACAGCGGCTCCATAGGCACCACGGCCTTGAAGACGATGCCGGAGATCGAACAGGTGTTCATCGGCGGCAAAGGAAAGGTCCGGGGCGGGCTTGCGCTGGAGCGCGCCCTGTATATACTGCGCCGGAGAATAGAGAACCGCGTGTCGGCGGCCATGCCGAAGAAAGAAGGGGAACTGTTCTATATAAACAGCATGTCCTGCAGGACGATCGTCTATAAGGGATTGTTGATGCCTACGCAGCTTGAGACCTTCTTCCCGGATCTGACGGATGAACGCATCGCTTCCGGCCTCTGCCTCGTGCATTCGCGCTACAGCACCAATACTTTCCCTTCCTGGGACCTGGCGCAGCCGTTCAGGTTCCTGGCCCACAACGGTGAAATAAATACTTTGCGCGGGAACATAAACTGGATGGCCGCGCGCGAGAGCCTGCTCAAGAGCGGGCTGCTCGGTACGGAGCTGAAGAAGATACTCCCGATCATCGTTCCCGGCGGCAGCGACTCCGCGTCGCTGGATAATCTTTTCGAACTTCTGACGCTCTCCGGGCGCAGCCTTGAACATTCCATGACCATGCTCATCCCGCCGGCCTGGGAAGGAGATACGGCGATGGCCGGGCCGGTCAAGGATTTCTATAGATATCATGCCTGTTTGATAGAACCGTGGGACGGGCCGGCCGCCGTGGCTTTCACCGACGGGTCAAGCATCGGCGCCGTGCTGGACAGGAACGGCCTGCGGCCTGCGCGTTACATCATCACGAGGGACGGGATTGCCATGATGGCCTCCGAAACCGGCGTCCTCGACATCCCCCCGGGTGAGATAACACGCGCCGGAAGGATCGAACCTGGAAAGATATTCCTGGTGGATACCCCGGGCGGACGCATAGTGGCGGACGAAGAAATAAAAAATAAACTCGCGGGAGAACAGCCTTATTCCGTCTGGCTGAAGGAGAACCTCCGGGAATTGGAAGAATTCCCGAAGGTTAAGCCGGCCGGGACCTGTCTTACCGGGAACGCATTGTTCGGCGCCCTGAAGGCGTTCGGTTACAGCCGGGAAGACATGAAGGTGATCCTGGAACCCATGGCGGTGAACGCGGCCGAACCGGTCGGCTCCATGGGGAACGACACCCCGCACGCCGTTCTTTCCGGCAGACCGCAGCTTCTTTTCAATTATTTCAAACAGTTGTTCGCACAGGTGACTAATCCGGCCATAGATCCCATAAGAGAAGAACTGGTGATGAGCCTTTGGAGTTATCTCGGACCGGGCGGCAATCTGCTCGAGGAGACCCCAGGGCAATGCCGGAAAGTCCTGGTGAAGCATCCCGTGCTGACCATGGAAGAATTCGCGCGGCTGCGCGGCATAAAAAAACAGGGATTCAAGAGCAAGGTTATCAGTATGCTTTTTTCTCCCGGGAGCAAAGGCGGGGTGCGCGGGGAATTGAAACGCATATGCAGGGAAGCGGATGAGGCTGTCAGGGATAAATATACATTCCTGCTCCTCAGCGACAAGGGGGTGGACGCGGAGCACGCCGCGGTCCCGTCCCTGCTTGCCGTCGGCGCGCTGCATCACCATCTGGTCAGGAAAGCCAGGAGGAGCCGTATAAGTATCATCTTGGAGAGCGGGGAGCCCCGGGAAGTGCATCATTTCGCCCTGCTTTTCGGCTACGGAGTTGATTGCGTGGCGCCATACCTGGCGTATGAAGCGGTAAAACATATAGCACGGACACAGAAGGAAGACGGCATAGATGAAGCCAAGGCGGTATACAACTACCGCAAAGCGGTGGAGAAAGGGATATTGAAGATACTTTCCAAGATGGGCATCTCCACCCTGCAGAGTTACAGGGGGGCCCAGATCTTTGAAGCGGTGGGGATCGGGAAGGAAACGGTCGATCTTTGTTTCCCGGGTACCGTATCCCGCATAGGGGGCATCTCCCTGGAAGTGATAACTAAAGAAGCATTGTCCCGTCACTCGCGCGCTTTCTGCGGCGAGAAGGTCGCGGCCGCGCATGTTCTTGACACCGGAGGGAATTACCAGTGGAAGAAGGATGGAGAATTCCATCTCTGGAATCCAGAGAGCGTAACCGCCTTGCAGGAGGCCGTCAGGCGCAATGATTACTCGCGCTACAAGGAGTTCGCCGCTTTGATAAACGACCAGAGCGGGCATCCCGCCACTTTGCGCGGACTGCTGCGTTTTAAGGCCCGCACCCCTGTGCCGCTGGAGGAAGTGGAGCCCGTGGAGGAGATCGTGAAGCGTTTCGCCACCGGAGCGATGAGCTTCGGTTCGATCAGCAGGGGGGCTCACGAGACGCTTGCGCTGGCTATGAACCGGCTGAAAGGGCGCTCAAACACCGGAGAAGGCGGTGAGGACCCGATACGTTTCCGCCCTCTGCCCAACGGTGATTCTGTGCGCAGTTCCATAAAACAGGTGGCTTCCGGCAGGTTCGGCGTGACCACAAATTACCTGGTCAATGCCGACGAACTGCAGATCAAGATCGCCCAGGGCGCCAAGCCGGGCGAGGGCGGTCAATTGCCGGGGCACAAGGTTTCCCCCGCCATCGCCAGGACGCGTTATACCACTCCCGGCGTCACTTTGATATCCCCTTCTCCGCACCACGACATATATTCCATAGAAGACCTGGCTCAGCTGATATTCGACCTTAAGAACACCAATCCGCAGGCGAGGATCAGCGTCAAGCTGGTCTCCGAGATCGGCGTGGGGACCATCGCAGCCGGTGTCGCCAAGGGGCACGCGGACATGATATTGATCTCCGGCGGGGACGGGGGCACCGGGGCTTCCCCCTGGAGTTCGATCAAGCATGCCGGGCTTCCCTGGGAACTGGGACTCTCCGAGACCCACCAGACTTTGCTGTTGAACGACCTGCGCAGCAGGGTCAGGCTGCAGACCGACGGCCAGATGCGCACCGGCAGGGACGTAGCCGTTGCCGCCCTGCTCGGTGCCGAGGAATTCGGTTTTTGCTCCGCCCCTTTGATAGTGATGGGGTGCGTAATGCTGCGGCATTGCAATCTTAATAACTGCCCGCTCGGCATCGCCACCCAGAATGATATACTGCAATGCCGGTTCAAGGGTAAGCCGGAATATGTGATGAACTATTTCCGTTTCGTGGCCGGGGAAATGCGGGAGATAATGAGCAGCCTGGGTATCAGGCGCGTGGATGAGATGATCGGGCGGACCGACCTGCTCGAGGCGGACCCGGCCCTGCTCTCCTGGAAAAGCGGGGGACTGGATTTTTCGCGGATCCTTTTCAAACCGGACGGCGCCGGGACGGATTCCGGCAGATGCTCGATCGCGCAGAACCACGGGCTCGACGGTGTCCTGGACTCCGTGCTCATCGCGGAAGCCGGGCCGGCCCTGAAGAACAAAGAACAGGTCGTCATAGAAAAGCGTATTAACAACACGGACCGGACCACCGGCGCAATGCTCAGCGGGCGGGTATGTCTTATGCACGGCGAGGAGGGGCTGCCGGACGACACCATACACTGCCGTTTCAAAGGCGTGGCCGGGCAGAGTTTCGGCGCCTGGCTTGCCGGGGGCGTGACGCTTGAACTGGAGGGGCTGGCCAACGATTATGTAGGCAAGGGAATATCCGGAGGCAGGATCGTGATCTATCCCGGGAAAGACAGCAGATATAATTCCTCGGACAACGTGATAATGGGGAACACCGCTTTTTACGGGGCCATAAGCGGAGAGGCTTACATCCGCGGGATGTGCGGCGAAAGATTCTGTGTGCGTAATTCCGGCCTTCACGCCGTAGTGGAAGGGGTGGGTGACCACGGATGCGAGTATATGACCGGGGGCCGCGTCGTCATCCTCGGCAGGACCGGCAGGAATTTCGCCGCCGGCATGTCGGGAGGCATCGCCTACGTGTACGACCGGGACGGGAAGTTCCCTTCCAAGTGCAATATGGAAATGGTGGAATTGCAGCATAAGCTTGACGAGGAAGATATTGTCGAGATAAAAATGCTGCTTTCCAATCACTATAAATACACCGGCAGCCCGGCCGCGAAAGAGGCGCTTGACGATTTCTCTTCCCGGCATAAGCATTTCGTGAAAGTGCTGCCGCTTGAATATAAGAGGATACTTATGGCAAGCCGTCAATCCGGTCCCACACAGTGATTCTCTTCTTCGGGAGAAGGGCTGACTTAATCCCCTCGCCCGGAAATCCCCGGGTTCTAACCCGGTTAACCCTGGGCAAAGCGCAGCTAAAGGAATAATACCCTGCCTTATTGGAAAGGCAGGTGTTCACTCGCGTGTTACACCTTGGCCAATCGGAAGGCCAAGTGTTCACTCGCGTGAAGCTCCGGGGAGGTCGCCTGAATAAACAGATAACCGAATATGCGCTGTGTACCGGCGCGCGAAACATTGGTCTCGCCGGAAAATAGAAGAAGAGGGGCTCCACAGGGAATACAGCGGAGGGATAATGAAGGACCACGTCAGTTTTCTTAAGATAAAAAGGGAAGAACCGCAATACAGGCCGGTTTGCGAGCGCGTCAAGGATTTCCGGGAGGTGGGAATGCCGCGGCCGGAGGCCTCTTCCCAGGAGCAGGCATCGCGCTGCATGACCTGCGGAACTCCGTTCTGCCACTGGGCCTGTCCGCTGGGCAATTATATACCGGAATGGAACGATCTGGTGAGCCGTAAGCTCTGGGGCGAGGCCTTCGAACTTCTGGACGCCACCAACAATCTGCCCGAGATAACCGGCAGGATCTGCCCGGCATTATGCGAATATTCCTGCGTTCTGGGCATTAACGATTCTCCGGTGACGGTCAGGGAAAATGAGCTTGCCGTGATCGAATACGCCTTCCGCAACGGCCTGGCCAAGCCCGTCAAGAAACCTAAAAACAAAGGCAAGAAAATAGCCGTTGTCGGGGCCGGGCCAGCCGGCCTGGCCTGCGCCGCCCAGTTGAACAAGGCAGGACACGCGGTCACGGTTTTCGAGAAAGACGATAAGCCCGGCGGCATACTGCGTTACGGTATACCGGATTTCAAGCTTGAGAAGAAGATAATCGACCGCAGGGTCAAACTGATGGAATCTTCCGGTATAGTTTTCCGCAACGGGGTAGAAATCGGCAGTGACGTTACTATCGCGGAATTGAAGAAAAAGTTCAACGCGGTGGTCCTCTGCTGCGGCTGCCGCGAACCGCGCGACTTGCAGGTCGAAGGCAGGCAGTTGAAAGGCATTTATTTTGCGCTGGATTTCCTGATTGAGGCGAATAAGGCGGTCTCATCGCGCAGAAAGGCCGCCGCTTCCGTGAATGCCTCCGGAAAGCGCGTGGTGGTGATCGGCGGAGGCGATACCGGCGCAGACTGCGTGGGCGTCTGTCACCGCCAGGGCGCCGGCTGCGTGATGCAGATAGAATTGTTTCCCCAGCCGCCCTCTTCCCGCCAGGATAATTGTCCCTGGCCGAAATACCCTATGCTTCTGAAGACCTCCACCAGTCACCAGGAGGGAGGGGAACGTGTCTGGTCGGTTATGACCAGGAAGTTCCTGGATAACGGCAGCGGGGAAGTCAAAGGGCTTTCTTGTGTTAAAGTGAACGTCAAGAAAGGCCCTGACGGCAAACCGCGCATAGAGGAGATCCCCGGGACGGCTTTCGAAATAGAGGCGGACCTGGTGGTGCTGGCGCTCGGTTTTGCCAGGACCGGGCAGGGAGAGGCGCTCAGGGCCGCCGGGGTGGAACTTGATGCCTGCGGGAACGTGAAGGCCGATAATACCCAAATGACCTCTTTAAAAGGGGTTTTCACCGCCGGAGATATGCGCCGCGGACAGTCTTTGATCGTCTGGGCTGTTTCCGAAGGAAGGAAAACCGCCCATTACGTGGATAAATATCTCAACGGGGAAAGCTGCCTGCCGCTGGTTTGATACCCTTAGCTGGAAGAATACCGTAGCATCTGGTTTCACCCCGGGAAATTCCGGCAATCCTCTTTGCGCGTATAATGCTTTAAGCCCCGTATATACATATTTAAGGAAGATGGTCTGTCCTTAAGCCCGGCATAAATCTCTTAAAGAGGTTTTATTCCTTTCCGCTACCCCGACTTGAGAACCGGTCGTTCAAACCTTATAAGCAGGCTCCCGGCTAAAATATACGGGTTGCACCTGTGTGCTTATGCCTTGGCCAATCGGAAGGCCAAGTGTTCACTCGTGTGAAGCTCCGGGGAGGTCTCCGGAAAATAGAAGGAGAGGGGCTCCACGCCGGCTTGTGTTTATATTTACACGTGCAGACGGATAAGCCATTATTATATTTATATTGCTGCAAGAAGATAATAAAAAAATGGAAGCTGGAATTTCGTAAACCATAACAAAAGTCGGGTTAGTTATCTTGAAAAAGGAATACCTATAGAATATACTTACAGTGTAGGATTGCGAAATCCTATTATTTTTGGTGAGTAAAGAAATACTTTTACAACGACTTTACTAACTAAAATAGAAGTTTGTAACAACAGGGAAAAGCCACGGTCCCATGTATAAAGCGAAAAGTAATATTTATAGCCGAGCATTATCTGCTACCCTTGCAGGGGTATTTCTGTTCAGCGAGGTAACCCTGCCTGCGCGGCTGGATA
>CAZAVF010000025.1:13223-20335 GCA_964488935.1 uncultured Planctomycetales bacterium | reverse complement strand
CGACTTTAACACCGTCTGTTACATCGAGTTGCAATCCTAAGGCTTTTCTGCCCAGGGATTCTATCTCTTTTACGGTGGCCGCGGTAACGTCCGGGTTGATATCGCCGATTGCCACATCAGAACCAGCTTTGGCGAAAGCCAGGGCTATCTCCCTGCCTATTCCCTGGGCGCCTCCGGTAACAAAAGTAACCTTTCCTTCCAGCCTCATCTCTCTCTCCTTTCATACGGATGAAACACTTGCCCAATTCCGATTAGGGCAAGGTGTAAATACGGATGAAACACTTTCACACTTAGTGAACACTCAACCCTTCATCTCTGGTTGAGGTGCGCCCAATTCCGATTAGGGCGAGGTTCGTACTGACGAACACTTGCACCATTCCGATAAGTGCAAGGTGTAAATACTGTTAAAACATTTCACCCCTAGTGAACACTCAACCCTTCATCTCTGGTTGAGGTGCGCCCAATTCCGGTTAGGGCGAGGTTCGTACTGACTAACACTTAGCTGTCCCCAAAATATCCTATTATATCCTCCGGCTTCTCACTTACGGCCACCTTTGCCTCCGGGACTATCCTGCGCATCAATCCTTTCAGCACCTTTCCCGGCCCGAACTCGACAAAATCGGACACCCCGGACTGCGCCAGCTTCCTCATGGAATCTTCCCAGAGCACGCTGGAGGCCACCTGTTTTACCAGATTATTCTTTATTTCTTCCGGAGACGATTCCGCGGAAGCGGTAACGTTGCTGATGACCTCCATGAACGGGGTTTTCAACCGCACTTTTCCCAGGGCAGCGGCAAGCTTCTCTGAAGCGCCCAGCATAAAAGAAGAATGGAAGGCCCCGCTGACCTCCAGCACCAGCGCCCGCTTCGCCCCCAGGGATTCCGCCGCCGGTTTTGCTGCTTCTATCTCCTTTATGCCCCCCGAGACCACGATCTGTCCCGGGCAGTTAAGATTGGCGATCTCCACCCCGGTTCCGGCACAGACCTCCCTGACCGCGGCAAGATCAAGCCCTATGATGGAAAGCATCCTGCCGGGCTTACGGGCAGCTTCCTCTTCCATATACGTGCCGCGCAGGCGCACCAGATCAACCGCGTCTTCGAATTGCATCGCGCCGGCCGCCACCAGGGCGGAATACTCCCCCAGGCTCAAGCCTGCCGCATGACAATCCCCCGAATCCAAACGCAGATCGGCCCCCTTTTGCTTAGCGGCCGATTTAAACGCCTCGAATGCGGCGATACTCGCCGTCAGTATGGCCGGCTGGCAGTTGCGTGTCCGGGTCAGTTCCTCCATGGGACCCTCAAAACAAAGCCGGGACAGGGAGAACCCGAGCACCTTATCGGCTCTCTCAAAAATATCCCTGCTTTCAGGGAACGCCTGGAATAAATCCTTACCCATACCCACGCACTGGGCCCCTTGCCCGGCGAATAAAAAACCTCTCTTCATAGCTCTTCCCCCTTCCAGATGAAACCAAGCAGTTTTGACTCCGCCCCGGGAAGAGAATTATAAACGCTCTTGCCGGCTTTTTCCAGCAAAAGATAATATTCCGTTTCCGCGAGATCTTCCGGCCCCTCGGAGGAACTGCGCAGCAGGGCGAACTCTTTTTCCGCTTTTTCCACGTCCTTACAAAGAAGATAAACCACGCCTTTCTTGAAATAAAACGTCCCCCTACCCGGGGACAAACCCTGCGCCTTGTTCAACGCTTTTAAAGCAGCGGCATACTTCTCTTCCAGGGCATAACACCCCCCCAGCTCACCCCAGACGGCAGCTGCGTCAGGGAAAAGTTCCAGGGTCTTCAAATACATCTCCTCCGCTTTTCCGTATTCGCCCAGGCGCAGATATATTATGCCCAGCGTCCGGTAGACCACTGAAAGATCGTTCTTATGCAGGTTCCAGGAGGACCTCAACAGATCTTCCAGTTTTATTTTCGCCTCCTCGAAACGTCCGTACCTGGTCAAGATAGTGCCCATGCCCAGCCGGCTGAAGGGAGAGCCCGGATACTTGCGCTCCAGCGAAAGGTACAGGTTGGTTTCGTTCTTCCAGTTGCTGTTGGAAAAAACCCCCAGCACCAGCAAATAGGCGATAAAAGCTCCCGGCAGCACATAACGCAGCTTGTTGCCCAAAGCGGTACGGCCTGACCAGAGCAGCCAGAGAGGATACGCCGCGGCCGCGGCGAACCCGGCCAGCGGCAGATAAAGATACCTGTAGGCCACCGGCACGCGGAAGGCGTACAGAAAATTATTCATAGGGAACAACCAAAGAAAAAACCAGAGCAGGCCGAAGAGGAATGGACGCGGCAGTCTCCGGAAGCGGAAAACGGCGCACAACAAAACGCCGTAAATAAACGCCCCGCAGACGGCCCTGGGCAGAGAATGCTTCAATTGGAACGGGAAGATAAAAAGCGGGTCCACGGGCACGAAAAGTTCTTTCAGGTAAAAAGCCGTGATATCGAACATCCTCAGGAGATTGTTCCCTAACTGGAAAGCTCCCTGCATGACCGCCTGCCTTGGCGGCATAAGGAACAGGTAAACCACCAGGAACGACACCGCGGCGGCCGTATAAAAAATGTATACCCGCCGGCGTTCAAGTAACCGGCGCGCGCCTCCCTGCATCAGGTCGCAAAGGACCGCGGCAGCGGGCAGGAAGATCGCGGTCTCCTTGGAGAACATGGCAAGGAAATAACAGACGACCGCCGCCGCCGCAGGGGCTCCGGCCCCTCCCGCTTTCACGCAGCGCAGATGGCAGATCAAGGCGGACAAGGAAAAGAACAAAGCTAGGAGATTCGGCCTGAACGCGCTGCAGCACAGGACTTCGGCGTTCAAAGGATGGACGACAAAGATCAAGGCCGCCAAAAGGGAAAAGACCGGGATGTCGAAAAGCGCCAGGAGCAGAAGATACAGAAGGACGCCGTTGGCTGCGTGGATAAGCACGTTGGCCAGACGGAAACATACGGGATTGCTTCCGCATAAAGCGTGATTCAACATATAACTCAGCGTGGCGACCGGCCTGTAGGTGGCCTCCCCGGCGCCGAACCCGGCGCTCCCCCGGTCGAAAAGCACCTTATCCGCCCCGCTCAAATAAGCCTCCTTGTTAAAAAGGCTGCCGATCCGGCCCGGCGACTCCACGATCCTGTTGTTCACGATCACGATGTAATCGTCGAGTATGAAATCGCCGGGGACCGCGCCGGCGAACGCGGTCAACGCGAAAAGTATTATAATGATTATATGCCTGCCCATAATTTCATCTTCACCCTGAACAGCGTGGACAATGTGTTCATCAGTTTCACCGCATCGAGCTTGGTCCGTCCCGAACGCCGCTCCATGAACACTATCGGCACGTCCTTCGGGACAAAACCCCCGGATTGCAGAATGAGGTTCATTTCCCCCACGATTGAGGGACCGGTGGAAAGGATCCTGTCCCAGTCTATAGAGACCAGCGCTTTGCGGCTGAAACAGCGAAAACCGGAGGTGGGATCGCTTAAACGCATACCTAGGAGGCGGCGGCAGACAAAACGCGCAAGCAGGCTCAGGATATCCCTGTAGCGCGGCCGGCCGCTGACCCCGGCCTGCGGCATCCACCTGGAAGCGACCGCGACCCCGCATTCCTCCGCGGCGTTCACCAGCCGCGGGATGTATCGGGGCTGGTGGGAGAAATCGGCGTCCATCTCCACCACGAAGTCGGCGCCGGCCGATAACGCGTAACGGAAACCCTCTACGCCCGCGCTGCCCCTGCCCCTGCGGACTTTGCGCGAAAGGAGATGCACCCTGCCGTCCGCGGACGACATCCGGCCCACGATACCCGAGGTGCCGTCCGGGGAATCGTCGTCTACCACCAGTACCTGCGCCTGCGGGCAGACGGACAATATCTCCGCGACCAAAACGGAGATATTGGAGGCTTCATTATATGTAGGCAGCAGGACCCAGATATTCATTCGGCGTTCAACAGACCGCTCAAGGCCGAGAACACATCCCCGGACGGGATGGAATCCATGCAGTTCGGGGTTCTCACGCACTCTTTCCTGTAACACGGCCGGCAATCCAGGGAAGAGGCCACCCTGGCCCCCCTGCCGTAAAGATCTATCTCGTTCTCGCAGGTGGAGCCGAAAAGGACCGCGACCGGCACCTTCAAGGCTATGGCTATATGCATCGCGGTAGTGTCACCGCTCACCAGGGCCGAGCACCTGCCGACGATAGCGGCAAAACACGGCAGGGAATGATATCCGCCGCAATCATAAACCTTCCCCCCGGCAAATTTTAAAGCCAGCCTGGCGTTCAACCCCGCCTCTTTTCTGCCTCCAAGCAAAAGAATACCGCTTTCCGGCATACGTTCCGATATCGTGTCTATTAAGGAAATCAGCCCGCGTTCATCCGGTGCCTTATGCGCGAAGGCGTCCCCCGAGCCGGTGTTCAGCCCGATCAGCGTATCTCCGCCCCTTATCCCCAGGCCGGAGAGAAATTCCTCCGCCTGGTCCTTTGCCTCCCCGGGAAGAGACAGAATATATTCTTCTCCGCGGTATTTCAGGCCGGCGGCCTCGAAAACGATCTCCTGGTAAGTTTTGCGGTTGAGACGGAACTTCAGGTCGTCGCAGACGCCCAGCAGCAACGCGTAGCGGGAGGCGCGGTTCAAGGCGCAGACGGCCCCGGAACGGCGGTCTATACCGAACCCCGCCTTTGCGCGCGCCCGCAGTGAAGAGGCCAGCGCCGCCGCCTTTTCCTCTTTATCCAGGCAGACGACGAGATCGAACTTCCTGGACCGCAGGTAATCGGCGGCCTCTGCGCTATAACACAACAACCTGTCTATCAGCGGGTTACCTTTCAACATACAGGCGGCGGGACTGCCGGTAATCCAGGTTATATGACTGAGCGGATATTTCTTTTTAAGGCCGGAAAGTAACGGCGTAGTCCGGAGCACATCCCCTATGGCGGAGAGTTTGATGATTAGTATCGTGCGGCCGAGAGACAGGTAATGCGGACATTTGCGGCAGGAGGAAAGCCCGAAAACGCACGGGCGGTCTCCCCGGAAGTAACGGCAGTCGGCGCGTAAACGCGGAGATATTACCATTTAATTATACAGGATCCCCAGACCAGTCCGGCGCCGAAAGCGTCGAGCACGACAATATCCCCCTTCTTGACCATGCCGCTTTTGACGGCCTCGCAAAGGGCCGTGGCGGTCGAAGCCGAGGACATGTTGCCGTATTTCCCGATATTCAGGAATATCTTTTCTTCCGGCAGCCCCAGCCTTTTGGCCACGGCGGAGATTATGCGCATATTCGCCTGGTGGGGTATGAAAACATCTATGTCCTGCGCGGTGAGACCGGCCTTTTCGAGCGCTTTCTCCGCGGCCTCGGACATCGCCTTCACCGCGATCTTGAAAAGCTCGTTGCCGCGCATGCGTATATAATGCATGCGCCCGGCGACGGTCTCCTGCGTGGCCGGATTGCGCGACCCGCCGGCCGGGACCATCAGCAGATCCGTCATCGCCCCGTCGCTGGCCATATAATGGGAAATTATCCCGCCGCTCTTGACTTCCGAGAGCACCGCAGCGGCGGCGCCGTCGCCGAACAGAACGCAGGTATTCCGGTCCTGCCAGTCGGTTATGGTGGAGAGCTTCTCGCTTCCTATCACAAGCGCGTTGCGGCATGTCCCTGCGGCGATGTACTGCTGAGCGGTGATGACCGCGTAAACGAAGCCGGCGCAGGCGCCGGATATATCGAAACAGACCGCCTTGCGCGCGCCCAGCCTCTCCTGCACCGAGCAGGCCACGGAAGGGAACGGCATATCCGGGGTTATGGTAGCGACGATGATCAGGTCGATGTCGCCCGCGGTCATGCCCGCGGAGGCGACTGCTTCCTCGGCCGCCCTGGCAGCCAGATCGGAGCAAGCCTCTGATGAGGAAGCGATCCTGCGTTCTTTGATCCCCGTACGGGTGGTGATCCACTCGTCGGAAGTCTCCACCATCTTTTCCAGGTCGGCGTTCGTAAGCACTTTCTTGGGGAGATATTCCCCCACGCCGACTATCCCGACTTTAACAGACATGGCTCAAGACTTTCCTATCGCGCCCTGGATCCTGTCGGTGAAACGGTTCTCGACTTCGGCCCTGGCGACCCTTATCGCATTCTTGACGGCGTTGACATTGGAACGGCCGTGCCCGATTATCACTACCCCGTTGACCCCGAGAAGCGGGGCGCCCCCGTATTCGGAATAATCCATTTTCTTTTTGAAGTTTCTCAGGCTGCCCCGCAGAAACGGCAGGCCGAGAATACCCAGGGGATTCTTAAGCAGGTGTTTTTTCAGCAGGTACTGGATCATTTCGGCGAGGCTCTCCGAAGCTTTAAGAACCACGTTGCCTACAAAACCGTCGCAGACTATTATATCGGTCTTTCCGGAGAAAATATCCTTGCCTTCGACGTTGCCTATGAAATTCAGGCTGGATTTGTCGAACAGTTCGCGGGTTTCCTTGTAGAAATCGGTCCCTTTGCTTTCCTCTTCACCGACATTCAGCAGACCTACGCTGGGATTCTCCCTTTTCAGGATGTAACGGAAATAACTGTCCGCCATTATCCCGTATTGCAGCAGCTGCGTCGGCTTGGGATCGATATTCGCCCCCACGTCGATAAGCATGGTAATGTCCTTCAACGAAGGCATGACCATGCCTATGCCGGGACGTTCTATGCCGGGAAGCATACCCAGCCCCAGGGTCCCGGCGCAGACGACGGCCCCGGTATTGCCGGCGCTGAAAAAAGCTTCCGCCTGGCCTTTCTTTACCAGGTTGACTCCCACCACTATGGAAGAATCCCGCTTCCTGCGCACGCTGGCGGCCGCCGATTCCGACATACCGATGACCTCGGAGGCGTGCTGGACGGATATACCTTCATAACCACCGCGGGCTTTCTTCAATAAAGGAACGATCCTGGCTTCATCGCCCACCAGGACCACCTCGGTCTTGTATTCCCGGACTGCGTCTATCGCGCCCCTGACGACCACATCAGGCGCGTAATCCCCCCCCATCGCGTCAACGGCTATTTTCATAAGGATAAACGGGCTGCGCTGCCTGAGGTTATTTTTTGGGTTTCTTTTCCTTGACCTTAACTTCAATGACCTGTTTGCCGTCATACG
>CAZAVF010000025.1:1653-13123 GCA_964488935.1 uncultured Planctomycetales bacterium | reverse complement strand
TTTTTGGGTTTCTTTTCCTTGACCTTAACTTCAATGACCTGTTTGCCGTCATACGTTCCGCAGACCTTGCAGACGTGATGGGGCAGAACCGGCTGTTTGCATTGCGGGCAGGGAACCAGTTTGGGCTCCTTCAACACCCAGTTCGTTCTGCGTTTTCTTCCCCTGGTTTTAGAGTGTTTTCTCTTTGGTAGCGCCACAGGAACAACCTCCTTTATTAAGATCGGCCCCGCAACCGCGGCAGAGCCCTTTACAATTGTCATTACACAATGGTTTAACCGGATAATCAAGCATCAACTCATCCCTGACATACGGCGTCAGGTCGGCCTCCTCTTCCCCCGCTTCAATACGATGGTCGCATCTGAATGTCTTTTCCAGCGGAACGGAATAATCACACAGGCAGCGGCTGCAACGCAGTTCCAGCACGGCGCTGATCGCCGCGTTTATGTCAAGGATATCCCCTATCCTGAAGATCCTGGCTTTGACCGCGACAGGTCCGGAAAGCGAGACCAGTTCTGTCTCCGGGTCCAGTTCTTCCGGGGAGATGTTTTCTTCCCTTAACAGCCCTTCGGGAGGTATGTTCCTGACATCTACTTTCACCTTTTCAACCCGGCGATCTTCTTCTTTAACGCCTCTTCCACATAAGGGGGGACAAAACACGACAAGTCCGCCCCCAGATCTCCCGCCTCTTTCAATAAACGGGAAGAAACGTAACTGTAGTTCTCCTGAGGCATAAGGAAGATCGTCTCTATTTCGGGAGCGAATTTCCTGTTGGTAAGGGCCATCTGGAACTCATATTCGAAATCCGAGATCATTCGCAGCCCGCGGATGAGCACTTCCGTGTTCTTCCTGCGCGCGAAATCCACCACCAGTCCGTCAAAAGCCTCTATCGACACCCCCGGCACGCCGGAAACCGCCCGGGAAAGCATATCCACTCTTTCCTGAACGCTGAAAAGCGGCTTTTTGTAAGGATTGGCGGCGACCGCCACGGTCAATTCCGGAAAAATCCCGGCCCCTCTCTTGATAATATCTATATGCCCGTAAGTTACGGGGTCGAAAGTTCCAGGATATAAAGCATGCCGGCTCATATATAAATATCTTTCTCGCGTTTCCAGTACACCTCTAACCGACAGATCTTCAGTATGTTATGATATCTGGATTTTACGGACACGGATACCCGCCGCGCCCCGGGAAGACGGGGGGAAAAAACCTGCCGCCTGTGCGGCTCATTTCAGCGGTGTTTCCGGGAACTTAAGAAATTTTCCCCTGAAACCGTAATGAAACGGCAGTTTTGGTAGGGAATTAATCGGGATTCTTCCGGAAAAAAGAAAGTTTAGTATCCCCGTATGTCGCTTCTTTTATCAAATAATATCCGCAAGACAATCTTTCTGAAACCGTATGCTGGACTATCAGCAAACCATCGGGGCCTAATATATCATACTCGCCTATGGCTTGCAAGATTTTTTTTGGCTCCCAGGCCCCGTAAGGGGGGTCCAGAAAAACGATATCGAACCTCTTCCCCTGCCGGGAAAGCATACGCATTCCTTCATGAACGGGGACCGGCAGCAGGAGACAATTCAAGACGCCCAGTTTGGCCACGTTCTCCCTGATCGCGTCCAGACAGGCCGGCTCTTTTTCCACCAGCACCGCAGAAGCCGCTCCGCGGGAGAGCGCTTCCAGCGCCACCGCGCCTGAGCCGGCGAACAACTCCAGGAAGGACAATCCTTCGATATCCCCCAGTATGTCGAACAACGCCTTTCTCACCTTTTGCTGCGTCGGCCTGATCCCGGCCGGCATGCTCAGCGGCCTGCCGCGGTAAATACCCGTGGTTATGCGTATCATCCTGTCGCCATCGCTTTCTCGTATTCCGGGAACCTGCGGACCATTTCGTCCTTCAACACCCTGTTCTCTCCCAGGGATAAAGAAGGGTCCCCGGCGGCTATACGCAACGCCTCGCTGCGCGCCGCGCGCAACAGCTGCATCTGCGCCAGGGGATCGGCTATCTTGAGCCGGGACAGCCCGTGCTGCCTGCTGCCGAAAAATTCCCCGGGTCCCCTTATTTTCAGATCCTCCTCCGCGATGCGGAACCCGTCCGAATAACGTTCCATCGCGGACATTCTTGCCAGCGCGTCCCCGCTACGGGCATCCGAGATCAACACGCAGACCGACGGATACGGCCCTCTCCCGACCCTGCCGCGCAGCTGATGAAGCTGCGCCAGACCGAACCTTTCCGCGTTCTCCACCGCCATCACCGTAGCGTTGGGGACGTCTATCCCCACCTCCAGTATAGTCGTGGAAACAAGAACATCAAGCCTGTTCGAACAAAAATCCTCCATCACCTTCGCCTGCTGCGCGGCCTTCATCTTGCCGTGCACCAGCCCTATCCTGAAAGAAGGGAAAACGCTGCCTCTCAATTCGTCATACATGCTCTTGGCGCTCAGGATGTCGGTCTCGGCGGATTCATCCACCAGCGGATAGACTATGAAAACCTGGCGTCCGCGCCGCACGTGCTCCTCGATCAAAGAGTAAAGACGCTCTTTCCGGGAGGAGCCCAGGCAAAGCGTGCTTACCTCCCGCCTGCCGGGAGGCATTTCCCTGAGCACGGATATATCAAGATCGCCGTAAAGAGTGATCGCCAGGGTCCTCGGTATGGGGGTGGCGGTCATTATCAGGACGTCCGCGGCCCCGCCCTTGCCGCCCAGCGCCGCCCGCTGTTTAACGCCGAATTTATGCTGCTCGTCTATCACTATCAATCCCAGATCGCGGAAGACCACGTCCGTGCTTAAAAGAGCGTGGGTCCCGACCACAAGCCGGGCAGTTCCGTTTCCGGCCGCTTCCACCGCCGCCGCCCTTTCCGAAGGTTTCAGCGCCCCGGTGAACAAAGCGCATTTCACTTTCTCCCCTCCGGAAGGCATACGGGACAGAAAACCCGCTATCTTGTCGAAATGCTGTTTTGCCAGTATCTCGGTGGGGGCGATCAGCGCGGACTGGTGTCCTCCCTGCGCCGAGATCAAAGCCGCTATCAGCGCCAGCACGGTCTTCCCGGAGCCCACGTCCCCCTGCAGCAGCCTTTGCATGGGTTGTGGAGCGGCCATGTCTCTCTTGATCTCGTCCAGGCATCTCCTCTGCCCGTCCGTAAGGCGGAAAGGCAGCGAGGAGATAAAACCGTCTTCCAGGCCGCCTTCCGTCTTATGGCATATCCCTTCACCGCGTTTGCGCGCGAGCTTCTTCATTGCCAGCGGCAGCTGGAAAAAAAAGAACTCCTCGAAAGAGAGCCTGCGGCAGGCCATGGAACGGGCGGCATCATCGCAGGGAAAGTGGATGTCCCGCAGGCTTACGGCAAGGTCGTCAAGCCCGCGGCGCGACCGCATATCGCGGGGAAGAAAATCCCTGAGCCCGTGCATGCAGTTGTCGACGGCGTATTTCACGGTTTTGCGGAAATTACGCTGCCCGATCCCGGAGGGAAGACTGTATACCGGCACGATCCTCCCGGCGTTCAAGGACTCTTCCTCCTCCCTGTTGATGATCTCGACCTCGGGGGAAGAAAACTGCAGCTTCCTGCCGTAGTAGTCCACCTTGCCGTGCAGTATCACCCTGTCTCCGGCGTGCAGATAAGTCTTGAGGTAACCGCGGTTGAACCAGACGCACAGGATACTGCCGGTATCGTCCCCGGCGATCATCTCCACCAGGGAGAACCTGCGGCGGCGGAAAGACATCCTTTGCGCCAGTGAACGCACGGAGGCTTTTATCGTATAGACGCCCCCTGGGGACAACGAGGAAACGGCGGAGAAGCTCCTGCGGTCCTCATAACGCCCGGGGAAATAGTACAACAGGTCGCCGGCGGAGTTTATTCCGCAGCCGGCGAGCAGTTCGGCGCGTTTGGGGCCGATTCCCGGCAGGTAACGCACAGGGGTCTCCGGACTAAACTTAATGCTCATGATATTATTCTCTTACCGGGAGACGAAGCATGCAGGCCGAAGAAAAGACCGAAAAAGTTACGCGCATGCCCGTCCCCCCTTCTTCTCTTCCCACACATTTCTTAATCCGTCACGGGAAAGAACGGCTTGAGACCGGCATCCCGCAAGAAGCGGGGACGGTCCACGCTACTTTTTCCGCGGCCGGGACCTTAAGAAAAACACGATCAGGAGCAAAAGCGTGGCCGCGGAGACCGCCGCGCCGGCCCTGAACGGGACCGGACGATATGAAAAAACCACCTTCTGCTCTCCGGGGGAAAGCCTGACCGCCCTGAACATATAATTGGCCCTGATGATACGCGCGATCCGGGGTTTTCCCGCCTGCGGCGGATACACCCTGGCCTCCCATCCCGGGTAGGAGCTGTCGCTCAACACCAGGTATCCGTCCCTGCCGGGCTTCGCGAGGACCGTTATCCTGTCCGGGGAATAATCCAGTATCTCGGCCTCCTCGATCGTCCCGGCGGAGGGACCGTCCGGCAAAACGTCATTTCCGTCATTATTGGGAAGCATGACGGTATCGGACGGATTGAAGGCATCCGAAACCAGCAGGGCAAGTTCCCCCTCTCTGTCAGGAGGCGCTTCCACCGCCCTGTAAACCATATAAGCCCTGGGCAGACAACGAAGATTTCGTTCCAGGCGGGCCTTCGGAAGAACGGCATCCTCTCTGAAAACGGACGCGTCCAGGCGTTTTTTGCCGGAGAACACCGCGTATTCCACCCCGGCCATGCCCAGAAGTTTCACCGTCAACGGGGAATCCAGCGGCTGTCCGTCGCAAAATCCCATATAATCCTGGAACCGGCCGGGAACAAGGACGTCGTATCCGTCCACTACCTGTATGCCGTGAAAAAGCGCCTTATTGGAGAAATATGCCGCGGAAACGCTGACCACGCGCTGGAGCGTGGGACCGCCGCCCTTGTTAATACCGGATACGATCTCCTCATCCCATCCCGCCCGCGAAGATGCATCGCAAACCACGTATTTATATCCGAAGGAAATAAGGTCCGCCAGCATCAGGACGAAGAGACAGGGGACAAGGATCTTCCTGCTTATGCTTTTTCTGAAGTATAAATAACCGGAAAGAAAGAACAGGCTGACCAGCAGCGTGAATTTTATGAAACCGAACAGAAAACAATCATAGGCCTCCAGAGGGAACTCTGCGCCCGCAGGGGCCTTGAAAACCGCCCGCGTCCACCACGCCTGGAAAGGCTGAGGATGGAAGAAAGCCGCCAGAGAAACGGCGAACAGCGCCGCGGCAGCCGCGCCGGAGACGGCAAGCAGGATACGGGAACTCCTGCCGCGCTCCTCCCCCATCTTCAAAAAGATATCGTATCCGTACGCCGAAAGCGCGGAAACGGAAAATCCCGCCAGCACGACGAATTTACTGTGTCCGCGGAACTTGCCGAAACCGGGCAGCAATGCGCACAGATAACGGGCCCAGGGAGTCCCGGCGGCCACCGCGCAGAACAAGGAGAGAACGGCCAGCAGCGTGAAGAAACGCGCCTGTTTATTCCCTGACTTCCCGCAGGCCAGGAGTCCCAGCAGCAAAGGCAGGACTCCCCAGTAAACGCACATCTCCCATAATCTGTATTTCCCCCAGTAAGGGAACGAGAACATGTTCCCGAATGCCTCCGGGATAAGACAAGTAAGCAGGTTCTCGGGGGGCAGCGCCCAGCTCGAGACAAATGACCGCCCGAGAGAAGAACGGGCGGATAAAGAGAAGAACTCCCATGCCGGTAATATGCGCACCGCGGCCAGGCAAGCGCCGACGGCGGCCACCGAGACAAGACACAGGACCGCGCGTCTAAGCATAATACCGCGGGAATGCTTTTCAACAGCCGGGTTGAAGAAAGAATAAGCCGCGACCGCCAGGAAAGTGTAATAAGAATATTGCGGATTCCCCGCAAGGATCTGGATCCCCCAGAGCGTTCCGGAAATTACGGCATCCCTGAACCGGCCCTCATCGATATATTTCTGCGCAAAAAGGAAGACCAGGGGCATCCAGGCGAACGCGTTCAACGTGCCGAGATGCCCGGCGAAAATACGCAGGAAAACGTGCGCGCCGAACATCAGCGACAAAGCGCCGAAGACGCACGCCCCCCGGGACAGCTTCAAATACCTCAGCAGCATCCACATCCCGGCGCCCGCCAGCAGGACGTGGAGAAGGAAACTCCAGTTTATACCGGCCGCCCAGGGCAGGACCGACAACAAGGCCGCCGGCGGATAGAATAGCTGGCATTGCGGATCACCTACAAGCGGAATTCCGCAGAAGAGATACGGGTTCCAGAGATGTAATCCGCGTTCAAGATACTTGATCCCGGCGAAAAAAGCGAAAGTGTCTCCGTAAAAACTGGAACTTAATAAACATTCCCCGGAAAGCACGCCGCGGACGCCGGGCGCATGCATGAACGCGGCTGCAGATACCGCAAGGACCGCGGCAATAAGGATGATCGTTCTTATCTGGGACATTTTCGCGCTATACACACCAGTGAACTGCCGAACGGCAGCGGCAGGAATTCCATCAGGACGCTCTCCAGGTAGAAATAAGCATTAAGCAGTTTATTAACTATCCCGCCCGAACACCAGACTTCCCCGTGCCCTTTAGCGGACGGGATGAAACGGCTTGCCAGCAGCGGCAGAAAAAGCGCGGCGAACATATAGCGGGAGTAGACCGGTTTGAACCCGTGTCCCCGCAGCACCCGCTCAAAACTCCCCCTGCTGTAACGCCTGTAATGCCCCAGACGCTCGTCGCGCACACCGCGCAGACAATTGAACGCGGGAAGCGTGAAGAACACTATCCCGCCGTCCCCGCACACCCTGTATATTTCCTCCATCCCGTCCTTTTCATCGGGCAAATGTTCCAGGATATCGAACGCCAGTATCCGGCTGAAAGATCCGTCCCGGAAAGGCAGGTGAAGGATGTCGGCGTTCACGACTGACATCCCTTTCGGACCGGCGACGGAACACGCATCATAAGAAAGGTCCACCCCTAAAGCTTTAATGCCGCGGCGCGCCAACAACGACAGGAACTCGCCTCCTCCGCAGCCCAGCTCAAGATAACGGCGGCCGCGGCCGGAAGTATGCATACTTACGATCAATCTGAACAACCGGCGTCTTCTGACGGCCGACCACCAGTATCCCGGCTCTTGCGCATACAGGTCGGCGTGAAGACAGTCCATACTATCCCCTCCGTCCAAGGATATCCTTGAGTATGAAGACCGCCGAACGCAGGCACATCCTGAGCCTGCATAATGAGAACAGACTGGAGGCTGCCATCCGCGCCAGGTAAGCCGGCCTGAAATAAAACCGCCTTATGGCCCGCACCCGCAGACGGTTCAGCTCCTCCACGCTCACCGGCGAACCGGACCAGACAGAGGCGATGCCGGACTGGTCCAGCACCTCTTCCTCCCCGCCGGCGCTGTCGTCGGGCATCAGCTTGTTCCTTAAAGGTGTACCTGCCTTGGGGACAAAGACATTGAACGAAACATAATCACAGCCGCAGCGCACGGCGAAATCTGCGGTCTCGCGGCAGGTCCCGATGTCGTCTTCCGGAAAACCGAATATGAATATGCCTACGCTTTTTATGCCGGCGCGCCTGCATTTCCGCAGGGCGTCCATGATCATCTTCTTGTTCACTCCCGGTTTATAGGAACGCAGTATCCTGTCGCTCCCGCTCTCGAAACCGAACAGCACGGTGTGGCACCCCGCCGACCTCATGGCGCGCAGCAGGTCGTCGCGGGCCACGTCCGCCCTCAAGAAACACGTCCACGAGAAACCGCCTATATTGCGCATCTCTCCGCACAAACGCATACTTCTGCCACGGTCGGCCCCGAACGACTGGTCCTTCACGAAGAGTTCGCTTATACCGAGCGACCTTATGTATCTGAGCTCCTCCGTCACGTTCTCCAGCCTCCTCAGCCTGAACCCCAGGGTGGGATAGACGCAGAACGGGCAGGAAAAAGGGCATCCGTAGTCGGTCAGGACGGTGGCGAACGGAAGTTTACGCGCGAAAGGGAAAGTATACCCCCTGTCAAGGAACAGGTCGTGCCTGGGGACCGGTATGGAGAATTCCCCGCGGTCACGCGCAGGGCTGCGGTAAACGATATCCCTGCCGTCCCTGAAACTTATCGTCGAGAACCGCCCGCGCCTCCCGCCGAAGAACTCGGCGCATTCCCCGGAGGTGAAATCGTAGAATACCGCGTCCATCCAGGGCGTTGCCTCGAAAACCCCTTTTTTAAGGAAGAGGTCGCCCATGCCTGCCAGGGATACGCCGGGCATCGCCTTTTTCAGTCCCTCGAGGAAAACGTAATCCTGCTGCCGGGAGACCAGCCCGCTCAAGAAGACAACGGCGTCGGGACGCAGCGATATTATGCGCGCCGACGCAGACTCCGGGGTCTGCCGCCTTGCCTGGGAATCCAGCACGCTTACCCTGAAACCGGCGGCCGAGAATATACCGCTTAGTATCAAAAGGTCCAGCGGATGCTCCACATACCCGGCCTTGGTCACCTTGCTGCAGAAGTAATCCCTGGTATACAATTTCCTGCCGGGAGGATTCAATAAAAGAATATGCCGTATCTTCATATTCAGCCCCGCCTGTATTTCACGTTTCACGATCCCGGCCTTTCATCTTCCCTTGATGAAATGATGCCCGCGATCAACGAATACATACCCTCTCTTGATCTCACATGCCCGGCTTTCTCGCGCAGCGCCCTGACATGCCGCATACCCTTGGTATACCAGGCAAAGAATTTCCTGAATATGACCACTCCGTTCTTTTCTCCGTAGAAATCAACGCAGGCGTCAAAATGCTCTTTCATCACCGCGCACACCTCATCCGGCAAAGGCACAGCTTCTTCTTTCCTGCCGGCAAGCCGCCTGCCGATCCGGCGGAATATCCATGGATTGCCGAGCGCCCCCCTGGCCACCAATATACCGTCGCAGCCGGTCTCCCGGAACATTTTAACGGCCAATTCCGGGGAGAGCACGTCCCCGCTGGCGATCACCGGCACCGACACCGCCCGTTTGACCCCCGCTATAGCGCCGTAATCCACAGAACCGCTATATCCCTGTTCTTTCGTCCGCCCGTGTATAAAAACGGCGCTGACCCCGGCGTCCTCGGCGTAACGCGCCGCATCGACACAGTTAACCGCACGGTCATCCCAGCCGGTGCGCAGCTTCACGCTCACCGGACGGGAAGAACTCTCCACCATAAGCTTCAGCAGGGAATACAGCTTGCGCGGTTCCTTCAACAGCCCGGCGCCTTCTCCCCTGCGCGTCACCTTCCTG
This sequence comes from uncultured Planctomycetales bacterium, assembly GCA_964488935.1. Classification (GTDB taxonomy): domain Bacteria; phylum Omnitrophota; class Gorgyraeia; order Gygaellales; family Profunditerraquicolaceae; genus Undivivens. The sequence goes on along the minus strand of CAZAVF010000025.1, from coordinate 3,869 downwards.
GCCGGACAGGCTGCATTGAAATCCAGCAGATCGAAATCATATTCCTTTATGATATCAAGCGCGCGGGCCAGCCATTTGTTCTCGCCGGCGAGCAGTTGTATGCCGAGCGGCCTGTCTTCCGAGGCGCCGGAAAGCATCTGCCTGGTTTTTCTCCCCCCGTAGCCCAGGGAGCGCGCGTTGATCATCTCCACGAACGCGAACTCGCAGCCGAAACGGCGGTTAAGGGAACGGAACGGCAGATCGCTTATACCGGCCATGGGCGCGAGTATACATTTGGAATTTATGGATAATCCGGCTATACGAAGCATGAAAATAACAAAACTCCACCAAGTTCTTCAATGATCTCTTACGCAATTATTCCACGCGTCTGACCGAATCTCTCTATGCGTCAATACGGAGGATAATCATATATGTGCGGGTTTTCAGTTATTTTATACTCTTTTCCATTAGTCGTCAATTATCATAAAAGGTTTATACCGGCATAAAATACTATATCTCAATATGTTGAAATGAAGCTCCGCGGGCTGAAGCCCGCGGTTTCCCAAAGCGGAATAATGCGCTGTCCTTCGAAATCTCTGAAGAAGGAAGCGGCCAAATCTCATCCGCGCCATAAATGGCGCGGTTTTCTGGCCGCGCATGTATAAAAGGTCCCCTGGGGAGGTTATCTGATATACGGCGTTTGACGCAGAGGAAGAAAACGCTTTCTTCTATATGGCAAAATCGCCTTGAAAAAGCTTTTTTAAAAGCGTATATTTTAAGTGTACCTGGAGCAATTCCAGGTAAAGACTTACCTACAAAGCAGGATCCACACGGGTAGTCAAATGGAGGAGGCCACGATGAAGCAATTATGGGGAACGATCGTATTAACTTTCTGTATTCCTTTATTAGTAACGGGTAATGCCCATGCCTGGGGTTCGTCCTGGGGCGCTGCGGCCAGCGCGGCGGCGTCAAGCGGCGGAAGTTTTTCCATAGGCAGTTTTTCCTGCGGGAGTAGTTCCAGCAGCAGCAGTAGTTCCAGCAGCAGTTCAAGCGGCTACAGTTCAGGGACTTCTGCCGTTATAGGCAGCAGCGGGGGCAGTTATTCCACACCCTCCTATTCAACATCAAACACGGTTTCAGGGACATACGGGGTAAGCAGCTCAAGCTGGATGCCGTCGGTCTCCACAAGTACATATGCAATAGGCGGCAGTTCGACACCTTCCATAACGGCTGATAGCGTATTCGGGGTTTCCAGTTACTCATCTCTTGGCTCGAGTTCTACAACGGTGGGAACCACCACCCCAAGTGTCGGCACCGCTGCTATAACCGGCAGCGGGACCACCGGTTACTTCCAATTAAGCGGCTCTGCCGGCAAAGAGCTCGCCTCACAGATACGCAGCGATCTTACACCCAGTTCCTTTATGCAGCAGGGCGCCTTTGCCAACAGCGCGTTGATCAACTCTGACGGCATTACCGCTCAAGCCTCCCGCGCCAGTTATTTCGCCAATGAAGCCACCAAACCGGTGATCTCGGCCGAAGAATACCACAGCAACACGGCAGCACAGTATATAGCGGCTTCCACCGATTCAAACGGAGTGGTGGTCTGCGGAGAGAACCTGGCGCAGGGCATAATCAGGCCCAACACCTCCACCGACGGCGGCGTCAGTCTGGCGCATGAATCTGACTGGACAACGTCCAGTTTCAGCAATAACGCGTTCTTCGGCACATATATGACACCGCAGGCCGCGCGCCAGGCATATTCAACGGCCGCTTCTTCTACGACCGCCCAGGCGACGGCAAGCACGGCGTCTTATGACATCCCGGCGTCGGTAGCAAAAGACTCAACATATTGGGCCGGCGGATACTACCCGGTACTATCCGCTTACAATGCCGCCAGCGGGACCTGGAGCAATGTGCTGGATAGCGGTCCGACAACCAATACCTACGGGTTATTAAGCACAAGCAGCGTAACTGATCCTCTAAAAGCGACGGTAACGCCGGATCAGGAATAAAACGGAAAGATCTTAAGGATCCAAAAAACGGATTAACAAAATGATAGGGGCCCCTGGTCCTCAAACCGGGAGCCCCTAAATTTTTATAGAAAGATGAAGCACGAAAAAACAAAGCGTGAAGATAAAAATGGAGCAGAAACACAAGGAACGGCCTGCGGCGGATCGCAATGACCATAACGTATAGAGTCGAGAGTATAGACGTATAGTGTCAAAGCGAGTATAGAA
>CAZAVF010000025.1:0-1553 GCA_964488935.1 uncultured Planctomycetales bacterium | reverse complement strand
ACTCTATACTCTAATTAAGCCAGAATTCGCGGTTTGAAGAAGAAACGGTGAGGTCCCGGACGAGGGATACTATCCGCTCATCGTATTTGGTCCCGGCCCCCTCCTGCAGCTCCTCAAGGGCCCTGTCTATGCCCAGGGCCTCGCGGTAAGGCCTGTATGCGGTCATCGATTCCAGGACGTCGCTGACGGCCAATATCCTGGCTTCCAGGAGGATCTGGTCGCTGCGCAGATTATTGGGATAGCCGGACCCGTCAAGGCGTTCATGATGCTGCAGTATTATCTCGGCAAGCGAGAACGGAAATTTGATGTCTTTTATCAGGTCGTAACATTTATTGACGTGCTCCTTGATCAACTGGTACTCCAGTTCGCTCAATTTGCCCGGTTTATTCAGGATGTCCAACGGTATGCTGATCTTGCCCAGGTCGTGCAGCTGCCCCGCCAGGCGCATCCCCAGCAGCCGGTTCTCGTCCCAGCCCAGCTTCTCGGCTATGCGCTCGGCGATCACCGCCACGTTCCTGGCGTGGCCGAAGGTATATGGGTCCCGCATTTCAAGCACCTTTGCCAGCACCATAAGAGCGCTGATGAGCATATCCACCCGCTCCCTTTCGAGATTGGCGTAAGCGGTCATATCGCGGGTTATTCCCATGGTGCCGGTGACCTTCCCGTTGCCGTCATACATCGGTATCTTTGTCGTGATCACCTGGTTCCACGTCCCGTTCGGCAGCTTGGTGCGTTCGATCTTGCCGATGATGGGTTCGCCGGTTGCCAGGACTTTGTTATCGTCCTCGAACATCACCTCGGCCTGAGCGGCGGGGAAAAAATCGAAATCCGTCTTGCCGGTGATCTGGTCGGGGGGAAGATTCACGCCTTTGGCGTAAAAACGGTTGAATTTTATGATATGATTGGTATCGTCCTTGAAATAAATGGCGTCCGGCATATTATCCAGCAGGTTCTGCAGCATGTCTTTTTCCAGCGCCAGCTTATCCTCCATATCCTTATGCAGGGAAATGTCCTCGATGATCCCCTCGATATACCGGTCCCTCTCGCGCGAAGTTATCACGGAAGCGGTAATAGCCACCCAAAGGGATTTTCCGTCGTTCCGGCGGAACCGGGTCTCGAAAAAACGGATATTCCCGTCGCGTTTAAGGGCGCCCAGGAATTCCTCCTTCTTGGTCTGGCTGACGAAGAGATCGGAGAAAGTGAACTTCTTCATCTCGGACTTGGTATGATAACCGAGCATCACGGCAAGAGCGGAATTGTTGATTATGAACCGCTCGTCGGGGAAGATGCTGTATTTGAAAAGCGCGATGCCGAGATTGTCGGCGGTGGAGAGATTAAGGTAGAAGGTATTCTTCATATAATAGATATTATGGATGTTTCGCGGGAAATTTCAACAAAAATAATGTTTCACTCCCCCCGCCGGAGGATCCCCGGGATCTAAAAGAAAAAGCCCGCATATTTATCTCTAAATATGCGGGCTATGAAATTAAAGGAGCATCTACCTACTCTCACATACCCTTACGAGTACACTACCATCGGCCTTGAAGGGCTTA
>CAZAVF010000024.1:0-20594 GCA_964488935.1 uncultured Planctomycetales bacterium | reverse complement strand
GGGATAGACGGACCCGGTCCCGTCGCGAAGGACAAGGACGGCGGGGACGAATGGGAGAAGAAATTGACCGGGCTGCTTCTTGATCTTATCGACTCTCTTATGGAACTGCGGCTTGCACCTTCCGGCGAAGGCTTGATGAGAGTGAACGATCTGTCCTATGAAGTGAACCTCCTGGTCATGCAGGACAGCAGGCCGCGCGACCTGCTTTACCTGGAGCGCCGGGTGGTGTATGCGTTGTTCCCGTCCCTGCTGGCTTCTGATGACGTCTCCATCCTGGAGTCCATTTGCAGGTTCGGGGAATTCTATTCTTTATCGGACGATGAAATAAGATTCATCGCCGGCGGCTTTGAAAGCCGGATCCTGGCATCATTGGAGAAGGGGGATAGAAAGCGGGCGGAGAAACTTGCGCGTATCCTGGAGATGGTGGCTGAGAAGTCCGGGGCCGCTCCGGGCGCTGGACGCTCAAAGAGGCGGTTCAATGGTTCAGACGGCGGGTTATCCAGGCATATCACCGGAGGCATTTGGGATTATTCCCGGCGCCGGAGTTTCATCTATAAGATCGAAAGCCTGCGCTGGAGGCTTAAGCAGGCGGCGCGCGGGCTGCGGAGAAGCGCAGACTTTGAAGAAAAAGCCTCCGGGGCGGACGAGAAAACCGGCCCGCTCGTCGTTTATCACCGCGGCGGCGGCAAAGACAGGGGATATCCGGAAAATACCCTGTTCACTTTTGAGAAAGCGATAGAGGATGGCGCGCGCGGCATAGAGTTGGATATATGGCTTTGCCGGGAGTCTCCTTTGAAAGGAGTTTTATACGTCAGCCATAAGGAGAGGACTGCGGCGGAGCTTATGTTTGCCGATGCCGGAAACCGGAAATCGGGAAAGCAGAGGATACCTTATCTCGCCGAGGTCCTGGATCTGGTAAAAAGAAAGGGAAGCGGGGTAGAACTGCAGATAGAGTTGAAGGGTGAAGACGAGGGGATAGTTCCCTCGCTTTTATCTTTGCTCGACAAGAAGGAAATGGTGCGCGACGTCCTGGTCACATCCTTCAATGTTGAGCTGCTTAAGCAGGCAAGGCTCCTGCGCAAGGATATCCGCGTAGGCCGGCTTCTCCCGCGGCGGCAGAGAAAAATAAATTGCCTCATACGGGAAGCGAAGAGAATGCAATTTGACGCGGTCATCGCCCACGCCGACAGGATCGGGCAGTATACCATTTACACGAAAGGGCTGGAATTCGGGGCCTGGGGCGTGACCGATCATTTGGAGTCGATTTACCTGATGAAAAAAGTGGGGGTTGACAGGTTTACAACGGATATCCCGCGCGCGGCAAATAAGCGTTTGTCCGCATTCAGATATTCGATATCAAAGCTCAAGTTCAAGATCGCGGCTACGGCCGGATTCTTATGCGCCGCATGGGTCCTTTATGTGCCTTTTGTCAATCTGTTCCTTGCGATGTACATCCTGTTGGTAGTCATTCCGTTCTTCGCGGTGATCCTTACCGTTCACGGCTTCTCGTGGAGGAAAGAGGAAGTAGTCCGGTGGATATCGATGAATATAAAAGCCGCCATCGCGATAGAAGCCGTTCTCCTGTTGTCGGGAATATCGGTGAGTTCCTTCTATCTGGGGTTGTTCGAATTTGCCGGGGCCGTCCTGCTCGTTATGTTCTGCCTGCGGCAGTTACTGCCGGTTTACAACCCTCCGCGCCGGCTGTATTATTTGCCGTTCGGGATCGTGCCGCTGGCCGTGCCGTTGTTGATCAACTCCGCGGTGTTGAGGATCAACCCTGTATTGGCCGGGGAGTTCGGGTTTGCAGCCGTGTTCCTGGCTTTCATCCTTAATATGGCGGCGGCGCGTTTTATCCTGATCCAACTGGTGAAACGGGACGTGTATCCCGCTTTGCTATCCAACACTTTTGACGAACAGCCGGACCTGGGGAGATTTTACGCTTTAAAATGGGCTTACAGTATGATCAAGATAGTGATGATCAAGCTGAGTTCGTTGGTGATTATTTCTTTCTGGTTGACTGACGGATTACAGCTTATGGGTATAACTGCCCCGGCTATATTCATCTCCGCGGCTGTCATATATATCTTTGGGATGCTGGTGGGAGGCGGCCTGGTAGCCGGGATAGTTGAGGCTATAAGGGATGTATTTTTAACATTGAAGAAAGTGGATTACGCCGGACTGTTTTCCGCGATCCCCGGGGCTGTAAGGAAAGCCGTCGTATGCGTATGGAGATTGACACCGGCAATAAAGAAGGCCTGGCCGCGTTCTGCCGCTGATCTAAGTTCCGGGAAAGCGATTCTCTCTTTCATCAGAAAGGTTAAAAGAATGCTCCCGGATATCGGCCTGCATCCGCTGGCGCTGTTGATGGTTATTACCGTCCTGATGTTCGGTTATCGAATGCTGGAGTTACTGTGGGGGTCCGGGACCGGATTGTTGCAGCTTCTCTTAGTGCCGGATGGCGTTTTTACGCCGGGGTCCGGTGCGGGTTATCTTGAGACGATTGATTCCCTGCTTATTTTATCCGCCGGCACTGCCGGGATAATCAAATGGTTTTTCAATCATACCCGCCAGGAACCGTTGCGCCGCAGGCCGCCGGCAAGTATATGCGCCGGTTTGCTCCTGGAAACCGCCGGGAGGCTAATGGCGGACCACTCCGGTATGTATCTTGCCGTTTTGGGTTTTGCCCTTATTATTCTGGCGCCTGTCTTGCATCGAAAGAGTATGGCTGCCGGAGAGCCTGGAGCGCAGCGGAAAAAGGATAGAGCGGAGAAGGACGCCGACGGCGGGAATACGGTTCTGCGTTTCCTGAGCAAATGGAGATATTGCCGCAGTCCGGAGGCGTCGTTCATCTTTGCCTTTGTCTTGGCGATGGCCTCCGAGCCGGTTGCCGCTTATCTCTTCCCGGGATCAATAATAATAAGCGGCATTGTGCACGCTCCGCTCAACTATCTGATCGGATACATTATAATCGGAAGGCCGCTTTACACCGGCGGATTCAACATTATAAACAACTGGAAAGAAATGCGCCACGCAGAGCGGCAGATGAACCTGGCTATGGAGAACAGATCTGATGATGAAGGGTTCATTTATTGGCTGGAACGGTTCAAGGCCCTAGTAAGCTATCCGGCTCTTGTATGCAGCGCCAACGTGTCGGTTTTTGTTGCCGCGTATTTCCTTCTGAGTATTTCATTCCACCTGGCCGTCTGCTTTATGGCCGCGGGAGGCGGTTTATTCCAGCCGATACCTAATGACTGCCTGGAATCACTGCGCGGTTTGATAGTTTCGGCGTCCATTTTCGGCGGGGCGGCACATGGTTATAACGATTACCGGAAAGTCCGGTATTCGTGGTTCAGCCCTCCCACTGCGGTTATTTTAAGTTTTATGATCGGGACGGCGGCAGTGTTTTTGCGCGGCGCGCCGGGAGCAGTCCTATTGTCGGCGGCGGTGCTGGTGATCTTTGCCGGTTCACCCATGTTCATTGGGCTGCGGGACTGGATAAAAAGAAAACGATCATCACGGGGACACTTCAGGCGCAGCCAGTTGCCGTCCGGGGGGATGGAGGGACCCGGTCCCTCCGGGGAGGATAAGGACGGCGGTTCTAAACACAGGCATATAGTCTGGTTCAGAGATGTTACAGGGAAAGCGTTCCCGGGTATGGCCATTTCTTCCCGGGAGTTTACCATGGGCGAAGCCGCGCAGCTTCAAAAGATCCTCCTTTTCCATGCGGCAAGTCTGCGGGAACTTCCGTCCAATGGTTGGCTTTCGTATTATCGGGAGTCCGCTTTGAAGCTGCTGTCGGCAAAAGGGTTCGGTTATATCGCGAATATGCTGAAGGGTTACGATATGTTCTATGCACCGCCGGAGCTGAAAAAGGATATCCATGATTTCGAAATGGAAAGTTCCATAAATATAGACGCTGTAAGTTTCAAAGATGGGGAACGGAAGATCCTCCTGTTCCTGGAAGAGAGGATAAATGCAAAGACAGTGATCCGGGCGGCAGGAGCATTGGCCGGAGTGCCGTACAGCGCCGATGTCCATCTGGAGAGACTTCTCGATTATCGCAGGACTCTGTCAAGATTCCTGCGTGTTGCCGGGAGACGTCATTTTCAGCTGACTTTGAAATATGAGCATATCGCCGTCGCAAGGCCGGAACTCCTCAAATATTGGATGACTTTCTTGAGAAGTGATTCGTTCTTCCATGTCCAGCAAATTGGACTTAAACCTGCTTTTTCCGCGGTGATAGGCGGTTCGGAAGCATTGGCCGTGGAATTCTTCTCCCGGGCCGTATTTAGCGGCGTGTTATGGAAACAATCGTTGAGAGAGGATCTCCTGTTCTTTATACATGCGCGGCCGGAAAACCGCGCCATAAATGGCGCGGATGATATCTGGCCGCTCAGTATCCCGCTTTGGGAAACCGCGGGCTTTAGCCAGCGGAGCTTCATCGGGGATGATAATGTATCTGTCTCAGTCTATAAAGGAATGAATAGTAGTCCTGACGCGGAACTCTCCGGGATCGCTCAGAATATTCTCAGGGAAACGAATATCGCATTGCGGAAAAAGGATGAAGAGCGGCGCCGCAAGCAGCATGATCTGGGGATCGCTTTAAAACGGGAATTTTTCTCGGCGCGTTTGCAGGAGCTTGATGTATGGCAAGATCGGTTCGCGTTCGCCTCCGAAGAAGCCGGCAACGGGGTTTTTATCGCGGCCGCGGGAATGATCATGCAGGGGGAAGCGCAGGAACTGGTCGCTGCGCTTCGCGCGGGTAAGAAAAATTGTTTCAATAGGCTCGGTTCCACCCTGATCCTTTTTAGCGGGAAAGATTTCACGATCGTGTCGGAACGCGATAATAAGGGCGCTTCGGCCGTCATAAAAGAGTTCGTGGAAGGATTTACCGAGATAGTGGTCTTTTCCGATGCGCATATGGCCGGATTGGACAGAGAGAATGTCTTCAGCAAAAAGAAAGCCCGCGAATTGGCCGGTTTGCTCGACCGCGCAAGGGAGAGACGTTCGCGCGTGATTATCAACGGCGATCTGATGGAATTATGGCAGGAGAAATACGGGAATATCAAACTGGCATTCCCGGATTTGTTCGAGGCTTTGAGAAAACAACGGCGTCTGGTGTATATAGCGGGGAATCATGATGAGGCGGTGCTGTCCGATGTGACTAAGAAACGGAAAGAGGAGTTGCTGCGGACCGCCAGGGAGAACAGTACCCATAATAGGAAACAGTCGCGTTCGTTGAATCGTATCAAGAACTGCATCGACCGGCAGCTTCTGAAGAGACTCGGTCTTGAGCGCGCGGTATTTATTGTCAGCTCGGGGCTTGGCCGGGAAGCCGTCGCTTTGGATGATTCCACGGTCTACGTGGATGAGTCTCTGCTTAAGTTGGCGTCGGTAAACGGTGATAATGCGGCCGCTATCCGGCTTTCCAAGCTTCTTGAAGACGCGGGAGAAAGTTTGCACCAGAAAGTATGCGAGGACCTGGGAGTGTCTGAGATCACGCGGTATTATTTCGACCCGGCGCGGGGACTTTATTTTGAACACGGGCATGTGGCGGATTCTTTGAATCACCAAAGCGATATAGGCAGGCTGTTGAATTCCCTGGTCTCTGTGCTGAGGAGGCTTGGATGGAAAAATGCCGATACGCATCTGGAGATATTCTTGCTTTACGATATCGTGCTTCCGCTGATCGCTCTTATGAATCTAAAGGTGCTTGTCTGGGAGGAATGCGAACAAATAGAAAGACTTTTGCCTTTGGCGGAGGTGGTTAAATGGCGCATGTCCGGGGAACAGTCGGATGTTTGTCCCGCCACCATTTGTTTCGGCCATACGCACAAGCCGCGCGTCTACGGGCAAGTCGGCGAGATTATCAAGGAGGTTACCGGCTGCCGATATGTCAACACGGGAGCATGGTCATCCTGGGCTAAAAAGAGGAATAACCACGGAGAATTCCTTGATCATAAGGATTGGCTGCTGGTGGAGTGGCGTGATCATGTGAGATTATTGTTCGGATTGAAAAGTATTGCGCTGCTGGGAAGAGAAAACGAACCGGACGAAGAAAGAATGTCTAACGTTGACGGCGGGGTCCGGGAGAGCGCGGTAAAACCCGAGGGCGACGAAGAGATGATCTCGAGGCTGGAGAGGCTGCCGGTTAAAGAGATAAGCGCGGACCTGGTGAGTGACCTCTTCCTGCGCAGCCTGCGGCAGGACAAGGAGATAGCGGGCAGGGCTTTCAGGTTGTTATATAACAAGTATAAGGTAGATAGGAACGGGTTCTTCGAGGGGTTGCTGTGTCTTGAACGGGCTATCGATTGGGATGAACGTAATTACGGTATCCTTGACACGGTTCTTTTCAGAGTGAGAGCGATCTTACAGGGAGTATTCTTGTCCGCCGGCGCCCTTGAACATATACCGGATTTGGCGGGAACGGAGAATCGGCTCATCAATAGAGGTATTATCTCCGCCTATTTAAGAAAAAGGCCGGATATCCCCCCGATGGGCAGGAGGATAGTGTCCGCAATAGAGAAAAATGCCGCCTTGTTGGGCGTATCGCGGGCCGGCAATGTATACGGATTTGTAGTGGGATACGCTCAGCCGAAAAATGTCTTTATGCCGGAGTATATGAACGAAATGATCCTGCCGGAGAATAAAGTGCTGGTTTTGATCTTGCAGTCGCGGCAGGGGATAATAACCGGGATAACTTCTTCTATCCCTGATAAAGGGGCAAAAGAAGAGGTGACCCGATTGCTGCCGGACGCCTTGAAGATAAATGCGGACGGCTTCCTGAACTTTTGCGAGATCCTGTTCGATCAAGGTGCGCCGGAAGAGACAATGTCTCTTATCGACTATGTCCTGGATTCGGAACCGGAGAACATCGATTTCCTGTTAAGGAAAGCGAGGTTTTTGGGCTTTATGAAGAAGTACGCCGCCGCCGAAGAGTGCTATAAGAAAGCCGTCAGGACCGCTGCCGCGGACGCGGTCACCTTGAGCAATATGGCCGAATTGTATTCTGAGATGCAGGGGGCGATATATATCCCGGATAACCACGATCCCTGGGATGATGCGGCCGTCCCTTATCCGGGAACACCTTTTATGATCTCCGCCTTGCGTTCGATAGAAGAGGCGCTTAAGTCGGAGCCGCATTTTAAGGAAGCCTTATTCATAAAGGCGAAGATCCTTCTTAAGCTGCGCAGGTATGAAGAAGCCATTCAAGCCGCCCATCAGGTGACGTATTGGATGGACCCTGGATATATACCGGCGTGGATGATAAAGGTTCTGGCATATACCGGATTGCGCGATTACGAGTATGCGCTGATATGTTACCACCAGATATTGCGTCTGGACTCCGCGGCCAGGAGGGAATTCCTGGATGAAGATGAACGTGAGACTGTCAGCCGCGGATTCAGCCGGTCTTTCCCCGGGGGCCGTATACATAAAGCGTCTGAGCCCGCAGGAGTGAAGATGCCGTGGTCTCGCGGCGGAGTTGAGATCCCTGAGCCGTTCATCGGCTTTTTGCAGACGAGCGGTAAGGAGAACGGACCGCCGCAGCTTTCACGGGGACACTTCAGACGTAACCCTTTGCAGCACGGATGGATAAGGAGACCAGGTCCGGTGGCAAGCGAAGCGGAAGACATCGTTGTGCTGGTGGGAGTCTATCATTTATACCAAGTCGCGCGCTGTCTGAGAGACCTTTATGTTAGCGACGGCACCGGAAAAAATCTCTGCCGGTCTGTTATTGATAACGACGGCGGTTCCGCCGGACTCTCCGCCGCCGGCGAAGGGACGCTGCGGAGGCTGTCCGATCCCGATACGGTCATCACCAGGGAAGAGATAGACCGTTTTGCCGAGTCACTGCCGCCGGAATCCGGGAGGGAATTGTTCTCCGCCCTGGAATCGGAACGTTTTGCCTCAGGTTTCCGTAATTTAACCGTGCGTAAACGGTATTTCTATATACGGCTGTTATCGCGCCTGGACGGATGCGCTTTGGTGGATACGGTCAAGAAACTGGTGCCGCAATTGATTGACAGCGATGACTACCAGGGGGTTAATCAAAACGGCGGAATCGCAGATTTTCCCAGGGTCCTGCTGGTAAGCGCGTATAGTGATAATTGGGAAGAGCTTAAGCGGTATAGTGATCCTTCAATCGGCTGTTATCGTCTGGCTTCTTTCTTGAGATTTTTCGGGGTCGAGGCTGAAGTAATTGATCCCGAGCTGGAAGGCGAGGATTCAGTGCTTCGGCGCGTGCGGGAGAAGGAATACGGCATCATAGGTTTCAGTTGTTTGCATCCTTCGCTTCCTGAAACCATGAATTTGATGTGGGAAGTGCACCGCGCCGCTCCTGGTGCGTGTATTGCGGCTGGAGGCCATGGCGCATCGCCGAATAAGGATATCATGTTTGAATACTCGCCTGTCGAGGTGATCGTTAACGGCTGGGGGGAATTCCCTTTGTTCGAAATGGCGGTTTCCGTTTCTTCGTCTATGCCGCGGGCGGATAGTTTCAGGCACATCAGGGGGATGTATGTGAGGAACGGGCAGGGATATGTTTTCAACGGATACGCACCGTGTTATACGCAAGATGATTTAAGGAGCGTTTCCTTGCTTTTCGATTTTTCGCTGGTTCCTTTCAGGAAATACATGGAGCTTCTTTCTCAGGCCGGGAACGGGGAATGTTTTTTCATACCGCTTTTTACTATGTCGCACTGCCCGATGGGGTGTGATTTCTGTTCGTGTACCGTCTTCCTGGATAAAGCGGTCGGGCATAAACAGCGCGTGCTTTTGCTTTCCGCCGAGGATATCTTCAGAATGGTGCGTTCGGCGATGACCGTTTATCCGGAGGCGGCATCGTTCAAGTTCGCAGACGATAATTTTATGCTTGATAGAAAGCGGGTGGATGATTTCTGCGATCTGGTGATCAGGAGCTCGTCCGGGGGGAAACTCCGGTTTTCCTGCTGCAGCAGGGTGGACACCGTCGACCCGCTCATCCTGCGCAGGATGAGAGAAGCGGGCTTTCAGTTCATTATGTTCGGTGTGGAGTCGTTCTCGGACAGGATATTGTCCGATATGGAAAAGAAGGTGCGTTGCAGCCGTGGTGTTGCTCCCGGGGCGGAGGCGCTTCGCGCCGTGGGGCAGGCTGTGGATGCCGGCTTTATCGTTCAGGTTAATCTTATACTTTTTTATCCTACGGTTGATCTGGAGGATATACGAGTGACAATCGATACGGCGGCGGAGCTGGTAAAGAATGAGAATATCATGGTTTTCACGTCTCCGTTCGTTACGGCTGACTCCGGCGCAAAAATCATGGATAAGGGGTTTAAGATCACCAATCTGGTGTTTCACGTTAATGGGAAACACGGCGTCATCCCGGCGGAAGTATCGGTCAAGGATAAAGATATGCGTTTGATCCTGGAAAAGGCGAGATTCGATCTGGAGCCTATCCTGGACCGGATACGTCTGCTCTATTGTTTGGAAGGGCCTCTGCCCCCTCCCGTAGAAATGCTGGCTTTATTCAAATCCATTTATATGGAGGCAGGATTGGACTATTCAGGCATAGATGATGTCATAGGTTTGGTTATAGCGCGTACGGAGAAGCGGCGCCACGGGGACGGCGGGGCACCCGGTATTGCCGTGCGGGAAGAATATAACAGAGCCCGCGCCGAGACGATCTTGAGAATGCTCAGGCCTGATCTCCCGGAGAGTGATATTCTGCAAATCAGCCGCCGGATATCCGGCAGTATCGTCGAAGCATCTTTAAGGAATATCATCAGGACTCCGGCCGCGATATTCAACATTCTGGTTTATATATACGGTGTGTTCGTCGATCCGTATGCGCTTTTGATAGTGACCGCTTTTATGCCGTATCTTCTTTGTATGTACAATCTCAATGTGGGGGCGACAATCGGCAGAATACTACCTAATTTAGAATATAAAATAATCATTTCCAGGAATCCGGCTTTCAATAGACATTATGACACGATACTGGATCATGAAATAGTCCATCTTCTAAGACGCATAGGATATATACAAAATGATATGCTGTTGGCAGAAGCGGTGTCGGTATTTATCAATAGGCCGGGAGATTACAGTAAAGGTGATTTTGATAAAGGGGTCCTGCTTATGCGGGAGATAGGAGATATCCCTTTGCGGTTGAAGAAAGCCCGCGAGTATGCCGTCAGCAGGACAGGCTTATGGGCGCGGATAAACGATAGATTCCCGAGCAAGAAAGAGAAAGCCTACAGTTATCCTTTGGGCGGTGTTATTGCCGGTATGGCCGAAGAGCTTTCTGTTCAAACAGGTGATCCGGGGGCAGGGGCAGCGTACTTGAGACTGCTGGCATCCGGTGCCGGTGAGAAGGAAGCGGAAGAAACCGTGCGCCGCGGTATCCGGTACGGCAAAGACGGCGGGGAGGACGCGGTAACGATGAGCCGTCTGGAGATACTGGCAGAGCAGGCGAAGAGTCGTAAAATGACAAGCGGATTCATGTGGGTCAAAAAGCTTGTCGGTAAAATTATCGACGGAATGTACGATATCCCCGATTCCCGGAATGGGCCTTTTGTTCCGATAGAAGAGGGGATACAGGCATTTTCCCGGGAGATGGACCGGGAGGACGCCGCCTTAAGCGCCGAGGAAATACATGAGCATTTCGGTCTGGGCGGGTGGTTCGTATGGTTTAGCAACAAGGAGGAGCGCGGGAGCGGGCAGATTAAGATAGACACATATTTTAGTATCCGCGAAGGCAGTATATATCTGGGCACGGCTGAATTCGTTAAGGGACAGGAGGAATTCCGTCCGCGGTTCGTGCTCAGCCCGGAGAACCGCGCGGTTTTCGAGAACCTGTTCTCAAAGATTCTTTCTACCCAAGAATTGATCTTTGTGCGTGAATGCCAGGAGCTTTCTCTGCGTATGCCCGCATCCGGGACCCGGGATATCATCGGGTATCTGCTGAGTCAGGAGCGGAACCTGTTTGACGGAGGACGAAAATCCGCCGTGTTAAATGAAGCCGATTATTTTCTCCATCCTGAACTTCCTGGCAACGGGCCGGAATCTTCTGCCCGTGTCTCTTCGAGAGACGGCGGGACAACAGATCCCGTCAGTAGTGTTCCCGAAGGACAGCCCTGCCGTAACAATATGTTCCGCAATGCAGGAAATGGAAGCGATCACCGGGAGGATCACGGCTGGGAGGAAAAGCTGGGGATACAGGTGGATGTGGACGTCTCTGATTTGATCTTTGGAGGGGTGTTCTCTCTTGTTTTCATAGCTGTTTTTCGGGTGTATATCCCGGATTCGGTATTACTGATATTCGTTTTAAGCCTGACTCTCGGCTCTATTTTCTGGGTCTGGGATAAGCATGTTATGGGGTCTTCTACCAAGTTCAACCGGATACCCAGGGTCTTTGAGGTCTATTTCGCGGAGATACTTCCCGTACTGTTGACGGATAATGACGCCGGTGCCTTCAGCGGCTTGCGGATCCTTTCCGCCGGCGCCAGTACCGGACAAGAAGCCTATACCCTGGCATTGTGCACATTGGAACATTACCGGGAGAATCCGCGGGTTTGGGGCGCTTTTGATCCGTCCGGTGCCGTTATTTTTGCGGCGGACAAAAGATCCGGGAATATAGCCGCCATAGTTTCCGGGCGGTATCCCGAAAAAGAGGTGGTTTCCACGTTTGGCGTAGAACTGAGTTCTTTGTATTTCTCTCCTGCGGGAAAGGAAATGCTGGAGGCCGGAGAAGAGATACGTGCCTTGGTGCGTCCGTGCAGGAATGATCTTAGAGATCATGTTGCCGGCCTGGAAGGAATGGATTGTATTCTGTATCTGAATACCGACAGGTCCGGTTATTTATCCGCTGACGACTCGGAGAGAATAGCGCGTAATCTAATATCTTATCTTGGCCCGCGCGGTTACATAATCACGGATAGCCCGCAGCCGGTGTTTGCCGCTTGGGCCGCTGCCCGCCGGGAAATATCCTCCTCAATTTATTGCTATCGGTATGAGAAAGACGCGGCCCATGCCGGTGACGTGCGTAGTAAAGACGGGGGCGCAGGCAAGCCTGGAGCTGCCGCGTTGTTCAGTATCCTGCATCACTGCCATGCCTGTCCCGGGGATTACGGCGATCGCGGCAGCAAAGCGCTGATATTCGTCCTTGGTCTCACCGCCATGTATATGATCGTGGAGATAGTCGGCGGGAACATTTTTCATTCTCTGGCGCTTACCGCCGACGCCGGGCATATGGCCACCGACTTCGTGGGCCTGTCGTGCGCGCTGGCCGCGCAGTATGCCACGGAACATCTTTCGCTTGAGCGTAAATACAACGGCAACTCGCGCGTGCAGCTGGCGGCGGCTTCGTTAAACAGCATTATATTGTTGACCACCGCCGGCTATGTCTTCTTCGAGACGATACAGCGTTATCACAGCCTGCTTGCCGTGGAGGGGGCGGGTATGTCGGTGGTCGCCCTGGGCGGGCTGCTTATCAATATTTATTGCGTGCGTAAACTGCACGGGGTCTCTTCGCAAAGCCTGACGATGGAAGGGGCCTATCTGCATGCCCTGGGAGATATGCTGGGGTCGGTGGGAGCGTTGTCCGCGGGATTGCTGATACAGGCGACGGGCGCGGGCATTTTCGATCTGATCATCAGCAGTGTGATAGCCTTGTGGCTTACCTCGAATGCGTTTATGCTTTTGGGGAAGGTCCTGAGCGCATACGGTATCGATATCCCCGGGAGATCAAA
The DNA here is from genome assembly GCA_964488935.1 of uncultured Planctomycetales bacterium. Lineage (GTDB taxonomy): Bacteria > Omnitrophota > Gorgyraeia > Gygaellales > Profunditerraquicolaceae > Undivivens. Next base: position 7,869 of record CAZAVF010000024.1, on the reverse strand, counting down.
GTCAGCGCGGGTGAGGGCCGATGCGGATAAAGAGCACAACAGGGAGAAGAAAGACGGCGGTTACGCCGAAATGTTCCTCATGATGAAAAGGAATTCGGCATCCGCCGCGCGTGAATTCCTGGGTAAACAGGGTTTCCCGGTTTTTGATCCGGCCGGCACTGCGCGCATAAATGAAACCGTCCGGCGCCTTACGGAGACGGGTGCTACGGGTTTTATGATCAATCCTTTAAGCGGGGAGTTCCAGGTTTCGGCATTTAGCCCGGTTGAGATAGGAGGTATGGGGAAAAGGACACGTGAGAAGATCGTTTCCTGCGGCGAATTCTCTCCGCTTAAACCGGTGGAATGCGGTTTGTTCCGTTTTATAAATCCGGAAAACCTTGATACCGGTCTATTATGGGTGGATAACATCCTGCCTATTATGGGCGGAGAGATATATGATGCCGACGGCGTCCCCCTCGCTAAAGAGGCGCTTAGAGACCTGGATCTGGAGAAGATATACCATGAAGACGGCAGACGGGCCGCGGTCAACGGGTTTGTGCGCGGAAGATGTCTTTATCTCCCCGGCCCCTGGGTCGTGCCTTATGTGGAATGCGGAGAAGGAATAAGGATCATATCTTCTCTGGAAGAGCTTTCTGTTATAGCCGGCGGAAGGGTGGAAAGACCGGATGTCGCCGAAACATTGTCGTGCCTGGAGAGAGAGGGGAAGGTTTGTCTTAAGCTTGCCGGCGACCTCAACTTCAAAGGAGTGGGGTGTTTTGTCGACGAAATGGTCCCGGCCTCATTGCGCGCGGCCCTGGACGGCAAGTATGTATATCTCCCCGATGTGCCGTATGTGCCGGGCGCCGAGGACGGAAATACTTTAAGCTGGGGAGGAATAGGCGCGTGTATGGAGTTCGAGTCCACTTCTCTCGGGCTTGAGAATGAATGCAGGAGAAAAGGGATGGCCTTCCTGGCCGATACGGTGCGCGTAAGGAAACTCTCCGATAAGTACAACGGTTTTATCCTGGATCGTGGACGCGATTACGAAGAAATCTGGTATAGCGTGAGGCTCGGATATTGCACTTACCGTTTGCCTGCTTATCTGCCGCATGAGCGCGGGGTGCACGGGAAGGACCTTAAAGTGCTCATAAACGCTATTCTTGCCGAGATATCCCCCGGGAGGACGGCAAAAGCGAGGGCAGATATTTTCCTGTCCATAATCAGCCGCAATGTGGCCGGCAACGTCAGGGCGGCTTCCCGGATGATGGCGGCGCATACCCATCCGGCGGATTACGCTGACAATTTCGGTCCGTTCTTTGAGGTCATAGATACCGATTGCGGCTCATTTGTGCAATTCGAAGATCCAGAAGAATGGGCGGTTTTGTGGGAGAAGACGGCGGTTTCCGGATTTTTGCTGCTTTTGAGGCTTTTCTGCGGGGACATGCTGGATAACAGCTATTTTAGAGAGATCTTTTTACCGGAATTGTTAAAAGGCCGGGAGGATATTGACGGTATCCTCAAACTGGTTATTGCTGGGTATGAACGTGCTCCGACAGGACATATCTTAAGTAGATACTTACTAGGGGATATCCGGGAAGAGGAAGAAAAAGACGGCGGCACGCTTTATCTCGGGGGAGAAGTGCTTTCTTCTGATAAAGCGCTGCCTTCACCGGTAAGAAAGATCGGGATGGGGGATTTAGTGCTCTTAAAAGACGGTACGCCGTTCCAGCTATATTGTAAACCGGGTATCTTTCTTATAGTCCACGACAGTGAAAGTAAAATAACGTTGGCGGCGCACTCAGACTTCACGGATATGACCGCTGTTTCAGAAGCGGTGCGGACGGCGGCGGACAGGATAAGCGGCGGCCGGTTGAAAGTGGTCGCGGGCAGAGGATCTCTGCTCTCCCGCTGGGACCCGGAAACCAATTTGCGTTTATGGAAAAATAGAGTCAGGGTGGTGGAAAGCCTGAATCGCAGCGGTTTTAACGATCCCGTGTTTTTGTTCCCTCGCAGCCCGGACACCGGACTTTCGGTGTCTTTTTATCCGTCCTTGAGCAGGTGCGATTACAATTTGCAGGGGGAGGGACCAGCTCTTTCGTCCGTGACCAATGACGATCTGCTGGAGAGTCTACGCAGAAGGCAAAGACACTCAGGATACGATGGAGGCATGCGCGGGATAGCCGGAGACGCGATTGTGGAATCAGTGGCATCCCAGGTATCTGCGGGTTTCGTCCGGAGATATAATTCTGTTCCTTTTATCGTCGGCATCGGCGGCGGGGCGGGGGCGGGAAAAACCACTTTTGCCGGGAGCTTGAGATCGGCGCTGGAAAGGCGGGGGCTTAATGTTCTGCTCGTCGGAGTGGACGAATTCATCCGGGCGCCGGGGGAGAGGAAGGCTATAGGCACGGAATGGGATGAGAGGCATGTCCGGCTGGATGAGGCGGAGAGCTTCCTTGCGCAGGTCAAGGACGGGGAGACGGAGGTATATATACGCAGGTACGACAGGCCGAGCAAGGGGTATCTTGATCCGAAACGTATCCGTCTTGAGGATGTAGATGTCATCATATTCGAAGGATTATACGCGATAAACGGAGAAGAAAGACTCGGTGATTTCATCAGAAGAATAGACCTGGCGGTTTATATGCACGCTCCGTATGACGCCATGCGGCAATGGCGTTTTGAGCAGGAAGCGCAGAAACCAAGGCCGCGCAGTGTTCCTGAAATGGAGAAACATTGGATAGAAGGGATCATCCCCGATCTTTACAAGAATATTCTTCCATCCATGGCCAACGCCGACCTGATCATTTACGTTGATCCTGAAAGAGATATGAGCCTGTATCAGGTTGAAAAAGACATGGCCCCGGGCAGAAGTCTGGGCGTCGTTCATCCTGAGGCTGACGGAGGGCACAGCGGGGGGACGGAAGAAAGCGGCTTGCGGGGAAGTATTGTCGGGCGCGGGCCCATTTTAAGACCGGCTCCGGATTCTTCAGGGGGATGGAGGCCTGTTGAAGGTTGGAGCGGCATGCAAGGATACAAAGAAAGCTGTTCAGAGAAGTATCTTCAATTTGATGGTTCATCAGTGGCTATGCGGCTTGCCAGCGGAGATATAGCAGCAACTTGTTGCGGATACGTTGGTTACGCCGATACGTGCCTGTAAGGTGTTAACCGGAGAAAATGGCATATGCCGGTATACTTAATAGAAAAGGTAATTTCTCTTGACATTAGGGTACATATTATGTATATTATAACGGTTGGCATAAATAAACCTTTAATAAAAGGTTTATTTATGTCGACAACGCCACGGTCTATTCTGGATATCATAGAATAGGGATGTGGCTTTTTTTATACTTTGATGGCGCTAAAACCGCGCCTTTAAGGGCGGGGCTTCTTCAAGGATTTCAAAGGACAGCTTATTATTCCGCTTTGTGAAACTGCGGGCGTCTGTCCTGAGCAGTTCGACAGGCTCACTGCAGCAGTCAGTCCGACAGGCTTACTGTCAAGTCTTGTCGAAGGGGCAGTCCGCTGAGCTTCATAAGCCTGATGATATCATGAAAAGACCGTTAAATATTATTTTTGCTGTTAACTTTTTAATGTCCTGTGTTCTTATTGGAAACAGCTGGGCTGTCCAAGCCAAGAATATCAATATCCCTGCGCAATGCGGACTCATTAAAGAAGTTTACGACACTCCGGCAGGATCGCCGCAAGGCCGGCCTGTTATAATCTGCATTCAGGATGCGCATTGTAATTATGAAGCGCAAAAGAATATTGCGCAGCTTCTGGAGCAGTTAGTCAAGGGATACGGTCTGCGTTTGATAATGGTGGAGGGCGGGAGAGGGAACGTTAATCTTTCATACTTGCGCGGCTATTCGGATGGGAAGGCGCGCATAGAGGTGGCGGATAAGTACCTCCGGTCCGGCAGGATCTCGGGCGAGGAATACCTGGATATTGTTGCCGACTATGATATCGATCTCTACGGGATAGACGATGAGAAGCTTTATGACAGCAATCTGTCGGCTTTCCTGAGAATAGATTCCCTGCGGCGGCAGGCAGTGACTTATCTGCTGGGCTTGTCGGAGATCATCGACAGGCTCAAGCCGTTCATTTACGGTGATGGTTTGTTGGCCTTCGAGGGGAAACGGAAGGCGTATCAGGATAAGCAGACCTCTCTGGCGGAATACTGCCTGTACCTGTCCGACAACATTAAAGGGAAGAAGCTGCATCTGGATGTTTATCCCAACCTGGCCTTGTTCCTGGAGATATGCAGGCTGGAAAAGAAATTGGATCTGAAGAAAGCCGAAGCGGAAAGGAACGATTTTGTCCGGGAACTGGCGGGGCTTTTGGATGAAGACGGCGTGCAGGGGCTTCTTGATAAAAGCCGGGCTTTTAAAGACGGGAAATGCGCTCCGCATGAATATTATGCTTTCTTAGAGGCCCGGGCTTCCGGTAAAGTGGATATCGCGGTAAAATACCCGGAGTTGTCCGGGTACCTGAAGTATATTTCCGCCAGCCGCAATGTAGACCCCGCGCAGTTGTTGAGCGAGATCAAATCGGCGGAGGAAGAGATACATAATTCGCTTGTATCGAACGGGGACCAGAAAAGATTGAGCGATATAGAAACGGCGGACAATATCCTGATCGATCTCTGGAATCTGGAGCTTCTGCCGGAGAATTACGGATATTTCAAATCTCACGCCGATAAGTTCGACATCTCGTCCTGGGAAGATTTTCTATCGGAGCAAAGTCGTAAGTACGCTCTGCCGGTCCAGCCGCGGAAGGGCGGTATGGTAAAAGACAACTTGAAGCAGGTGGATGAGTTCTACCAACTGGGTATTGCCAGGGAAGACGTCTTTATGCGGAATATAGACGATCAAATGAAAGATTCGAGGGACAAGGTATCGGTGGTCATTGCCGGGGGCTTCCATACTCCCGGGCTTACGCAGCGGTTGAGGGATAAAGGGTATTCTTATGTCGTGGTCGCTCCGGTTGTCACGCAAAAGACAGACTCCGATATTTATTTTTCCGTCCTTAAGAGCCAGAACAAGGCGGGAAAGGATATAAGATAGTTGAACACAAGAGGTTCGCGGATGATTCTTAACATGGAAGAACAGACAAGGGAGGAAGAAATGGAAAAGGTGAAACAGTATAAACGTGTGTTATCCTGCGTGCCGATATTGATTACGGTCGCCGTATTCAGCAGCATGATTGCGGCCCCGGTTTCCGCCGCCACAATGGATAAGGATCATCTGAGAAAAGAATCCGCGGCATCGCAAAGCGACAATGGAATTAAGGATGCCTTGCTGGCGGCCGGGGATAAGAGTGATAAAGAAAAGGACGGCGGAGCGGATATCTTCGATACTACAGGCGGGAATTATTATTCACTGATCGCCAAAGCGGTAGGGAATAACGCGGATGAAAAGGATATCAGAAGCGCCGTAGACCGCCTCCTTACGCAGGACCAGGCTTATTTCCTGGCTACAGGGGGTTCTTCCTTGGAGGATTTCCTGCGCGCGGCAAAGTCGACTCTTGACGCGGCGGAAAAAGGGGGGAGGACCTTCCAGCATCGTCCGCCGCTTATCGTTTCTACAGATCTGTTGACTGTCGGTTCGCAGCCCGGATATTTGAGCGGGATCGCATTGATAGGCAAGTACTTGGGTAATCGTTTCAATATAATAGCGGTAGGCAAGGGCAACAGGATAGTCAGCAGGCTGTTTGCCGATAAACCGGAGGTTGTAGATTTCTGGGTGAACAAGTCCCTTTTCTCCAGAAAGGTTAATGATGATGGGGCGTACCATGGAGCTTCCATTATACTGGCCGACGGGGAGATCCCGGATTCCGATCTACGTGAGGCCGGGAGTACTCCTGATACGAGTGATTGGGAAATAAGACTGTTTTCCGCGAATACGCCTTTTTCCTGGGCGGTGTTGGGGAGCGCGGTATCCGAAGCTTTCCCGGAATTATTGAGAGCTCAGTGGACCGACTACTGGAAAAAAGTGCCCGGGGCAGGCAATCAGGTAACGTCCCGGAATGCCCGGGGGTTGTTTGAGTTTAATACCGCTTCGGAATTGTCTGCGGAAGCGCGGCAGTCCGCCAGTGCTTTCCGGAAAGCAGCGTTCGATATGTTCAGCGCCGCCGATTTCTCCGGAGTGACGGGCGCGGATATAGATACGGATTCTTTAACGTCTCTGGCGCAAAAAAGAGGGCTGGATGAGACAGAAGCCGGTAAAGCCGTCAGCGCCGCCGGAAATCTGAGAAAGCAGGACGCGGTTGTGTTCCAGAGTGAGTTAGCCGGCGCGGAATTCGACGCTTTCCTGGCTTCTTCGGCGGCCGAGCTTGATGCCGCCGAGAAAAAAGGCAAGACGATAGAGACGCAGACGATAGCCGTTTCATCTGTGCTCTTTAATCAATATCAGCAGGGTTATATGACACCTCTGGCATTGGTAAAGAAGCATCTCGGGAAGAAGGTCAACCTTGTGGTGTTCGGCCCGGGGGCAGAGACTGTTAAGGCTGTTCTGGGCAATACGGTCGACGCCGTAGAGAACAGTGAGGAGTTCCTTAATAACGTCGCTTCTTACAAGGGCGCGATGGTCATCCTCGCTAAAGGCGAAACAGCCGACGTTCGTCTCCATACGGCTGCGAAGGATGGGGACTTGAAACTGATGGCGGCCAATACTTATTTATCAAGCGTGGTGATCGGCAACGCCGTCGCCAAGCTTTTTCCCGATATGCTTATGGACGTGTGGAAACAGTTCTTCGTTTCCATCCGCGAAGCGGGGATCATCACGGAACAGGCATATAAAGCGGGTTACGATGACGTGGTGAAACATAGCTGGGCCAACGTCAAAAAGATCGAGGATGTGTTCCAGTTCAACGATAACATGGACATGTCCGTCGCTTCCAAGTTGACGGAAAGTACGCAGGTCTACGCCGAAACTTCCCGGAAAGCCGGTATCGGGGTATAAGGCAAAAAGCAGTTTCCGGTCGCATAATTGTAAAAGGCCAGCCGCATCCAGGGCTGGCCTTTTACATGTTTGCCGATCACGAGGCTAAGCAGGCGCCGGGATGCGGGGTTTTAAAGTTTTATGACGATATCGCATCCGTGGCGGATCTCAGCTTTAACCGGTGAATCCGATCTGGCCGGGAAGCGGCTTGATCAGGACTTTGATTTTGCGGCTGTTTCCGCGTGAATATACGTGAGGGCCGGGCAGGAGAGGCCGGGGTGTAACTCTCTGCAATTCAATCCGTTGCATGGGTTTTTTTTGAAAATAAGACTTGCTAAACCGAAATAAGTTGATACAATTAGGTCAAAGCCACGGAGAAAGGAAACCCCATGGACGACAGGAGGGTTTTTGAACGGATGCAGGCAAGGTTCCCTCTCAAGTTTCTGGAGGCCACGGCAAGCGAAGAAAGCGGCGGCGAGACTTTCGACATCAGCGCCAACGGGATAGGGCTGACTTCGCGCAGCAGGCTGCCGGTGAATTCCCGGCTGGAGGTATGGCTTCAAATTCCAGAACAGGCCGAGCCTTTTTATACCAGGGCCGAGGTCGTCTGGTCCTTGAAGAACCGGGAGGACGGGTTGTGCCGCGCCGGGGTTCGTCTGGAGAAAGCTGAATTGATGGGCCTGGCAAGGGCCCTTTGGGCTAAAGCAAGATAAAAGGAGAAAGCAACATGGCTGGAGGAAAAGCGACACCAAAGAAGGACAGAGGCACCAAAGTTTCAGGAGGAGAAAGCGTGAAGACCGGGCAGATACTTGTGCGCGGATTCAGTCATTATAAAGCCGGGGTCAATACCAAAGGTATCGGCACGATCATGGCCCTTTGCCCCGGGAAAGTAAGTTTCAGCCGCAGGAAAACGCCGCACGGCAGAATGCGCACTTTCGTGAACGTTGTCCCG